>NZ_JBVJIM010000002.1:643094-1006122 GCF_055586305.1 Nonomuraea sp. NPDC051298
ACGGTTGCTGAGGGCGGAGGTGGTCGCGCGGCCTCCTGCGTTGGCGCGGTCGGGGGGATGGTTGCTGAGGGCGGAGGTGGTTGTGCACCTCCTGCGCTGGTGTGGCTGGGGAGACGGTTGCTGAGGGCGGAGGTGGTCGCGCGGCCTCCTGCGTTGGCGCGGTCGGGGGGATGGTTGCTGAGGGCGGAGGTGGTTGTGCACCTCCTGCGTTGGCGTGGCTGGGGAGACGGTTGCTGAGGGCGGAGGTGGTCGCGCGGCCTCCTGCGTTGGCGCGGTCGGGGGGATGGTTGCTGAGGGCGGAGGCGGTTGCGCACCCCCTGCGTCGGCGCGGCCCGGTGGACGGTTGCTGAGGTCAGGCCGGGATAGCTTCCCGCGTCGACTTGGCAGGTGGATGTTCGGTTGAGCGCGGGCGGGGGTCGCCGTGCGTGCCAGTACGGCTGTGGGTTGCTGGGCTGAGGTCACGGTGGGGAAGCTATCCGCCGCCTGGGGCAGCACAACCCCGAGACGGTTGGCTGGTAGCGGACCTTGACGGGACAGGGGCAGTCGCCCGCGCCATCACGGTTGCGGGACGGTTGGCCGAGTGCAGGGCCAGATGGGGCCAGGAGAGCGCGTTTGTGCTGGTGCGGCTGAGGGACGGTCGCCGGAGGTAGCTGCCTGTGTCGGCTCGGCTGCGGGATGGGCGGCTGACGATGGGCCGGGCCAAGGCAGCGGGGTCGGGCAAGGCGGCGGGGCCGGGGCAAGGCGATGGGCCGGGCAGGGCGGCGGGGTCGGGCAAGGCGGCGGGGCCGGGGCAAGGCGATGGGGTCGGGCAAGGCGGCGGGGCCGGGGCAAGGCGATGGGTCGGGCAGGGCGGCGGGGTCGGGCAAGGCGATGGGTCGGGCAAGGTGGCGGGGTCGGGCAGGGTGACAGGACAGGGTACGGCGAATGGGATCGTCGTCGTTCTGGCCTGCTTACTTCCTCTTGGTGGTGGTTGCTTGAAGGGCGGGTTGTGGCTTGGAGGGTGGTGGGGGTGCCGCCGCTCAGGGGCGCGCTCTGGCGAGTGCGTCCCTGAGCGGGGGTGCAGCCTTGTGGGGTGCTTCCTGACGGGTCAGGCGCGGCGGAGTTGGAAGGTCAGGCCCAGGTCGGCGTCCGTGTGGGACGGCAGGCCGTCGGCGGTGCCCTCCGTGAGGTCGGTCGCCAGCACCTCCTCCGTCACCACGTGGCCCTCCGCGCGCAGCGCCGTGGCCAGGTCGGGGGAGGAGGCGGTCCACCACAGGTGGATGCGGTCGGTGATCGACAGGCCCGTGGACTTGCGGGCGTCCTGGACCAGGCGGATGACCTCGCGCAGCAGGCCCGCGCGGCGCAGCTCGTCGGTCAGCTCCAGGTCGAGGGCGACCGTCTCACCGGTGCCCGTGCCGATCGCGCCGGTCTCCACCGCCCAGCCCGAGCGGGGCTGCTCGTTGACGATCACCTCGTCGGGGCCGAGCATGATCTCGCCCAGCTCGTCGGCCTCCACCATGACCGTCGAGCCCGAGCGCAGGGCACGGGCGACCCGGGTGGCGTCGGCGGCCTCGATCGCGGCGGCCACCATCTTCGTACGGGCCCCGAACCGCTTGCCCAGCGCCCGGAAGTTGGGCTTGACCGAGTAGGACACCAGATCGGCGCTGAAGCCCGACATGTCCTCCAGCGTCTGGACGTTCAGCTCGTCGGCCACCAGCCCGCGCAGCTCCCCGGGCAGCGACGGCCAGTCGTGCGCCCCCACCAGCGCGCGCCGCAGCGGCTGGCGGGTCTTGACGCCGGAGGAGGCGCGGGCCGAGCGGCCCAGCTCCACCAGGCGACGCACCAGGGCCATCTGGTCCGACAGCACGGGGTCGAGCAGGTCGTCGCGCACCTGCGGCCAGGTCGTCAGGTGCACCGAGGACGGCTCCTGCGGCCCGCGCAGCACGTCCCAGAGGTAGTCGGTGACGAACGGCGTGATCGGCGCCATCAGCTTGAGCACGGTGTCGAGGCACTCGTACAGGGTCGCGAACGCGTCTTCCGAGCCCTGCCAGAAGCGGCGGCGGGAGCGGCGGACGTACCAGTTGGACAGGTCGTCGAGGAAATCGGCCAGGCGGCGGCCGGCCCGCTGGGTGTCGTAGTCGTCGAGCGCCGCCGTGACCTCGGCCACCGTACGGTGCAGCTCGGCCAGCGCCCAGCGGTCGAGCAGCGGGCGCTGGGCGGCCGGGGTGGCCTCGGCGAGCCGGTCGGGCGACCAGGACTCGGCGTTGGCGTAGAGGGTGAAGAACGAGGCGGTGTTCCAGAGCGTCAGCAGGACCTTGCGGACGATCTCCTCCAGCGTGCCGTGCCCCACCCGGCGGGCCGCCCACGGCGAGCCGGAGCAGGCCATGAACCAGCGCAGGGCGTCGGCCCCGTGCTGGTCCATCAGCGGGATCGGCTCGAGGATGTTGCCCAGGTGCTTGCTCATCTTGCGGCCGTCCTCGGCCAGGATGAGGCCGAGGCAGAGCACGTTCTCGTAGGAGGAGCGGCCGAAGACGAGGGTGCCGACGGCCATCAGCGAGTAGAACCAGCCACGCGTCTGGTCGGTGGCCTCGCAGATGAACTGGGCCGGGTAGAGGCCCTCGGGCAGGCCCCGTTCGCCCCACTGGGCGAACGGCATGGAGCCCGAGTCGTACCAGGCGTCGATGACGTCGGGCACCCGGCGGGACACGCCGCCGCAGGCCGGGCAGTCGAACGTCACGTCGTCGACGTAGGGGCGGTGCGGGTCGAGCGCGGAGATGTCGCGGCCCGCCAGCGAGCCCAGCTCCTCCAGCGAGCCGACGCACGTCACGTGGGACTCGTCGCGCTCGCACACCCACAGCGGCAGCGGCGTGCCCCAGTAGCGCGAGCGGGACAGCGACCAGTCGACGTTGTTGCGCAGCCACTCGCCGAACCGGCCCCACTTGATCGTGTCGGGATACCAGTTGGTGTCGGCGTTCTCGGCCAGCATCTGGTCCTTGACCGCGGTGGTGCGGATGTACCAGGACGGGAGCGCGTAGTAGAGCAGCGCCGTGTGGCAGCGCCAGCAGTGCGGGTAGCTGTGCTCGAAGTGGCTGCCGCGGTAGAGCAGGCCGCGCGCCCGCAGGTCGTCGGTCAGCTCCTCGTCGGCGTCCTTGAAGAACTTGCCGCCGACCATGGGCACGTCGTCGAGGAAGCGGCCGTCGGGGCCGATCGGGTTGACGACCGGCATGTCGTAGCGCTTGGTGACGGCCAGGTCGTCGGCGCCGAAGGCCGGGGCCTGGTGTACCAGGCCGGTGCCGTCTTCGACGGTGACGTAGTCGCCCAGCACGACGTAGTGGGCGCCGGGGATGTCGACCAGGTCGAACGGCCGGCTGTAGGGAGTGTGCTCGAGGTCGCGGCCGGTGTAGCGGGCCACCTCGGTCACCCCCTCGCCGAGCACCGACAGCAGCGGCTCGGCCACGACGAGGACCTCGCCCTCGGCCGTGCGGGCCGCCACGTAGGTCACGTCGGGGTGCACGGCGACGGCCGTGTTGGAGACGAGCGTCCACGGCGTGGTCGTCCAGACCAGCAGCGCCGCGCCCAGCTCGGCCAGCGGGCCGGCGGTCACGGGCATGCGGACGTGGACCGACGGGCTGGAGACGGTCTCGTAGCCGCCCGGCTGGCCCAGCTCGTGGTCGGACAGCCCGGTGCCGCAGCGCGGGCAGTAGGGCGTGATCCGGAAGTCGCGGAACAGCAGCCCCTTGTCGAAGACGACCTTCAGCGACCACCACACGGACTCGATGTAGGACGGGTCCATCGTGCGGTAGGCCTGGGACAGGTCGATCCAGTAGCCCATCCGCTCGGTCATCTGCTCGAACGCGTCGACGTGCCGCAGCACCGACTCGCGGCACTTGGCGTTGAACTCGGCGATGCCGTACGTCTCGATGTCCTTCTTGCCGGACAGGCCCAGCTCGCGCTCGACGCCGACCTCGACCGGCAGGCCGTGGCAGTCCCAGCCAGCCTTGCGGGGCACGCTGAACCCGCGCATCGACTTGTAGCGTGGGAACAGGTCCTTGAACACGCGCGCCTCGACGTGGTGGACGCCCGGCAGGCCGTTGGCGGTGGGCGGCCCCTCGTAGAAGACCCAGGAGGGGTTGCCGGCGTTTTGCTCCACGGAACGCTCGAAGATCTTCCCGTCCCGCCAGCGGTCGAGAATCTCGCGCTCGAGCGCGGGCAGGTCGACCTGCGCGGGAAGAGAGCGGAACGTTGGCGACGACATTTCGGGCGTGACCTCCACGCTTGAGCGGCCGGTAGGGCTGTGCGTGAAGGGACGAAGCCTCGCGGCCCCGCGGTACCACCCCTCTTGACCCCGCGCTAGGCGAGGCCCTCTTCATTGACTGCGGCCGGTTCTAATGAGCCCGTGAGGGCCGTTCTTCCGGCGGCTCCGGGGTGATATCCCTCACAGTCGGGCCCCATCAACGCCTTGCAGACACAAACCATAACGCAGAGTGGAGGCGAAGGCTTCCAGGTTTTCCAGGGCGGAGCCCGGCTCTCGACACCGATCGGTACGCAAGTCGTAAACCGCGCAAAGTTGTGGGAATGGACGCCGCTGAGGAGGAGTTGAATGCGCGGGGCGGGATAGTACGGGAGAGGTAAACCGTCCGGCGGGTCGTTTGCCGTTCCGTTATCCGGATCCTAAGCTGCCCGCACCATTTCACGGCCTTGATCAGCAATGGAGGCAGCCATGGCGGCAGTCACGCAGACGGCTACACCGACGATGTGGTCGGCGGAAGAGCTGGCCGAGGTACGCGGCAGGCTCCAGAAGGAGATCGACGAGCTCGAGGCGGACATCCTCCGCCACGAGACCGAGATAGCCTCTGGAGACGTCACCCAGGGAGCCGGCGACGACCAGGCGGACGCCGGCGCCAAGACGTACGAGCGCGAACGCGAGATCGCCCTTACCCTGAATGCGCGCGATCTGGTCGCGCAGAACGAACGTGCGATCGCCAGGATCGACGCAGGGACCTATGGAGTGTGCGAATCGTGCCACAAGCCGATCGGCAAGGAACGCCTCCAGGCGTTCCCGAGGGCGACGCTGTGCGTGACCTGCAAGCAGAAGGAGGAGCGCCGGTAGCGGGCGGCCCGGGGGAGGGTGGCACGGCGGGCAGGGCCCGCCGTCGCCTGATCACCATCCTCATCGCGCTGGCGGCCGTGATCTACGCGGCCGACCTCGCCACCAAGACGGTGGTGCTGCGCACCCTGGAAGGCGAGGCGCCGCTGGTGGTCATCCCCGGCGTCCTGCAGTTCCGGGTCATCTTCAACTCCGGCGCCGCGTTCAGCATCGGCACCGGAATGACCTTCGTCTTCACCCTCATCGCGGCCGGCGTGGTCGTGGCCATCGTGCGCACCGCCCGCAAGCTGGGCAGCCTCTCCTGGGCGATCACGCTCGGCCTGCTGCTGGGCGGGGCGGTGGGCAACCTCACCGACCGGCTGCTGCGCTACCCCTCGGGCATCGGGCGCTCCACCCAGCTCCAAGGGCACGTCGTCGACTTCATCGAGGTGCTCCCGGGGAACTTCCCCGTCATCGACTACTTCCCCGTCTTCAACATCGCCGACTCGGCGATCGTCTGCGGCGGCATCCTGGCGGTCATCCTGGCCTGGCGCAACGTACAGCTCGACGGCTCCAAGGAGGAGCCGCGCACGCGCGGGCACGAGGAGAAGGAGGTGGCCGGCGATGACTGAGCAGCGCAGCCTGCCCGTGCCCGACGGCCTGGAGGGCGAGCGGCTCGACGCCGCGCTCTCGCGCCTGTTCGGCTTCTCCCGCACCCGCGCCGCCGAGCTGATCACGGCGGGCGAGGTGCTCGTCGACGGGCGGCAGCCCGCCAAGTCCGACCGGGTGCAGGCGGGCGCCTGGCTCGACGTGACCATGCCGCCGCCGGTCAGCGCGCCCATGCCGGTCGCCGAGCCGGTGCCGGGCATGTCCGTCGTCTACGAGGACGACGACATCGTCGTGGTCAACAAGCCCATCGGGGTGGCCGCCCACCCGACCGTCGGCTGGACGGGCCCCACCGTGATCGGCGGCCTGCTCGGGGCCGGGCACACCATCGCCACCAGCGGCGCCGCCGAGCGCCAGGGCATCGTGCACCGGCTCGACGCCAACACCACGGGCACCATGGTCGTGGCCAAGAGCGAGCACGCCTACTCGCATCTCAAGCGGGCCTTCAAGGAACGCACGGTCGACAAGCGCTACCACGCGCTCGTGCAGGGGCATCCCGACCCGTTCAGGGGCACGGTCGACGCGCCCATCGACCGGCACCCGGCGGGCGACGGCCGCTTCGCCGTGGTGGCAGGGGGCAAGCCGTCGGTGACGCACTACGACACGGTGGAGGCGTTCCGTGCCGCGTCGCTGCTGGACATCAAGCTGGAGACCGGGCGTACGCACCAGATCAGGGTGCACATGGCGGCGCTGCGCCACCCGTGCGTCGGAGACCTGCAGTACGGCGCCGACCCCACGCTCGCGGCCCGCCTCGGCGTCACCCGGCAGTGGCTGCACGCGGTGGCCCTCGGCTTCGAGCACCCCTCGACGGGCGAGTGGGTGTCGTTCGGCACCGACTACCCGCAGGACCTGCAGAAGGCCCTCGACATCGTGCGCGACGAGTCCTGAGGGCCGCGACGAGTCCTGAGGGCCTCTGTCCGGGGGAGCTAGCCCAGCGCCATCCGGGCGAGTGCCGTGACGACCGCCGCGGCCGCCAGGACGACCAGGAACGGCGCGCGCAGCAGCAGCGCCACCAGCGCGGCGCCGAGCCCAGCCGCGCGGGCCGGGTCGAAGCGCAGCCCGCCCTCCGCCGTGAACATCTGCACCGCGATCAACGCCGCCAGCAGCGCCACCGGCACGAGTTCGGCGAACCTGCGCACCGCCGGGTGGTCCAGCACCGCCCGGGGGGCGGCCAGCCCGGCCAGCTTGAGCGCGTAGCAGCCCGCGCAGACGGCGGCGATCGCCCACCACAACGTCATCGCACCATCACCACCAAAACGGCCACGGCCGACATCAGCACCGGCACGCCCGGCGGGAAGAACGGGGTGGCGCACAGCGCGACCGCCGCCGCGGCCACGGCGAGCCGGCGCAGTTCGGCGCTCTCCGTCAGCCGGGGCCACAGGATGGCCAGGAACGCGACCGGGCCCACCACGTCCAGGCCCAGCACGCCGGGGTCGCCCAGGAACGAGGTGCCGTACGCGCCGGCCAGCGTGGTCAGGTTCCAGGTGAGGTAGAGGCTGGCGAACGTGGTCACGAAGCCCGTACGCGCGGCCTCCTGGGTCGGCTGGGCCAGCGCGACGGCCGTGGTCTCGTCGATGACGCCCTGGGCGGCCAGGAGCCTGCGCGGGCCGCGTACCCGGAGGAGGTCGGCCAGGCGCAGGCCGTACAGGGTGTTGCGGCCGCCCAGCAGCAGCGCGCCCAGGGCGGCGGCCAGCAGGTCGCCGCCCGCCCCCACCGCGCCGGTCAGCGCGAACTGCGAGGCGCCCGTGAACGCCAGCAGGCTCAGCACGCACGCCTGCGGCACGGACAGGCCCGCGGTGACGGCCGCGGCGCCGAAGGCGAGCCCGGACAGCCCCACGGCCAGGCCCACGCCCAGTCCGTCCCGTACGGCGGCGGAACGGTGAGTTGTCGGTTCCATGCCTAGGGAGGCTAGGTGCCGGGTGATTAGCGGGTCTTGTACGTTCCTGCGGCCTTTTGGTAGGCGGCGGGAGGGACGCCCATGATGCGCTTGAAGTGGCGGTTGAGGTGGGCCTGGTCGGTGAAGCCCACCTCGGCGGCCACGAGCGCCGGGCGCACGCCGGCCAGCAGGAGGTGACGGGCCTGGCGTACCCGGAGGGAGGTCAGGTAGGCGTGCGGCGGCATCCCCGTCGCCTCCTTGAACGCCCGCAGCAGCGCGAACGGCCGCGCCCCCACCGCGCCCGCCAGGTCGTCCAGCGTCGGCGGATCGACCAGGCTCGCGTGCAGCACGTCGAGCGCCTCGCGCACCGCCCGCCTGCCCTCGGCGGGCGGCACCGCGGGCGGCCTGGGGGCGGCGTGGCGGGTCAGCAGCCGGGCGAACAGCGTCCGGCTCAACGTCGAGGCGGCCAGCGCGTCACCGCGTTCCGCGGCCTCGTGCGCGCGTCCGAGCAGCGCCGCCACCTGGTCGTCGCGCGCCACCTGGCGCGGGAAGTGCGGCGTCCCCGCGGGCGCGCCCAGCTCCTCCGCGACGGCGGCCAGCGCGTGGACCGACGGGTAGAGCATCCGGTACGCCCACCCGCCCGGCACCCCGGCCTGCCCCGTGTGCGCCGAGTCGGGGTTGACCAGCACCAGCTCGCCCGCGCCCGCCCGGTGCAGCGTGCCCCGGTAGTCGAACTCCTCCACGCCCGCGACGATGAGGCCGATGGCGTAGCCGTCGTGCGCGTGCCGGGAGAAGCGGTGGGTGACGTAGCGGGCCTTGAGCAGGTCGGTCTCCGGCACCGCCGGGTGCCGCCAGAACCGCGCCTGCTCCTTCATCGTGCTCTGAACGTCTTGGCGAACGTCTCGAAGTAGCGGCGGTCCTTGGTCCAGCGGGAGTTCGGGGTCTCCCAGTAGAGGGCGTACGGCCGGCGGTCGGCGGTGTGGAAGCCCCGGTTGACCACGTGGATGGTGACGCCCTCGCGCACCCTGGTGAACTCCCAGTCGGCGGCCGGGCGGCCCTGGTAGTCGAGGGCGGTGATGCCGATGCGCCGATAGCCCTGGAACTCGCCCTTGCGCTTGATCTCCGCCTCCAGCGCGGTCCAGTGTCGTACGGGGTCGGACCAGGGCAGGTCGGGCACCGTCCACTCCACGATCATCGCGCCGGAGGTGCCGGGGCCGGTGAAGGAGACGCTGTCGCGGGTGACGTGCTTCTTCGCCGTCCAGCCGTCGGGCATGGCGATCTGGAAGCGGCCCGCCGCGTTCGTGTAGCGCCGCCAGCCGTCGGGGACGGGCGTGGTGGGGGGTGCGGTGGGATCGTCTTCCGGGGTCGCCGACGGGTCCGCGGACGGCTGCTCGTCCGGGTCCTGGGCCGGGGCGCTCGGGTCGCCCGCCGGGACAGGGCCGGTGGTGGCCTGCCCGACCGGGGTGGGGTCGGTGTCGGTGGGCGCGGCGCTCCAGCGGTCGGACAGCAGCACGACCCCCGTGCCCAGCAGCGCCAGGGCGGCCACGGCCGCGGGCGCCCAGATCCACCACGCCCTCCCGCGTCGGTCCCGCTCTCCGGGGACGGTGGGGGACGGCCCGCCCGTCTCCGCCGGCCCTCCTCCGGCGAGCCCGTCACCGGTCCAGGGCGCGGGGGTGGGTGCGTGGCCTTGCGAAGTGGAGGGAGAGGGCTGAGGAAGGGGCGGGGCGGGGGAGGCGGAGGCAGGTGCGGAGGCGATCTCGTACAGGAGCCGGGCGGCCTCCTCCGCGCCCATCCGCGTGGCCGGGTCGGGGCGCAGCAGGCCCATGACGACCGGCCGCAGTGCCCCGGCCCGCGCCGGCGGCGCGGGCTCGTCGCGCAGCACCGCCGCCACGGTCGCCGCCCAGGAGTCGCGCCTGAACGGCGGCTCGCCCTCGACGGCCGCGTACAGGGTCGCGCCCAGCGACCACAGGTCGGACTCGGGCCGGGCCGGTTCGCCGTTGAGTCGCTCCGGCGGCATGTACGCGGGCGTGCCCACCAGGCCGCCGGTCGCCGTCAGCCCCGCCTCGGTCTCCATCGAGGCGATGCCGAAGTCGGTCAGCACCACCCGGCCGTCGTCGGCCAGCAGCACGTTCTCCGGTTTGACGTCGCGGTGCAGCACCCCGGTCGCGTGCGCGGCCCGCAGCGCGTCGAGCACCCGGCCGCCGATCACCGCGACCTGCCGCGGTCGCAGCGGCCCGTCCGCGCCGATCACCTGCGCCAGCGAGCGCGACCGGACGAGCTGCATCACGATCCAGGGCCGGCCGTCCTCCTCGACGACGTCGTGGATGACCACGACCGAGGGATGGTCGAGGCGGCCCGCCGCCCTGGCCTCCCTGATGGTCCTGCGGTTGAGCTCGGCCCGCTTGGCGTCGCCCACCCCGGTGTAGCGGACCTCCTTGATCGCCACCGTGCGGTCGAGCAACTCGTCGTACGCTCGCCACACGACGCCCATCCCGCCCTCGCCGAGCGGTTCGAGCAGACGATAGCGATTGCCGACGTGCACGGGCGCAGCCTACTTGGCGGGCTCGAACGTCGCGCAGAACCCCAGGAACAAGTCGTAGTCCGCCTTCCAGTGGCTGTTGAGCGTGTGCCAGTAGATGGCGTACGCCCGCCCGTTGTACGTGACGAACCCCCTGTTGCGGACCCGCGTCTTCCCCGTGTTGGTGTTCCAGGTGAAGTCCCAGTCGGCGGCGGCCTTCATGTAGGCGGGCGGATCCTCGACCTTCTCGATGGCGAGCTTGTCGTAGCCGCCGAAGTTGTTCTTGAGCGACGGCTCCTGCTTCTTCCAGTCCTTGTACGGGTCCGTGCCCGGCTTGGCCGCCTCCTCGATCATGACGTACGCGTTGGAGGCCGCGCCCGGTCCCTTGAACTTGACCTGCCGTCCGCTGCGCGTCCACACGTCCCAGCCCTTGGGCAGGCCGATGGAGAAGCCCATCTTCTTGTCCTTGTACATCTTCCACCCGGCGGGCAGCGGGTCCTTCGTCTCCTTGGGCGTCGCGCTCGGTGACGGCGCGGCGGTCTCCGAGGGAGAGGCGGAGGGCGACGCGGAGGGCGGGGGAGAGGGAGGGGACGCGCTCGCCGAGCCTGCCGGGGTCGAGGCGGTGACGGCGGCCGCGGTGGGGCCGCCGGTCTCGCGCGGCTCCTCGTCGGGGGCCGAGCTGAGGCCGAGGTAGCCGCCCACCCCGGCCACCAGCACGACGGCGACGGCCGCCGCGAGGATCATGCCCGCCCGCCGCGGCTCTGGCCTGACCGCGCCGATGGTGGACTCCCCGGAGCCGCCCGGGGGAGAGGGCGGCGTCGGCTTGACGGTCTGCGCCTGCGAGATGCGCGCGCCGGTCTCGGGCAGGGCCGCCGGTACGGGCTTGGGCCCCGGTTCCCCTCCCAGGACGAGGTCAGGGTCGGTGGGGGTGTCGTCCTCGACGGGGGCGTACGGGCGCCTGGCCTTGGCCGGGCCGGGCCGCTTCGGCTTCGCGGGCGGGGCGGCGGGACGCGGGGCCGGCGGCGGGACGTGGAGTTCCTGCGCGGGGAACTGCGTGGTGGGCGGCGGGCTCGCCTGCGCGACGGTTTCGCGCAGCAGCCGCTGCGCCTCCTCGAACGTCAGCCGCTGCACCGGCTCCTTGACCAGCAGCCCCTGGATCACGTCGGTGAGCGGACCCGCGTGCGGCGCGGGGTCGGGCTCGTCGGTGAGTACGGCGTGCATGGTGGCCAGCGCCATCCCGCGCTCGTGCGGGGAGCGGCCCTCCACGGCCGTGTACAGGGTGGCGCCGAGGGACCACAGGTCGGACTCGCGCCGCGCGGGCAGGCCCTTGAGCCGCTCGGGCGCGATGAACGCGGGCGTGCCCGCCAGGCCCGTGACCGTGAGCTGCGTCTCGGTCTCCAGGGTGGCGATGCCGAAGTCGGTGAGCACGACCCGGCCGTCGTCGGCCAGGAGCACGTTCTCGGGTTTGACGTCGCGGTGCAGCACCCCCGCCTCGTGGGCGCGGTGCAGCGCGTCCAGGACGGCCAGGCCGATCTCGGCCACCCGCTTGGGCGGCAGCGGCCCGTCCTGCTTGATCACCGCGCCCAGCGACCGTGACGGGACGAGCTGCATGACGATCCAGGGCCGTTCGTCCTCCTCGATCACGTCGTGCACGACGATCACGTTGGGGTGCTCGAACCGCGCGGCCGCCCTCGCCTCGCGCATGGTGCGGCGGTTGAGTAGCTGCACCTCCTCGCCCAGGGCGGCGGCGTATCTGACCTCCTTGACCGCCACCGTGCGGTCGAGCAGTTCGTCGTGGGCGCGCCAGACGATGCCCATGCCGCCCCTGCCGATGGGCTCCTGCAGGTGGTACCGGCCGGCGATGCGGCGTCCGTCCTGCTTACGATCCGACGTCAACGGCCTCAAACCCCTCCTCTAGGCCAAGAAATACTCCCATAGCGGGGGATCAACGGCGACTCGCCTGAAGGTCAGTCCGCCCTGTACAACGTGCCGACCAGCAGGTCGGGACGGGGTGTAGGGTTCAGATATGACTTGTCGTCGCTACGCGTTTACCGAGCCGGCTCCGGGAGAGCCGGTCGTCGGGTAGCGACCGCCTGGAGTCGGCACGAGGCAGAGACCATCGTCTCTGCCTTTTTGGTTTTCCGCCGGCTCCGCAGGGCCGGCCCTGGAGTCGAGGAGCCGGAATGTCATCGACCTTGGAACGTCAGGCTGTCGCGGTGGGCGGCCTGCTCGTCGGCGAGGGGCCCGCCGTGGTGATCGGCGGGCGCGTCAGCCTGCGGGCCCCGCGCGGGGCGGCCGACCCGTACACGGCGCTGCGGGAGGGGGCCACGCTGGTGGAGCCGGCCACGGCGGCCGACCTGCCGGCGATCGCCGAGCTGGCGGGGGCCGTGGTGGTGGGGGCGTCGTGGACGCGTGACATCCCCCTGGTGCGGGCGGCGTCCGGGCTCGGGCTGCCGGTCGTGGTGGAGCGGCGGCCGTCGGCCCCCGTGGAGGAGTGGCTGGGCCTGGCCGACTACTGCGCGACGGAGGGCGACGGGCGGGTCATCCTCTGCGAGGGCGGGCGTCCTGACCTGGGGCTGGTGCGGGCAGCGCGGGCCGCGGGCGGGCGTCCCGTGCTGGTGGACGTCTCGGGCGACGCCGGGCTGTCGGCCGCCGCGGTCGCGGCCGGGGCCGACGGGCTGATCACCGGCGCGGCGGACCGGCTGGCCGCCGAGGAGGCCGTGACGGTCGTGGGCGGGCTGCTGCGCGAGGAGACGCCCGCCACGCTGCCGGAGTGCCGCGAGGCGATCGACCGGGTCGACGCGGCGCTGGCCACGCTGCTGGAGCGGCGGGCCGGGCTGGCGGGGATCGTGCAGCGGATCAAGCCGGTCGGCGGGTTCGCCGGGCGCGACCTGGCCAGGGAGCGCGCGCTCGTCGCGCGGATGGCCGTACGGGCGCCGTCGCTGGGCGAGACGCGGCTCGCCGCGATCATGAACGCCGTCATCGAGGCCGGCCTGCACCTGGCCGAGGAACGCGCGGGCCGCTGAGCGCCGCATCCGAGAGCGGCCGTCAGGGGCGTGCGGAGCTGGGGGCGGTGGTCAGGTGGAAGTTGTTCATCGGGCGGCCCGGCCCCCGGGCGATCTGCCCGGTGATCAGCTCGGCGAAGCGGCGGTATCCGTCGCCCGTCGGGTGGTAGCTGCGGGCGTTGACCTTCAGCTCCTCCATGTCCATGGCCAGCCCGTTCAGGAACGGCTGCGGCTGCCCCACCTCGTGGCCGGCGAACGCCTCGTAGGCGTCCACGTACTCGGCGCTGCCGGGCGCCCCGAAGCCGGCGATCGCCCGGTCGAACTCGGCCACCACCGACCCCACCGTGTCGTTGAGCCGCCGCGTCACGCCGTTCAGCCAGCGCTGGTCCGCCACGCTCAGGTTGTCGACGCTCGCCACCGGGTCGGCGGGGAAGGGCCTGGGGTAACCGAGCACGACGACCCGCGCCTGCGGCGCGCGTACGCGCAGCTCCCTGAGCACCTCGAGCAGGCTCGTCCGCAGCTCGTCGATGCGCCGGTTGACGGCGGCGTCCTGGTCGACGCAGGCCGACGACCACGGGAGCTTGACGATGCAGCCGGTCAGCACCTTCGAGAACCCGGCGTCGTTGCCCCCGATGCTCAGCGTCACCAGGCTCGCGTCACCGCTCACCCGGGTGATCTGGGGAGGCTGGCCGTGCTGGCCGGTCAGGAGCTGGCGGGTGGTCGCGCCGCTGCAGGCGTAGAACGCGGTGCCGCCGCCGAACCGGTACGTCTCGGCCACCAGCGGCACGTACGAGCCCGTGGCCCGATGGCAGCGGTCGGCCCCGTCGTTGACCGGCTCCTTGTCGAGGTCGTAGACCCCTTCGCCGGAGGAGTAGGAGTCGCCGAGCGCCACGTAGGCGCCGCTCTGCGCCACCTGCACGGCCGTCAGCCGGGTGACCTGCGGCAGCGCCCCGGCGGGCGCCCGCCCGGTGGGACAGCCCGCGTCGAGCACGGCGCACGCCAGTTTCGGGAAGACGTCGAGCGCCAGGCACGCCAGCGCCAGTGCGACACCCGTCGCGGCCGCCGCCGCGACCTGGACGATCTTCCGTCTCGCCCCGTCCAGCGCGACCTCCCGAGCGGCGACTCCTTCTGGCTGCGCCATCGAGACTACCCAGCCGATGATCGGCGCGGGCGCCCGACTCTTCTTCCGCGAGGCGTCCCGGCTCAGGCGGGGACGGGGCTCAGACGGCGCGCGGAGGGTCGGGGTGCAGCTCGGGCGGCAGGCGCGCGGTGCGGGCGGCGCCGCGGCGGCGTACGATCACCCAGCCCACGGCGATGCCCGCCGCCAGGGCGGGGATGAGGTAGAAGGCCACCCGCTGGTCCTGGTCGGCGAACGGCATCAGCAGCACCACCAGCGCCAGGAACGCCAGCGTCAGCCAGTTGGTGTAGGGCGAGCCCGGCATCGGGAAGGTCGAGCGGTGACCGGCGCGGCGCAGGCGGGTCTGGCACCACACCAGCACGCCCCACGTGGTGACCACCCCGAGTGAGGCCACGGCGGTGGCGATGTTGAAGGCCCGCTCGGGCAGGAAGTAGAACAGCGCCACCCCGCCCAGGAACATGATCGCGGTGAACAGGATGCCGCCGGTCGGCACGTGCCGGGAGCTGAGCGCGCCGGCGAAGCGGGGGGCCTCCTGCTTCATGGCCATCGAGCGCAGGATGCGGCCCGTGGCGTACAGGCCGGAGTTGCAGGACGACAGCGCGGCGGTGATGACGACGAGGTTCATCGCGTCGGCCGCCCACGGCACGCCCAGCCCGGCGAAGACCGTCACGAAGGGGGAGGTGTCGGCCCGGTAGGCGGTCCACGGCAGCACCATGGACAGCAGCGCCACCGAGCCGACGTAGAAGATCGCGATGCGCCACACGACGCCGTTGATCGCCCGCGGCATGACCTCGTGCGGCCTGGCCGTCTCGCCCGCCGTGATGCCGACCAGCTCGATCGAGGCGTACGCGAAGACCACCGACTGCAGGCTCATCAGCACCATCGGGAACCCGGTCGGGAAGAACCCGCCGTGCGCGACCAGGTTGCCCGGCCCCGCCTCGCCCACCGCGAACACCACCAGCACCAGGCCCACCACCAGGAAGACCGTGATGGCCAGGACCTTGAGCATGGCGAACCAGAACTCCAGCTCGCCGAACAGCCGCACCGACAGCAGGTTGACGATCAGGACGAAGCACAGGGAGATCAGGGCGGTGAGCCACTCGGGGAAGGCGGGGGCCCAGTAGTGGATGTACGCGGCGATCGCGGTCAGCTCGGCGATGCCGGTGAAGGCCCAGTTGACCCAGTACATCCAGCCGCTGGCGAAGGCCGCCCACGGGCCGATGAACTCCCCGGCGTACTCGACGAACGAGCCGGAGGCGGGGCGGTAGAGCACCAGCTCGCCCAGCGCCCGCATGACGAAGAACGCCGCCAGCCCGGCGGCGGCGTACGAGAGCACGAGGGCGGGCCCGGCGGCGGCCAGCCGCCCCCCGGCGCCCAGGAACAGCCCCACGCCGATCGCCCCGCCGATGGCGATCATCTGAACCTGGCGGTTGCCCAGCGCGTGGCTGTATCCCTCGTCCGACTGCGTGCGCACCGAGTGACTCCTTGACTACCTTGGGTGAGTCCGAGGATATCGGCGCTGCTGGCCGCGACGCCCCCGGCACGCCGGTCGGAAGGGGGGCGCGAGGCGGCTCCGGGATGTCGGCCGGGCCCACTAGAGTCGGATCACACCCACCGCCATCGAGACCGGGAGGCGCCCCTCCATGTCGTCCAGCGACTCGTTCGTGCATCTGCACGTCCATACCGAATACTCGATGCTGGACGGGGCGGCCCGCCTCAAGCAGATGTTCAAGCAGGTCGGCGACCTGGGCATGCCCGCGATCGCGATCACCGACCACGGCAACATGCACGGCGCCTACGACTTCTACAAGCAGGCCACGGCCGCCGACATCAAGCCGATCATCGGCATCGAGGCATATGTCGCGCCCGAGTCGCGGCACAACAAGAAGCCGGTGCTGTGGGGCGAGCCGCACCAGAAGCGTGACGACGTCTCGGCGGGTGGCTACTACACCCACATGACGATCTGGGCGCGCAACAAGACCGGCCTGCACAACCTGATGCGGCTGTCCTCGCGCGCCTACACCGAGGGGTTCGTGCGCAAGTGGGCGCGCATGGACGCCGACACGCTCGCCGAGCACGCCGACGGCCTCATGGCCACCACCGGCTGCCCCTCGGGCGAGGTGCAGACACGGCTGCGGCTGGGCCAGTACGACGAGGCGCTCAAGGCCGCCGCGAAGTTCCAGGAGATCTTCGGCAGGGAGAACTTCTTCCTGGAGATCATGGACCACGGCCTGGACATCGAGCGCCGCGTCCGCGACGGGCTGACCCGCATCAGCCATGAGCTGGACATCCCGCCGTTGGTCACCAACGACTCGCACTACACCTACGAGTCCGACGCGCCCTCCCACGACGCCCTCCTGTGCATCCAGACCGGCAAGCAGTTGTCCGACCCCGACCGGTTCCGCTTCGACGGCAGCGGCTACTACATCAAGACCGCCGACGAGATGCGCGCGGTCGACTCCTCCGACCTGTGGGCCGAGGGCTGCCGCAACACGCTGCTGGTGGCCGAGCGGGTCGATCCCGCCGGGTTCTTCGAGTTCAAGAACCTCATGCCGACCTACCCGATCCCCGAGGGCATGACGGAGAGCGAGTTCTTCCGCCAGTCCGTCTGGGAGGGCATGGCCAGGCGCTGGCCCGAGGGCTACGACGAGCAGCACAAGAAGCAGGCCGAGTACGAGATCGGCATCATCGAGCAGATGGGCTTCCAGAGCTACTTCCTCGTGGTGGCCGACTTCATCATGTGGGCCAAGGAGAACGGCATCCCGGTCGGCCCGGGGCGCGGGTCCGCGGCGGGGTCGCTGGTGGCGTACGCGATGGGCATCACCGACCTCGACCCGATCCCGCACGGCCTGATCTTCGAGCGCTTCCTCAACCCCGAGCGCGTGTCCATGCCCGACGTCGACATCGACTTCGACGAGCGCAGGCGCGGCGACGTGATCCGCTACGTGACCGAGAAGTGGGGCGCCGACAAGGTCGCCATGATCGCCACGTTCGGCACCATCAAGGCGAAGGCCGCCATCAAGGACGCCGGCCGCGTCCTGGGCTACCCCTACGCGCTGGGCGACCGCGTCTCCAAGGCGTTCCCCCCGGCCGTCATGGGCAAGGACATCCCGCTGTCGGGCATCTTCGACAAGGACCACCCGCGGCACGCCGAGGCCGGCGAGCTGCGCAAGCTCTACGAGGAAGACGTCGACGTCAAGGCGACGATGGACCTCGGCAAGGGTCTCGAGGGCCTGATCCGGCAGACCGGCGTGCACGCCGCGGGCGTGATCATGTCGCGCGAGGTGCTGACCGACCACATCCCGGTCATGCGCCGCGACTCCGACGGCGTGATCATCACGCAGTTCGACTACCCGACCTGCGAGACGCTCGGCCTGCTCAAGATGGACTTCCTGGGCCTGCGCAACCTCACCATCATGGACGACTGTCTCAAGATGATCGAGTCGACCACGGGGGAGAAGGTCGACCTGCTCGCGCTGCCGCTCGACGACCGCAAGAGCTACGAGCTGCTGGCCAAGGGCGACACGCTGGGCGTGTTCCAGCTCGACGGCGGCGGCATGCGCTCGCTGCTGCGCCTGATGCGGCCCGACAACTTCGAGGACATCTCCGCGGCCCTCGCCCTCTACCGGCCGGGCCCGATGGGCGCCAACTCCCACACCAACTACGCGCTGCGGAAGAACGGCCAGCAGGAGATCACGCCGATCCACCCCGCGCTGGCCGACCCGCTGAAGGACATCCTCGACACGACCTACGGCCTGATCATCTACCAGGAGCAGGTCATGGCCATCGCCCAGCGCGTGGCCGGCTACTCGCTCGGCGCCGCCGACCTGCTGCGCCGCGCGATGGGCAAGAAGAAGAAGGCGGAGCTGGACAAGCAGTACGCCTCCTTCGAGCAGGGCATGAAGGACAACGGCTTCCCCGACGCCGCGATCAAGGCGCTGTGGGACATCCTGCTGCCGTTCTCCGACTACGCCTTCAACAAGGCCCACACCGCCGCCTACGGCCTCATCGCTTACTGGACCGCCTTCCTCAAGGCCAACCACCCGGCCGCCTACATGGCCGCGCTGCTGTCGTCGGTCAAGGACGACAAGGACAAGTCGGCCCTCTACCTCAACGAGTGCCGGCGCATGGGCATCAAGGTGTTCCCGCCCGACGTCAACGACTCCGACTTCGACTTCACCCCGCGCGGCACCGACATCCGCTTCGGCCTGTCGGCCGTCCGCAACGTCGGCGCCAACGTCGTCGACGGCATCATCTCCGCGCGCAAGGAGAAGGGCCGCTTCGCCGACTTCAAGGACTTCCTGCGCAAGGTGCCGGCCATCGTCTGCAACAAGCGCGTGATCGAGTCGCTGGTCAAGGCGGGGTCGTTCGACTCGCTGGGCCACGTGCGCAAGGGCCTGGTCATGGTGCACGAGCAGGCCGTCGACGCGATCATCGACATCAAGAAGAACGAGGCCATCGGCCAGGACTCCCTCTTCGGGGCGATCGACGGCGGCGAGGACCAGACCTTCGACGTGCAGATCCCGGTCGGCGAGTGGGACAAGAACACGCTGCTGCAGTTCGAGCGGGAGATGCTCGGCCTCTACGTGTCCGACCACCCGCTGTTCGGCGTCGAGCACATCCTGGCCGCAGGGGCCGACTGCTCGATCGCGGCGGTGCAGGACGAGAGCCGGGCCGACGGGCAGGTGGTGACCGTGGGCGGCATCCTGAGCGGGGTGCAGCGCAAGGTCACCAAGAAGGGCGACACCTGGGTGCTGACCCAGCTCGAGGACCTCGCGGGCTCGATCGAGGTGATGATCTTCCCGTCGGCGTACCAGTTGTGCTCGACGATCCTGGCAGAGGACGCGATCGTCTTCGTCAAGGGGCGCATCGACAAGCGCGAGGACGTCGCGAAGGTCATCGCCATGGAGGTGACCGCGCCCGACCTGACCCAGGAGGCCGGCGGGCCGCTGCTGGTGAGCCTGCCGCTGACCCGCTGCACGCCGCCGGTCGTGGGCCGGCTGAAGGAGATCCTGACGACGCACCCGGGCACCTCGGAGGTGCACCTGCAGGTGCACAACGGCCCCAGGACGACGGTGATGCGGGTCGGCGACCGGCTGCGGGTCACGCCGTCTCCGGCGCTCATGGGCGACCTCAAACAGCTCCTCGGCCCGGCCTGCCTGGGCGCCTGACCTCGCCGTCGCCTTTCGGGTGGCGGTGGGGGAGGATCGCAGGGTGAGCGAACTGCACTACCTGACCGCCACCGAGCTGGCCCGCCTGATCAAGACCCGGCAGGTCAGCGCCGTGGAGGTGCTCCAGGCCCACCTCGACCGCATCGAAGAGGTCAACCCCCGCCTCAACGCGATCGTCACCCTGGCCGCCGAACGCGCCCTCGACGCGGCCAGGGCGGCCGACGCGACCCTGTCCGCAGTGGCGCGGTCCGAGGGGGCACGGGAGGCGGCGCGGTCCGGGGAGCTGCCCCTGGGCCCGCTGCACGGCGTGCCGGTGGCGCACAAGGACCTGGTCGACACGGCCGGGATCCGCACCACGTACGGCTCGCCGCTGTTCGCCGAGCACGTCCCCGACCAGGACGACGTGATCGTCCGGCGGTTGCGGGCGGCGGGGGCCGTCACGGTCGGCAAGACCAACACCCCGGAGTTCGGCACCGGCTCCCACACCGTCAACGAGGTGTTCGGCGCCACCAGGAACCCCTACGACCTGGACAGGTCGGCCGGAGGCAGCAGCGGGGGAGCGGCCGCCGCGCTGGCCGCCGGCCTGGTGCCGCTGGCCGACGGCTCCGACATGGGCGGCTCGCTGCGCAACCCGGCCTCGTTCTGCAACGTGGTCGGGCTGCGGCCCACGCCCGGCCGCGTCCCCGACCCGTCCGACCTCGCCGCCTGGTACACACTGGCCGTGCCAGGCCCGATGGCCAGGACGGTCGACGACGTCACGCTGATGCTGGGGGCCATCGCCGGGTTCGACCGGCGCTCGCCGTACTCGATCAAGGAGGTCTTCGCGCCAGAGCCCGAGCAGGGCGTGGCGGGGCTGCGCGTGGCGTGGAGCCCCGACCTGGGCGGGCTGCCGGTCGACGCGGCCACGGCGGCGGTCACCGCTGCCGCGCCCGCCGTGTTCGAGCGGCTCGGCGCGCGGGTCGAGCAGGTCGAGCTCGACCTGAGCGGCGCCGAGGACGCGTTCAGGACCTACCGGGCCTGGTACTACCTGCTCGCCCACGGCGACAAGAGCGGCCTGGGCCCCAACACGGCCTGGAACGTCGAGCAGGGCCGCCAGGTCACCGGTGCCGACCTGGCCCGCGCCGAGGTGGCCCGCAGCCGCCTCTACCAGCGCATGGCCGCCTTCTTCGACACCTATGACGTGCTCATCGCGCCGGTCAGCCAGGTGCCGCCGTTCCCGGTCGAGCACCCGTACGTCGGCGAGATCAACGGGGAGAGGCTGCCCGACTACCTGTCGTGGATGCGCTCGGCGTACTGGATCAGCGTCCTGCACGCGCCGGCCGCGTCGGTGCCCGCCGGGTTCACCCCCGACGGCCTGCCGGTGGGCGTGCAGATCGTCGGGCGGCCGTTCGAGGACGCCAGGGTGCTGCGGGTGGCGCGCGCCTTCGAGCAGGCGACCGGGCACGGCCTGCGCAGACCCCCGCTCTAGCGGCGCTCGCCCAGGTCGGGCCCGATCCCGTACGGATGCCGCAGCGGCGACTCCCGGTAGCCGTGCATGCCCTCCAGCAGCCCGAAGAACCCCACGGCCAGCAACGGCCACGAGACCAGCACGCCGGAGGCGGTCAGCCGCAGCGCGCCGGGGACGACCTTGACCCCGGGCGCGGCGGCGGCCTCGACCGTGACCGCCCCGATCGTGAACGTGGTGCCCGTCCACAACGTCAGGAACGCGGCCAGCACGCCGCCCGCGCACAGCCCCAGCAGCACCGGCAGCATCCACTGCCGCCCGCTGAACCAGGCGACCCCGCCGCACAGCAGCCCGAGCGCGCCCGTGATCACCGCGTACCAGCCGTCGGCCGCGATCAGCGCCTGCGTGGCGGGGTCGGCGAGCACGGTCGTGCCCTGCTCGGTGACCTGGTAGGGGGCGCGCGGCGTCAGCCCGGACCAGACCAGGCCGGCGGCCACCCCGAGAGCGGCGAGTGTGAGGACAGTTACCGCAAAAGCGCGTACTTCCCTCGCCACGCCACTCCCCCTCACATGTACGTCCGAATCAGCTCGATGGTATCCCCCGGCTAGGCTCGCTCCGTGATTGAAGAAGAGGTCTGGCTCATAGAACCCTCCGGCCCGCTCCGGGGTGACGTCGAAGTGCGCGGTTCGAAGAACGGCGTGTCCAAGCACATGGTCGCGGCCATGCTCGGCTCCGGCGAGAGCAGCATCCACAACGCGCCCGAGGTGGGCGAGGTCGAGATCACCGCCGCCATGCTGCGGGCCCTCGGCATCCACGTGGAGATCTCGGGCACGGAGATCAGGATCGAGCAGGGCACGGAGATCGAGCCGCGCGTGCCCGCCGCGTTCACCGGCCTGAACCGGATCCCGATCCTCATGCTCGGCCCGCTGCTGCACCTGGCGGGCGAGGCGTTCGTGCCGCTGGTCGGCGGCGACCCGATCGGGCGGCGGCCGGTGAACTTCCACGTCGAGGCCCTGCGCGCGATGGGCGCGGAGGTGGAGGTGGGCGACACCGGCATCTTCGCCAAGGCCAAGCGGCTCAACGGCACCCGGATCGAGCTGCCGTACCCGAGCGTGGGCGCCACGGAGACCGTGCTGATGTCGGCGGTGCTGGCCGAGGGCAAGACCGTGCTGAAGAACGCCGCCATGGAGCCCGAGGTGGTGGAGCTGGCGCTGTTCCTGCAGCGGATGGGGGCGAGGATCGAGCTGTCGCCCGACCGCAGGATCGTCATCGAGGGCGTCGAACGGCTGCGCGGCGCCTCCACCTGGCTGACCGGCGACCGCATCGAGGCGTTCTCGTACCTGGCGGCGGGCCTGGTCACCCAGGGCGAGGTACGCGTGCACGGCTGCCCCCAGGACCGCCTGGTCACCGCGATCACCACGCTGGCCAGGATGGGCGCCCAGTTCGACATCAACGACGAGTACCTGTGCGCCACCGCGCCCCCAGAGGGCCTGCGCTCGGCGGCCGTCCAGACCGACACCCACCCCGGCTTCATGACCGACTGGCAGACGCCGCTCATGGTGCTGTTCACCCAGAGCCACGGCATGTCGGTGCTGCACGAGACGGTCTTCGAGAACCGCCTGGTCTACGTGCCCGCGCTGCAGAAGATGGGCTGCGAGATCGAGGTGTTCGACCAGTGCCTGGGCGGCCCCGCCTGCCGCTACCACGACACCAACGCCCGCCACTCGGCCGTCGTGCGCGGCGTGTCGCGGCTCAAGGGCGCCGACGTGACGCTGCCCGACATCAGGGCCGGGTTCTCGGCCGTGCTGGCGGCGGCGGTGGCCGACGGGCCGTCGACGCTGCGCGGCGTGCACCACATCGAGCGCGGCTACCACCGGCCGTTCGAGCAGTTCGTCTCGCTGGGTCTCAACATCACTCGGCAACGGTAAAGACGTTGGAAGCGGACGTTTGCCGCTGATCGGGACGTCGCAGATCATCTGACGTGACCGTACTCAGATCCGTCGGAGCTCTCGGGCTCGCGGGGGCGCTGGGCGGAGTGCTGGCGGCAGCGCTGGCCGCGCCGGTGGTGGGCGGGGGTGGCATCGCCGCGAAGGACGTCGCGAACACCTTCGTGGACCTGCCGCCCGCCCCGCGCGAGGAGCCGCTCGCGCAGGTGACCAGACTGCTCGACAAGGACGGCCGGCAGTTCGCCCAGTTCTACGAGGCCAACAGGACGGCCGTCCGGCTCGGCGCGGTCGCGCCCGTGATGCGCAAGGCCATCGTGGCCATCGAGGACGCCCGCTTCTACGAGCACGGCGGCCTCGACGTCAGGGGCACGCTCCGGGCGCTGCTCACCAACACCCAGGCGGGCGGCATCCGGCAGGGCGGCTCGTCGCTGACCCAGCAGCTCGTCAAGAACATCCTGGTCGAGAGCGCCCGCAGCGACGCCGAACGCGACAAGGCCCGCGCGCCCAACCTGGCACGCAAGATCACCGAGCTGCGGCTGGCGCTGGCGCTGGAGAAGAAGTACCGCAAGGACGAGATCCTTGAGCGCTACCTGAACATCGCCTACTTCGGGGCCGGGGCCCACGGCGTGGAGGCGGCGGCCAGGCGCTTCTTCTCCACCTCGGCCGCCCGGCTGAGCCTGCCCCAGGCGGCCACGCTGGCGGGGGCGCTGCGGATGCCGTACTCGACCGATCCCTCGCTCGGGAACACGCACAGGGCGCGGCTGAAGATGCGGCGCGACCTCGTCCTCGACCGCATGGCCGGGCTCAAGTGGATCACCCCGCAGGAGGCCGGCGCCGCCAAGGCGACGCCGCTCAACATCCGGCTGCGGCCCGAGCCAGGCGGCTGCGAGCAGAGCGACTATCCCTTCTACTGCCTGTACGTCCAGCGCGAGCTGCTGTCGAACCCCGTCTTCGGCAACACGCCCAGGGAACGGCAGGCCAGGATGACCAGGGGCGGCCTGGTGATCAGGACCAGCCTCGACCCGATCGCGCAGCGGGCCGCCGAGCAGGCCATCCGTCAGCACGTCTCGCCGGACGACACCGAGGTGGCCGCCGAGGCCATGGTGGAGCCGCGTACCGGCAGGATCAGGGCGATGGCGGCCAGCAAGCGCTTCGGCCGCAACCCCGGCAACCGCAAGAACGGCCCCAAGACCACCTTCAACCTGGTCGCCGACATCGCCCACGGTGGCGGGCAGGGCTTCCAGGCCGGTTCGACGTTCAAGGTGTTCACCCTGGCCACGGCGTTGCAGCAGGGGTGGCGCTTCGGCGACGGCTTCCAGACGCCTGGCTCGATGACGCCTTCGCAGGGCTACCGCAACTGCGCCGGCCGCTCCGTCAACGACCCCAACGCGCGCGTGCTCAACGCCAGCGGCGAAGGGTCCGGCGGCCCGCACAGCATCGAGACCGGCACCTGGAAGTCGGTGAACATCTTCTACATGATGCTGGAGCGCAAGGTCGGGCTCTGCAGCGTCGTCCGTACGGCCCAGGCGCTCGGCGCCGTACGGGCTGACGGGGCGCCGCTGCGGGAGGTGCCGACGTTCACGCTCGGCATCAACGAGATGGACCCGGTGACGGTGGCGGCGGCGTTCGCGGCGTTCGCGGGGCGCGGGCTCTACTGCCGGCCGCTGGCCATCGTCGAGATCACCGGACGGGACGGGCGGCGCACGCACGTTCCGCCCTCCTGCGACCAGGTCATCGAACGGCCGGTCGCGGACGCGGTCAACCACGTGCTCAGCGGCGTGTTCGACAAGGGCACCATGCAGGGGCAGAGCATCGGGCGGCCGGCCGCAGGCAAGACCGGCACCAACAACGGCTACACCTCGGCGTGGTTCGCCGGGTACACGCCCGACCTGGCGGCGGCGGTGAGCGTGGGGGACATCCGGGGGTCGTACAAGTTCCCGCTGCAGGGGGTGCAGATCGGGGGCCAGTACTACGGGTCGGTGCAGGGCGCGTCGCTGCCCGGGCCGATCTGGGTGCAGTCGATGCAGGCGGCCCTGGAGCGTACGGAGCCGCGCGGGTTCTCCGCGCCGGACATGTCACGCTTCGGGGGCGGGCACACGCCGGGGCTGGAGGAGGCGCTGGCCGAGGAGGCCCGCCGCAACCAGCCGGGTGACCAGCCGTTCGGGCGGCACCGGCGGCTCTTCGAATGGCTCCTCGGGCAGGTGGGGCCGTCGCTGGAGCGGCCGCGGCGCGGTCGCGACGAGGGGTGGGCGGACTGGCCGCCGTCCCGCGAACCGGCCCTGTCGCCGCGCCCCGCCCGGCCGGACCGGTTCGACCGGCCCGACCCGTACGTCCGGCCCCCCTCGTACGCCCGGCCCCACCCGTACGTCCGGCCCGACCGCTCGACCGAGCGGCCGTGGCGCGGCCGTCCGGAGTACGGGCTGCCCGAGCGCCGCCGCTACGGCCGCCCTTAGGACGGCCGACGGCCCGGAAGGGCGGGTTGCCCGAGCGCCGCCGCTACGGCCGCCTTATGACGGCCGTAGCGGCCCGGAGGGGTGGGTTGCCCGAGCGCCGCCCCGTCGGCCGCGCTGGCGCAGCCGACGGGGATGCGGCGGGGGTCAGGCGGTCTTGCCGATCCGGGCGGTGACGGCCCTGGTGAGCGTGATGAGGTTGTCGGGCGCGGTCTCGATCTGCAGGCCGCGCTTCCCGGCGGAGAAGTAGATCGTCTCGAAGTCGAGGGCCGAGGAGTCGACCACCGTCGGGAGCTGCTTGCGCTGGCCCAGCGGGCTGATGCCGCCGACGACGTAGCCCGTCACCCGCTCGACCTTCGCGGCGTCGGCCATCGCGGCCCGCTTGCCGCCGAGCGCGGCGGCCAGCGCCTTGAGGTCGAGCCTGCCCGCCACCGGCACGACCGCCACCGCCAGCCCGCTCTCCACCTCGGCGACCAGCGTCTTGAAGATCCGCTCGTACGGCACGCCCAGCGCGTCGGCCGCCTCCTCGCCGTAGGCCAGGGCGGAGGCGTCGTGCGCGTACGGATGGAGGGTGAACGCGGCCTTCGCGCCGGCCAGCGCCACGGTGGCCGGGGTGCCGCCGGTGCCGTGCCGTGACGCGTCAGCCGGAGCCGAGGCGTTGCCGTGAGCTGCGGTTCGGGTTTTCCTGGACATGTCTGTCGACCCTAGCGGGTCACGGGCACTGGGCACCGATGTGCGAGCATGCGCAGGTGCAGGACACCCGCACCGCGCCTGGGCGTCCGTACGGACGCGAAAACAGTCCGGCCCCGCTGCCAACCTTTTTCCCCACCCTCCGCGTTGAGGCCATGTGAGTGACCCAACGGAAGACGCGGCGTACGCCGCCTTCGTCGAGGCGGCCTGGAGCAGGCACATGGCCGTCGCCATCCTGCTCACCGGCGACCGGCACCGGGGCGAGGAACTCCTCCAGGACTGCCTGGTACGGCTGTACGTGCGGTGGCGACGCGTAGGCGCCACCGACCCGCATGCCTACCTGCGGCGAATGCTGGTCAACGGGAACGTGAGCTGGTGGCGGCGACGGCGACGCGAACTGCCCACCGCCAGCCCGCCCGACCACGCCGATCCCCGGTCCGGGCCGTACGAACCGCACGAGGAACTGCGGCGCGCGCTGCTCGCCCTGCCCCGCAGGCAGCGCGCCATCGTCGTGCTCCGCCACTACGAGGACCTGACGGAGAAGGCCGTCGCGGCGGCCCTCGGCTGCACGGTCGGCACAGTCAAGAACCAGCACTCCAGAGCGATGGCGCGGCTGCGCACGGCTCTGCGGGAAAGCCAGGAGGCGGCACGATGAACGACGACCGGGAACACGACGACCGGGAACACCTCGCCCAAGCGCTGCGCACCCTCGCCCACCGTGAACCGGCCACCCCCGCACCCGTGCCGGAGTTGGTGCGCCGGGGACGCCGCGCCAAGCGGACCCGTGCCGCGGTGAGCGCCCTCGCCGGAACGGCCCTCGCCTCGGCGGCCGTCGTCGTGGTCCTGGGCGCGGGCGGTCTCGGCCCGGCCGTCCCGCCGCCGAGCGCGGTCCCCGGCACGAGCACGCCACACTCCGGAGCGGGTACGCGGCCCGCGCAGCCCGCCCGTTCACCCGCTCCGGACGCCCGGTCCTTCCTGCTGGCCGCGGCCGAGACCGCCGCCCGTGAGCCGGCCGAGTCGGGCTCCCACTGGTACACCCGCCTGCGCACCGTCCAGCCGGCGCACCACCCGGGACAGCGGGGACGCGAGACCCCGTTCTCGGCGACCGTGGCGAGCACCCAGGAGACCTGGTACGCCCTCGGCGAGGGCGCGCGCAACCGGACCATCACCGGCCAGGACCAGAAGGTCGCCTTCGCCTCCCCCGAGGACGAGACGGAGTGGAAGAAGCTGGGCTCGCCCGAACTGACCCAGGGCGGGCCGTCGACCAACGACTACGACACGCAGCTCTACTTCCAGATCGGCACCCACCGGTTCACCGCCCAGCGACTGCTGGAGCTGCCGGCCGAGAAGGACGGACTGGAGGCCCTGCTGCGGCGGCTGTTCGACGAGGAGTCCGCGAGCGACTGGTGGCCGAGCAAGCCGGAACTCTCCGGCTACCTGTGGTCGACGGCCCAGGACCTGCTGGCCGGCCCGATCAGTCCCGGCACCCGCTCCGCCCTCTACCGGCTGCTCGCCGAACAGCCCGAGATCAGGTCGCTGGGAGAGGTCACCGATCCGCTGGGGCGCACGGGGATCGCCCTGACGCTGAACACGGCGGACAACGGAGACGGCGCGGGCGAGTCCCGCCTGATCGTGGACGACGGCACCGCGGAGTTGCTCGCCCACGAGTTTCGGCCACAGGGGCGATCGGCTCCGGCACTGCAGGTCACTTATGAGGACATGGGCTGGGTCGACGGCGTGGACGAACGCCCGCAGAGCTGACCCCGGCCCGAATCGGGGGCGCAGGTTGTCGATCGTTGCGAATCTACAGTGTAAAGGCCCGGCCCGGAGTGTAGCCGAACGCCCTCCTGAACACGTCGATGAACGCGCTCGCCGAGGCCCAGCCGCACCGATGGGCGACCGTGGTCACGGGTTCGCCGTCGGCGAGCAGGAGCAGGGCATGGTGCAGGCGGAGCTGGGTGCGCCACTGGGGGAAGCTCATGCCCAGCTCGGCCCGGCACAGGCGGGCGAGGGTACGGTCGCTGGTGCCCGTACGGGCCGCCAGCCGGGCCAGCGTGCTGCTGTCGGCCGGGTCGCGGCGCAGGGCGTCGCAGACGGCGGCCAGGCGGGGGTCTGTGGCGGTGGGCAGGTGCAGGGGCTGCTCGGGAGCGCGCCTGAGCTGGTCGAGCAGCACGGCCAGCAGCCGCGCCCGCTCCCCGCCGCCGTGCCCGTGCCCGCGATCGTCGCCGTCCTGTGCCTGTTCGCCCGCATGGTTGCCGGTGTGGTCGCCCGCGTACCGGCTCGCGCGGTCGCCCGTCGGGTCGGCGGTGTAGGCGATGATCAGCTCGCGGAGGAGGGGGCCGACCGCGAGGACCGCGGGCCGGTCCAGGGCGAGCGGGTTCTCCGTCAGCCCGACCAGCCGCAGGTCCGTGTCGCCGTGCGCCAGGTGCCGGTGGACGGTGCCCGACGGCACCCAGATCGCCCGGTTGGCGGGTGCCACCCAGGTGCCCGCGTCGGTGGTGACGGAGAGGACGCCGCGGCAGGCGTACACGATCTGGTGGTTGTCGTGCCGGTGCGCGTCGATGCCCGCCCCGGAGGCCAGGGGGCGCCGGCCGGTGGGCGCCTCGGCCAGATGGCGGATTCTCGACATGGATTGGCATTTTATCGGAAGCGAGCCAGCGGCGGCCGGGAAATCATCGAAGCGTGAGTCGAAGTGTGGGCCGAAGCGTGGGTCGCGGCGTGAACAGGATCTCCCCGCTCGCCGCCGGTCACGCCACCGTGGACTTCTACCAGGGCGCGGTCCCCGCCCTCGTGCCGTTCCTGGTCGCGGACCGCGGCTACGGGTACGTCGCCGCCTCCGGCATCGTGCTGGCCGCCACGCTGCTGTCGTCGATCGTGCAGCCCGTGTTCGGCGTGCTGACCGACAGGTGGCGCATGCCGTGGCTGATCCCGTTGAGCATGCTCCTGTCCGGGGCCGGGGTGGCGGCCGGGGGAGTGACGGACTCGTACGCGCTGACCTGGCTGGCCGTGGCCCTGTCCGGGCTGGGCGTGGCCGCCTACCACCCCGAGTCCGCCCGGCTGGCCAGGATCGCCAGTGAGGGCAGCCACGTGCGGATGAGCTGGTTCTCGCTGGGCGGGACGCTGGGCTTCGCCTCGGCCCCGGTGCTGGTGACGCCGCTGCTGTCGGTGTGGGGCCTGGGGGCCTCGCCGTTGCTCGCGCTGCCCGCGGTGCTGGGCGCTGTGCTCACGCTGCCCGCGGTCAGGGCGCTGGGCGGACAGGGGCCGCGGGCGCGGGCCGCGGCGCCGGTGGTGGGGAGTGACGACTGGCCGGCGTTCACCAGGCTGTCGATGGTGATCGTCTTCCGTTCCGTCGTGTACGTCGGCCTGAGCGCCTTCGTGGCCCTGTTCATGGGCGGCGGGGCGGCGGGGGCCGTGGCGTTGTTCGTGCTGTTCGCGGGCGGGGCGGTGGGCACGGTGCTGGGCGGGCGGCTGGCCGCGCGCTGGGGGCGCGTCCGTACGATGCGGCTGGCGTACGCGCTGGCGGTGCCCGCGGTCGCCGGGGTGGTGCTGGCGCCGGGGCCGGCCGCGTACGCGTTCATCGCCGCCTCCTCGATCGCCCTGTACGCCCCCTTCTCCCTCCACGTCACCCTGGGCCAGGACTTCCTGCCGACCCGGGTGGGCACGGCCGGCGGCGTCACCCTGGGGCTGGCGGTGAGCGTGGGCGGCCTGGCCAGTCCGCTGGTGGGCGCGGTGGCCGAGGCCGCCTCGCTCAGGACGGCGCTGGCCTGCCTGATCGTGTTCCCGGTGCTGGCCTGGCTGCTGTCGCGCACGCTCGTGGAGCCCGCTGCGGCCACAGCCTGACGTACTCCTGCCCTGCTCCGGCGATCGGCCTCCGGCTGTCGGTCAGCCGCGGGCGGACAGGCGCAACTCGTCGGTGTTGTCGCGCTGGGTCGGGTCCAGGCGGGTCGAGGTGACGCGGGCGGTGATCGGCAGGTCGCGGCCGGAGTTCCGCTCGACGTACGTGCGGGCCGTCAGGCGCACCGGCCTGCCGGGACGGACGGCCTCGATCGTGCAGGCGGCCTCCCGGCCGTCGATACGGCACGTGGCGCCGCTGACGGAGTTCAGGCGGACGCCCGGCGGCACCCTGAGCGTGACGGGCACCTGCGCGGCGGCCATCAGCCCGCGCATGGTGACCGTGGCCGTGACGGTGGCGGACCGGCCGCGACCCGCCGTCTGGTGGGGCCTGGCCAGCTTGACCGACAGCGCGTCGTAGACGCCGCGCGGGTCGGCCTTCTTGACGATGGCGCCGTAGCCTTCGAGGTTGAGCGCGTTGGCGACGGAGTTGCCGTCGGACGCGCCGTCCTCCGTGCCCGCCGACAGCACGCCGACCAGGTCGCCGGTGCCCCTGAGGATCCACGCCCCGCCGCTGTGCCCCTTGTACAGATGGCAGTTGTACGTCTCCAACCGCCCCGTCGTCGCGGGCAGGGCGGCCTGGCGGGCGGCGAGCATGGTCTCCGGCTCGCTGACCCCCTCGGCCTGCCTGGTCCTGGCCAGGCACCAGAGCTGGTCGCGGCCGTCGTACGGCTTCCTGCCGAGCAGGCCCGGGTAGCCGGTGGTGGCGATCGTGTGCCTGCCGCCCTGGTTGAGCATGGGGGTGAAGGCGCCGACCTCGTCCTGGAGGGTGCGCTTGCGGCGGCCGACCTCGATGAGGGCGATGTCGTAGATGGAGTTCCAGTCGCCGCCGCTCATCCCGGTGTAGCCGTCGGGTTTCCACGCGCGCCGCCCGCCCCACCGTCCGTACGGCTCGCGCTGCCGTACGCTCTCCGCCCGCCCGTCGTAGGCCGGCACGAAGGCGAAGTTGGTGTGCCAGCGGCCGGTCACCGTCCCCTCGGGAACGCCGTAGACGCAGTGGGCGGCGGTCACGATCAGCAGCCCGGCGGCCGAACGGACCACGGAGGCGCTGCACGAGTCACCGGTCCCGCCGGCGTTGACGAAGAACAGCCGGCCGCTGATGCGGCTGAAGGGCGTCGCGGTGTAGGGGCGGCGGACATCGGCGTAGCCGTTGGCGTCCGCGCCGGGGGTGAGCCGCTTGGCCGAGGGCACGCTGCGCAGGGCGGCCGTCCGCTCGGCGCCGGAGGTCGCGAACGTCCTCGGGGTGCTCGTCGCCGAACGCGGCGCGGCGTGCCGGGCCGCGCTGGTCGCGGCACCGCCGATCCCGGTGCCGACCTTGGTGCCGATGGTGGTGCCGATGGTGGCGCCGGTCGCGGAGCCGATGGTGGTGCCGGGAGTGGTGCCCGCGGTGGTTCCCGCGGTCGTGCCCGACACGGGCAGTTCGGCGGCCCTGGCCCTGGCCTGCTTGCCCGGGGTCCAGTAACGCACCGCCCGCCCTGGACGCATCAGCGGCGACGCCTCGGCGCCCCACCGCCGGTCGCCCGCGGCCGCCACGGCGGCGGCACGGCCGTCCGCCGGCGGATCGGCCTTCAGCGGCGTCCCATGACCGGCGTTCAACGGCGTCCCCCGCCCGGCTCGAAAGGGAGTCCCGTCCCCGGCTCGAAAGGGGGTCCCGTGCCCGGAGGTCAGGGACGTCACGGGGTGCCGGTCCGCCTGCGCCTGGGCGGGCGCGGGAGGCCGGTCGGCGGCCGCGGGCAGTGCGAGCGTGACGCCGGCCAGCGTGGTCAGCATGGTGGCGAGTGTTTTCTGCACAGTGTCCCCCGAGCGGCTCGACAACCTTCCAGTCACTGTAAGTCACCATAAGATGACGAAGAGTAGTGAGGGGGGTGCGTGTCGGTCATCGGCCCGCGGGTGCGGGCGGTGAGCCCCGATGGCCGGTCGCCGGTCGGCGGCAGCCGGTGATCAGCCCGCGGCGGCGTCGCCTTCGCGGTGCGGGAGCTGTTCGGTACGCGCCTCGGCGGGCTCCCGGTCCGGCCGCAGCCCCCGCCAGGAGGCGTGCCGCAGCCGTCCGTCACCGGTGACCTCGGCGTACTGCACCTCCCCGACCACCACGGGCGTGACCCAGTGCGTGTCCCTGACGTGCTCGCGCGGCACCGCCTCGTCGAAGGGCGGGTCGGGACGCTCCAGCGGCGCCAGCCGCTCGGCCAGGTCGCGCAGCACGGCCTCGGTGAACCCGGTGCCGACGTGGCCGACGTACCGCAGCCGCCCGCCGGGGTCGTACGCGCCGAGCAGCAGCGACCCGATCATCCCCGAGCGGCGTCCGCCGCCGGCCTTCCAGCCGCCGATGACGACCTCGACGGTGCTGACGTTCTTGACCTTCGTCCACTCGCCGGTACGCCGCCCCGGCCGGTACGGCGAGCCCATCCGCTTGCACACGACCCCTTCGAGCCCGAGCTGCCGGGAGGAGTCGAACGCCCGCGAGGCGTGGTCGGCGAACCAGACGGGCACCTCCCACCGGTAGCCGGGCGTGAGCGTGCCCTCCAGCAGCTCGCGCCGTTCGGTGTAGGGCCGGGCGATCACGCTCGCGCCGTCGAGGTGCAGCAGGTCGAAGGCCATGAACGTCACGGGCACCGTCCTGGCCAGCTCGGCCACGGCCGCCGGGTGGCGCTGGTGCATCCGGGGTTGCAGGGCCTCGAAGCTGGGCCGTCCCGCCTCGTCGAACGCCACGATCTCGCCGTCGATCACGGCGGCGTGCCCGCCGGTGGCGCCGCCCATGAGCCGAAGTTCGGGGTAGGCGGCGGTGATGTCCTTGTCGTTGCGTGACATCAGGCGGACGGCGCCGTCCTCGACGTAGGCGAGGGCGCGTACGCCGTCCCATTTCATCTCCACGGCCCAGTCGTCGCCCTGGACGGAGGTCAGTGTCCCGAGTTGGGCCAGCATCGGGGAGTAGGAGGGCAGCCGAACCATGGTGCAGGCCGTACCCCGTCCGCTTGATCGACAGTGGTGGACGGGGGTCTACAGATGGTCAAGTGGCGTGTCTTCCACCAGCTCGGCCAGGTCGACGCCGTGGTCGGCCAGCTCGGAGACCGTCGTGCAGTAGGCGCGCAGGTAGGTGCGGTCCTCGACGCGGTGGGAGACGCGCAGCAGCGGGCGGTCGTCCAGGATGATCGCCTCGACCAGGATGCCGTCGGGCCCGCGCCACTGTCTCATGGCGTAAGGGTAGGAGCCGGGAACGGCGGGCTCGCGGGCAGCCCCCGGGTGGCGCGTCAGGCCGCTCGCGGGTGGTCGGCGCAGGCCGGGACGGCCGATGCCGAAGTGACGGATGTGGCGCCCGTGCACGACACGGACCCCAGGTAAAACAACGTAACGTTACGTTTTGATCACGCGGGATTTTTCTTGGCACAGCGCGTTAGCCGGGGCGTGTCCCGGGCACAAGGCATGCCTCTGGCTTTCCCCGGCCGTGGCCGTACCCCCGTGACGGCCACGGCGCCGGCCCCGGCAGGCCCGGTCCGGGGTCATGACGGCCGCGGAGGCGCGCGTGGCTAACGCCGCCCCGCGGCCGTCAGGCGTCCGGATGGTGGATACACGATGACTCCAGGCCCGGACTCCGTAGACTGTGGGGGTGATTTCCCGTATCGACATGCGCGGCCCCCTGCCCGAGGGCCTGCGCGACGTGCTGCCACGCGCCGAGCTCGACGTCGAGGCCGCCCTGGAGAAGGTGCGGCCCATCTGCGACGACGTGCGCCATCGCGGGGCGGCGGCCGTACGGGAGCTGACCGCCAGGTTCGACGGCGTCGAGATCGCCTCCGCCGTCGTCCCCGCCGAGGCGCTCGAAAGGTCCCTGGCCGAGCTGGACCCGAAGGTCAGGGCGGCGCTGGAAGAGTCGATCAGGCGGGCCCGGCTGGTCCACCGCGACCAGCGGCGGGCCGACGTCACCACCCAGGTCGTGCCCGGCGGCACCGTGACCGAGCGGTGGGTGCCGGTCGAGCGCGTGGGCCTCTACGTCCCCGGCGGCCGCGCGGTCTACCCCTCCAGCGTGGTGATGAACGTCGTGCCCGCCCAGGAGGCCGGCGTCGGCTCGCTGGCCGTGGCGAGCCCGGCCCAGAAGGCGTACGGCGGCCTGCCGCACCCCACGATCCAGGCCGCGTGCGCGCTGCTCGGCGTGGACGAGGTCTACTCGGTGGGCGGGGCGCAGGCGGTGGCCATGTTCGCGTACGGCACCGAGGAGTGCCCGCCCGTCACCATGGTGACCGGGCCGGGCAACATCTGGGTGGCGGCGGCCAAGCGGCTGCTCAAGGGCCGCATCGGCATCGACTCCGAGGCCGGTCCGACCGAGATCGCCATCCTGGCCGACGAGACGGCCGACCCGGTGCACGTCGCCGCCGACCTGATCAGCCAGGCCGAGCACGACACGATCGCCGCCGCCGTGCTGGTCACCACCAGCCCCGAGCTGGCCGACGCGGTCGAGAAGGAGCTGCCCGGCCAGGTGTCGGCCACCCGGCACTCCGAGCGCGTCACCGAGGCGCTGTCCGGCAGGCAGTCGGGCATCGTGCTGGTGAGTTCGATCGACGACGGCCTCGCGGTCGTCGACGCGTACGCGGCCGAGCACCTCGAGATCCACACCGCCGACGCGGCGGCGGTCGCGGCGCGGGTGCGCAACGCCGGGGCGATCTTCGTGGGCACCTACGCCCCGGTCTCGCTCGGCGACTACCTCGCCGGCTCCAACCACGTGCTGCCCACGGGCGGCTGCGCCTGCCACTCCAGCGGCCTGTCGGTGCAGTCGTTCCTGCGCGGCATCCACGTCGTCGACTACACCCGCGAGGCGCTGGCGGGGGCGGCGGCCCACGTGTCGGTCCTGGCCGACGCCGAAGACCTGCCCGCCCACGGCGCCGCGATCCGGGCCCGGTTCGACTGGCGAGTGCCCACGGAGTCCGTGTGAACCGCGACCTGCCCAGTGACGTGCCCAGTGACGTGCCCAGTGACGTGCGCCGCGACGCCGACGGCGAGCTGACCCTCGACGCGCTGCCCATCCGCGACGACCTGCGGGGCAAGTCGCCCTACGGCGCCCCCCAGATCGACGTCCCGGTCCGGCTCAACACCAACGAAAACCCCTACCCGCCCTCGCCCGAGCTGGTCGCCGACCTGGCCAGGGAGATCGGGGAGCGGGCGGGCGGGCTCAACCGCTATCCCGACAGAGACGCGGTGGAGCTGCGCGCCGGGCTGGCGGCCTACCTCGGCCACGGCCTGACCACGGCGCAGGTGTGGGCCGCCAACGGCTCCAACGAGGTGCTCCAGCAGATCCTGCAGGCGTTCGGCGGCCACGGCCGCACCGCGATGGGGTTCGAGCCGTCCTACTCCATGCACCCGATCATCACCGGCGGCACCAACACCGAGTGGATCAAGGCGTTCCGCGAGGGCGACTTCTCGCTCGATCCGGGCAAGGCCACCGCCGCGATCGAGGAGCACCGCCCCGACCTCGTCTTCCTCACCTCCCCGAACAACCCCACCGGCACCGCGCAGCCGATGGAGACCATCGAGGCGGTGCTGGCCGCCGCGCCCGGCATGGTCGTGGTCGACGAGGCCTACTTCGAGTTCGCCCGCGAGGGCACGCCGTCGGCGCTGACCCTGCTGCCCGAGCACCCCAGGCTGATCGTCACCCGGACGATGTCCAAGGCGTTCGCCATGGCCGGCACCCGGCTGGGCTACCTGGCCGCGCATCCGGCCGTGGTGGAGGCGCTGCTGCTGGTGCGGCTGCCGTACCACCTGTCCACGCTCACGCAGGCGGCGGCGCTGGTGGCGCTGCGGCACCACGCCGAGCTGCTCGGCACGGTCGACGCGCTGCGGCGCGAGCGCGACGAGACGGTGGCGTGGCTGCGGGCCAGGGGTCTGGCCGTGGCCGACTCCGACGCCAACTTCGTGCTGTTCGGGCGTTTCCCCGACCGGCGGGTGGTGTGGGAGGGGCTGCTGGCGCGCGGGGTGCTCATCCGCGAGGTGGGCCCACCGGAGTGGTTGCGTGTGTCGATCGGCACGGGCGAGGAGATGGCGGCCTTCCGCGCCGCCCTGGAAGGAGTGTTGTGAGCCGCGTAGGTCGCGTCGAGCGTGTCACGAAGGAGACCTCGGTCCTGGTGGAGGTCGGCCTCGACGGCACCGGCCGGGTCGAGGTGGCCACGGGGGTCGGCTTCTACGACCACATGCTGGCCCAGCTCGGCAAGCACGGTCTGTTCGACCTGACCGTCAAGACCGAGGGCGACCTGCACATCGACTCCCACCACACGATCGAGGACACCGCGCTCGCGCTGGGCGCCGCCTTCCGCGAGGCTCTGGGCGACAAGTCGGGCATCAGGCGGTTCGGCAGCGCGTCGTGCCCGCTGGACGAGTCACTCGCGCAGGTCACCGTCGACCTGTCCGGTCGCCCCTACCTCGTGCACTCCGAGCCCGAGGGCATGGCGCCGATGATCGGCCCCGAGTACGACACGACGATGACCCGGCACATCCTGGAGTCGTTCGTCGCGCAGGCGGCGATCTGCCTGCACGTGCACGTCCCCTACGGCCGCAACGCCCACCACATCGTGGAGGCCCAGTTCAAGGCGCTGGCCAGGGCGCTGCGTGAGGCGTCCGAGCTCGACCCGCGCGCGACCGGCGTGCCCAGCACCAAGGGCGTGCTGTGACCGACAACCTGCTCGCGGTGGCGATGGTCTTCATCGGGTTGTTCCTGATCGGGGGTGTGTTCTCGCTGGCCAGGCAGGGTCTCAAGATCGGTGCGGGCATCTGCGCGCTGGGCGCGGCGATGGCGATCACGGCGGGGGTGCTGTGGTGGTGAGCAAGAAGAACGTCGTGGTCCTCGACTACGGCTCGGGCAACCTGCGCTCGGCCGAGCGCGCCCTGGCCAGGGCCGGGGCCGAGGTGACGGTGACGTCCGACTTCGAGGCGGCACTCGAGTGCGACGGGCTCGTCGTGCCGGGCGTGGGCGCGTTCGAGGCGTGCATGAAGGGCCTCAAGGCCGTGCACGGCGACCAGATCGTCGGCCGCCGCCTGGCGGGAGGCCGTCCGGTGCTGGGCATCTGCGTGGGTATGCAGATCCTGTTCGCCAGGGGCGTGGAGCACGGCGTGGAGACCGAGGGCTGCGGCGAGTGGCCGGGCACGGTCGAGCGGCTCGACGCGCCCATCCTCCCCCACATGGGCTGGAACACGGTCAAGGCGCCCGCGGGCAGCGTGCTGTTCGACGGGCTCGACGCCGCCACGCGCTTCTACTTCGTGCACTCCTACGGGGTGCGCGAGTGGGTGCTGCGCACCGGTGACGGCTTCGCCGAGCCCGTTGTGACGTGGGCCGAGCACGGCGTGCCGTTCGTGGCCGCGGTGGAGAACGGCCCGCTCATGGCCACCCAGTTCCACCCGGAGAAGTCCGGCGACGCCGGGGCCGCCTTGCTGAAGAACTGGCTCAGGACACTGTGAGCAAAGAACGCGCGCGCCGCCGGGCCGAGCGGGAGGCGGAGCGGGCGCGTGCGATGCGGGCCAACGAGGAGCGGCAGGCCCGCAGGGCCCGCCGCCACGCCCTGCTGGCCCGCCTGACACCGCACCCCGTGCGCTTCTACCGCCAGGGCGGGTTGCTGGCCCGCCGCCACCGGGCACAGAACACCGTGGTGGGGGTGGGATTCCTGCTCGTGCAGGTGGTCGTCTGGCTGGTGTGGGGGTCGTTCCCGATCAGCTTCGGCGTCCTGGTCCTGTCCCTGCTGCTCGCACCCGTTGTCGTGACCCTCGCTTTCGACCGGAGGATCTGATGTCGCTCGTATTGCTGCCCGCCGTGGATGTCATCGACGGCCAGGCCGTACGCCTGGTGCAGGGCGAGGCCGGGACGGAGACCGGCTACGGCGAGCCCCTGGCGGCCGCGCTCGCGTGGCAGGAGGCGGGCGCCGAGTGGATCCATCTCGTCGACCTCGACGCCGCCTTCGGCCGGGGCACCAACCGGGAGCTGATCGCCGACGTGATCGGCAGGCTCGACGTCGACGTCGAGCTGTCCGGCGGCATCCGCGACGACGAGTCGCTGGCCGCCGCGCTGGCCACCGGCTGCCGCCGGGTCAACATCGGCACGGCCGCGCTGGAGAACCCCGAGTGGTGCCGGAAGATCATCGCCGAGCACGGTGACCGGGTCGCGGTCGGCCTCGACGTACGCGGCACCACGCTGGCCGCCCGCGGCTGGACCGAGGACGCCGGAGACCTGTGGGAGGTCCTCGACCGGCTGGAGGCCGACGGCTGCCCCCGCTACGTGGTCACCGACGTGACCAAGGACGGCATGCTCCAGGGCCCCAACCTCGACCTCTACCGCCGCATCTGCGCCCGTACCGAGCGGCCCGTGGTGGCCAGCGGCGGCGTCTCCAGCCTCGACGACCTGGTCGCACTCGCCTCTCTGGTCCCCGACGGACTGGAGGGCGCCATCGTGGGCAGAGCGCTGTACGCTCACGCGTTCACACTGGAAAACGCACTGGCCGCGGTCCGCGGGTAGCTCTTGCCGGGAGGGGGCGAGATGAGCGTCAGCAGCATCGGCATGGAAAGCACCGGTTACCGGGTGTTCTCTGGTGGCATCTGGGAGGAGAAGTACGGTTACGCCCGTGCGGTGGTGGCGGGTGAACGCGTGATCGTGTCCGGCTGCACGGCCACGGTCGACGGAGAGGTGCGCCACATCGGCGACGCCTACCACCAGGCCCTGACCGCGATCGACATCGCGCTCGAAGCGGTCCTGATGGGCGGCCTGGCGCGCGAGGACGTCGTCATGGTCCGCTACTACGTGGTGGAACAGCGCCACTTCGACCCCGTCGGGCAGGCACTGCGCGAGGTGTTCGCGAAGGTGCGCCCGGCCTGCACGGGGGTCAGGGTGGCCGGGCTGGTCGACCCGAGAATGCTGGTAGAGATCGAAATCGAGGCACTGCGAACATGACCGTGGCGGTAAGAGTGATCCCCTGTCTCGACGTGGACGCCGGGCGTGTGGTCAAGGGCGTCAACTTCGAGAACCTGCGCGACGCGGGCGACCCCGTCGAGCTGGCCAGGCGCTACGACCAGGAGGGCGCCGACGAGCTGACCTTCCTGGACATCACGGCGTCGTCCGGCGAGCGGGAGACGATGCTCGACGTGGTGCGCAGGACCGCCGAGCAGGTGTTCATCCCGCTCACCGTCGGCGGGGGGATCCGCTCGGTCGAGGACGTCGACCGGCTGCTGCGGGCCGGGGCCGACAAGGTCTCGCTCAACACGGCCGCCATCGCCCGTCCTGAGCTGCTCACCGAGGCGTCCAGGCGGTTCGGCGCCCAGTGCGTCGTGCTGTCGGTGGACGCCCGCCGGGCGCCCGGCACCCCGAGCGGCTTCGAGGTGACCACCCACGGCGGGCGGCGCGGCACCGGGATCGACGCGGTGGAGTGGGCCGCCCGCGGCGAGGCGCTCGGCGTGGGCGAGATCCTGCTCAACTCGATGGACGGCGACGGCACGCTCGACGGTTACGACCTGGAGATGCTGCGCGCGGTCCGGGCGGCCGTGCGGGTGCCGGTGATCGCCAGCGGCGGCGCGGGCCGGCTGGAGCACTTCCCCCCGGCGGTGGCGGCGGGCGCGGACGCCGTGCTGGCGGCCAGCGTGTTCCACTTCGGCACGCTGAAGATCTCCGAGGTCAAGGAGACGCTCCGGATGGCGGGCCACCCGGTCCGCTAAGGGGGTCAGAAGACCCGCAGGTGCTGGGCGAGTTCGTAGGCGACGTCCCTGGCGGCGAACGCGGCGGCCTCGGACCGCTTGACGGCCAGGTACGCGCCGCGCCGCAGCGGTCCGAGCGCCTCCATGAGCACCTCGTCGGCCTCCAGCGCGTCGAGCGCCTCGTCGAGCGAGGCCGGCAGGCGGGGGTAGCGGCCGGGGCGCGTGTCGGGGTCGACCTCGACGGGCTCGCCCGGGTCGAGCCCGCGCCGGATGCCGTCGAGGCCCGCGTGAATGACGGCGCCCAGCGACAGGTAGGGGTTGGCCGAGGAGTCGGACGGTTTCAGCTCCAGGTTCGGCTCGCCGTGCTCGCCCACGGGGGAGCACACCCGGACGGCCGCCTCGCGGTTGTCCGGGCCGTGCACCGCGTACGCGCCCGCCCACGTACGGGGGGTCAGGCGGCGGAAGCTGTTGACGCTGCCGCAGGTCAGCGCCGTGAGCGCGGGGAGGTGCGCGATCAGGCCGCCGATGAACCCGGCGCGCACCCCGCTGTCGCCGGCGAAGACGTTGCGCGTGTCGTTCCACAGTGACAGGTGCAGGTGGGCGCCGTTGCCGGCCTGGTCGGCCAGCGGTTTGGGGGCCAGTGAGGCCCACATCTGCATGCGCATGGCCACGCCGCGCACGCTCTCGCGGTAGATGACGTGGTTGTCGGCGGCGCGCAGGGCGGGCGCGTGGTGCACGGAGAGCTCCTGCTGGCCGGGGCCCAGCTCGGGGTGGTAGTGCTCGACGCGCAGGCCCTGGGTCTCCAGCGTGCGGACCAGCTTGATCGTGTAGTCGTGCGCGGTGTCGAAGCCCGTTCCCGCGTAGCAGAGCGAGTCGTCGAGCGGCACCAGCCGGTCGGGCCCGCCGGCCGGGTCGGGCAGCCGCCGCCCCAGCGTGAACTCCGGCTCGAACGCGGCCGACAGCGTGTAGCCCTCGGACCTCAGCTCGGCGATCGCGTCCTTCAGGAACGTGCGGGCGCACGCTCCCCACGGGCTGCCGTCGGCCTGGCGCAGGTCCGACAGCATCGCCGCCGCGCCGGGCGCGTAGGGCAGCGGGACGTAGGTGGCGGGGTCGGGAACGATGCGCACCTCGCCCACCGGACCCAGGTGCTCGACCTCCTGGAGCTGGTCGAGCATGTTCATCGCCATCATGGCCACCGTGTGCCCGATGCCTGAGCTGAGCCGTTCGGCCAGCCGTGACCGGGATGCCGCTTTCCCGCGAATCACGCCGCCATGGTCGGCGTACAGGAAACGGATCAGCTCGACGCCCTCGAGCTCGGTTCGCTCGAGGATGCGCCGCGCATCGGCGTCGAGCCGATCGGGCTTGGCGGTGAGGCGATCTCTCATCCTGCCTGCGTAACACGATCCGGCAGCGCGGGGAAGCACCCCGGCGCAGACAGGACCGACTGTCAGGTCAGAACACTTGAGAAGAACACCGCCAACTGATTAGCTCCTTGGATGATTCCGTCGAACACACCGTTGACCGCGGCGGCGGCTTGGGCCGGCCGGGTGAACAGGTAGAAGACCACGAACGCGACAGCCACGTAGGTGATCACCTTCTTGACCTGCATGGGGGGCCTCCTGCAGTCCATTCCCAGCCGTATATACCCGGATCTGGGCGATCACTAGGCATCTTCTGTGAAGATGTTCATGATCCTAACCGGGGGGCTTCTTTCACCTGCCATGGTACGGGCTTGAGCTTGCCCGCGAGTGCCCGCCGCGCCGGGATTTCCGCGGTGACCGAGCCCGATCCGAGGGGGAGCCGGTCACGCGGCGACCGCACTCCTCGCTCGTGGCGCGGTCACCGCCACGCCGAGGGTGGCGACGACCAAGACGCCCAGTACGGCCAGCGTCGCGGCGTCGGGGTGGACGAGCGACTGCCCTCGTAGGGCCTGCCACAGGACGATTGCGAACAGTCCGGCGTAGAAGAGCCCGGCGGCGAACACCAGGCGCAGCCTGACGCTCTCCTGCCGCAGGACCGCCCAGCGCGCCGACAGCGCCACCAGCAGCAGCGCGAACAGCGGCAGCAGTTGCAGGGCGTGCATGCCGACGAAGTGAGGCACGCGCAGGTCGCCGCCCACGGTGCTCCACCCGACCAGCGGCAGTCCGGGGCCGCCGTCGGCGACGCCCACGCTGTGGGCGCCGGCGAAGTCCTCGGCCCAGGTCTGCCCGGGGACGCCGGTGGCCATCAGGGCGCCGGAGGCGACGCCGAGCGTGGAGACGACCAGGCCGATCCGTACGGTCCAGGTGCTGACGCGGTCGGCCTGCCGCTCGGCGATGACGAAGATCGCGGCGACGAGGTTGGCGAGCATGAGCACGCCGATCGTGGCGCCCATCGCGATCCAGATCGACCCGTCCAGCGGGGTCGCCTCGTTGAAGTGGCTGTGCCGGCCGCGGGCGGCCTGCAGGGCGATGAGGACGACCTCACCCAGGCCCGCCACGGCCAGCGTCGTACCCATCCACCAGCTCACCCGCCCGGCCCTGTGCCGCAGCGAGAGTAACCAGGCCCAGGTGAAGGAGTAGAGGGCCAGGGAGATCGTGAACTTCAACGGCTTGATCCAGATCGGGAGGCCGTCGAGCGTCCGCGGATCCACGAGGACGAGGACGAGGAGGACGGGGCTCGCCGCGGCCATGAGCGCGGCGAAGAGCATGAGGGGACGGTGCCAGTGCGACATGGGAAACGCCCTTCCGTCGAGCGGATAGTGGATAGTGCTACTTGTCACTATCTATAGCTAAACTATCCAGGAACGACAAGAGGGGACGTGAAAGCGTGCGGATGGCGGAGCTCAGCCAGACGACCGGGGTCCCGGTTCCGACGATCAAGTACTACATGCGGGAGGGACTGCTGGCCCCTGGGCGGCCGACCGGCCGTAACCAGGCCGAGTACGGGGAGGAGCACGTACGCCGGCTCCGCCTCGTACGGGCGCTGGTGGAGTACGGCGACCTGTCCATCGCGGTCATCCGCGACCTCACCGCGCGGATCGACAATCCGGACCTGGAGGAGTTCGACCTGCTGGGCGCCGCCCAGAAGACCGTGACCCAGCGGAAGGAGGCGCGGCCGGGGCCGTACAAGGACGAGGCGGAGCAGCGCCTGTACGACCTGCTGTCGGCGCGCGGCTGGCGGATCCGCACCGGCGACCCGGCCTACCGCACCGCCGTGGGCGTGCTGGCCACGCTCGACGAGGTGGGCAGGCACGACATGCTGGAGGCGCTCGACGCCTACGCCGACGGGGCCGAGCGCATCGCCGAGGCCGACGTACGCCTGCTGGGCGGCGATGTGAGCGATCGGGAGCGGGCGGTGGAGATCGTGGTCATCGGCACCTCGGTGGGCGACACGCTGATCGCCTGCCTGCGGCGGCTGGCCCAGTCCACCGTGGCGGAGCGCATCTACGCGCGCGTCCCGCCCGCCGGGGAACGCGGGCCCGGCCTCCCCGGAGCCCGGCGACCCTGAACCACGTCAGAGGCCGAGGGCGGCCTCGCGCAGGCGGGTCACCGCCTCGGGGTCGCCGGTGAGCTCGACCCTGGCGTGCCGCTGCCGTCCGAAGCTGAACAGGAGCAGCTCGGAGGCCCGGCCCGTGACCTCCACCCGCGCGCCGCCCTTGGGCCCGCCGAGCGCGACGCCCCCGCCGAGCCGGTGCAGCGCCACCCCCACGGGCGCCTTGCGCAGCATCAGCCGCGCGCCGGTCGCGACCCGCTTCCAGATCAGTTGCTCCAGGTCGGCGGGCAGCTCGCGCGGCTCCCACGACGGCTGCGCGCGCCGCACGTCCTCGTGGTGCACGAACAGCTCCAGCGCGTTGACCGCCTCGTCGAGCGCGGGCAGCAGGCCGTAGACGCCGCCGGGCCGGCGGACCAGGCCGACCAGCTCGGGGTAGGGGTGGCGGGCCTTGAACCCGCGCTGCACGGAGGCGGTGTATCCGGCCAGGGGCTTGAGCCCGATGCCGGCCATGGCGTCGGGTCTGCGCTCGCGCAGTGCGAGGTGGGCGGCCAGGTCGTAGGTGGTCCAGCCGGTGCACAGCGTCGGCGCGTCCGGGCCGAGCCGGTCGAGCAGGTCGCAGAGCGCGGAGCGTTCGCCACGGGCATGAGTCACGTATCCAACCCTACCGGCGGGAATAACCACATGATCGGGCGTGATAGGGACATACGTAGAAACGTCGGACATGAGAGGAAACCCGTCGAGTGGCGACCAAGGTCACCTCGGCCGTGATGCGTCAGGGGCTCCGCGTCCTTGGGGTGGCCATTCGCACAGAGAAGACGCTCTTCGCCGTGGCCGTCCTGGCCAGCGGCCTCTACGGCGGCATGACCGTGGCCTCCGCCTGGGCGCTCGGCTGGGCGACCCAGAACGTCGTGCTGCCCTCGTTCGCCGAGGGCCGGATCACCACGGGCGCCATGTGGACCGGTGTGCTGCTGATCCTCGGCACGGCGCTGCTCAAGGCGTTCGGCGTGGCGGGTCGGCGGATCCTGGCCGGGGTCATCCAGTACCGCATGCAGGCCCGCTCACGCCGCGACGTCACCAGTCAGTACCTGCGCCTGCCGCTGTCGTGGCACCACAGCCACCCCACCGGGCAGCTCCTGTCGAACGCCAGCGCCGACGCCGAGGCCGCCTGGGCGCCGCTCGCGCCGCTGCCCATGGCGGTCGGCGTGATCGTCATGCTGTTCACCGCGGCGATCGCGATGTTAGTGACAGATCTGCCGCTCGCGCTGGTGGGCTTCGTCATCTTCCCGGCCATCGCCGTACTCAACCTGATCTACCAGCGCAGGCTCAGCCCGCTGGCCACCCGCGCCCAGCAACTGCGCGCCGAGGTCAGCGAGATCGCGCACGAGAGCTTCGACGGCGCGCTCGTCGTCAAGACGCTCGGCCGCGAGGACCTGGAGACCGAGCGGTTCCGGCGGCGCGCACACGAGCTGCGCGACGCGAACGTGGCCGTCGGCCGGATTCGCGGGCTGTTCGACCCGATGCTGGAGGCGCTGCCCACGCTGGGCGTCCTCGCCGTGCTGGCCGTCGGCGCGGTACGGCTGTCGGCCGGCGCCATCGGCCCCGGCGACCTCGTGCAGGTCGCGTACCTGTTCACGCTGCTGGCCTTCCCCATCAGGGCGCTCGGCTGGGTGCTGGCCGAGCTGCCGCGCAGCGTCGTCGGCTGGCAACGGGTGCAGTCGGTGCTGGAGGCGACCGGCTCCATGGAGTACGGCACGACCCCCGCCACGGAGACGGCCGCCCCCGCCGCGCTGGAGATCGAGGGCGTCTCCTACGCCTACGGCACGGCCGAGGTGCTGCACGACATCACCTTCCGCGTGCCCGCCGGCCGTACCGTCGCGCTCGTCGGGCCCACCGGGTCGGGCAAGTCGACGCTGGTCCAGCTCCTGGTCCGGCTGGTCGACCCCGACGCCGGCCGGGTGCTGCTCGACGGCGTGGACCTGCGGGAGCTGCCCTACGGCGGCGTGGCGGCCGCGGTGGCGCTGGTGCCGCAGCAGACCTTCCTGTTCGACGACACCGTACGCGGCAACGTGGCACTCGGCGCCGACGCCACCGACGAGGACGTGGCGGCGGCCCTGCGCCTGGCCCAGGCCGACGGGTTCGTGGACCGCCTGTCCGCCGGTCCCGGCACCCGCGTCGGCGAGCGCGGCGCGTCCCTGTCGGGCGGCCAGCGCCAGCGCCTGGCCCTGGCCCGCGCGCTCGTGCGCCGGCCCCGCCTGCTCATCCTCGACGACGCCACCTCCAGCGTGGACCCGCAGGTCGAGGCCAAGATCCTGTACGGACTGCGGGACGCCGCCGAAGCCTCCACGGTCGTGGTCGTCGCCTACCGGATGGCCACCATCGCCCTGGCCGACGAGGTCGTCTACCTCGACCGGGGCCGCGTCGTGGACCGGGGCACGCACGAGCAGCTCATCGAGCGCTGCCTCGGCTACCGGAACCTGGTGACCGCCTACGAGCGGGAGGAGGCCGAGCGCGCCGCCATCGACGTCCCGGCCACGCCACCACCCGGTACGGGCCCCGCCACCCGTCCCGCCGACGACGAACCCATCGAAGAGGAAGAGATCAGCGCATGACGGCGCAGGGCATCCAGCGCGGCTCCGACCGCTCCGCGCTGGCCACGATCCGCCAGGGGCTCTCGCTCACCCCCGAGTTCCGCAACGGATTAGCGGGCACGATGGCGCTGGCCGTGGTCGCCACCATCGGCAAGATCATCGTGCCGATCGCGGTGCAGCAGACGATCGACACGGGTCTCAAGACCGGCACGCCCGACCTCCCGTACATCACCACTGCCGTACTGATCTGCGCGGCGGCGGTCGTGCTGACGGCGCTGGCCGGCTACGTCATGAACGTCCGCCTCTACCGGGCCACCGAGTCCTCCCTGGCCACCCTGCGCGTACGCGGCTTCCGGCACGTCCACGACCTGTCGGTGCTCACCCAGAACACCGAGCGCCGCGGCGCCCTGGTCTCCCGGGTCACCAACGACATCGACCAGATCAGCGCCTTCATGCAGTGGGGCGGCCTGATGATCATCGTGGCGTTCGGCCAGCTCTTCGTGGCCACCGTGCTGATGTTCGTCTACTCCTGGCAGCTCACGCTGCTGGTCTGGGCCTGTTTCGTCCCGCTGCTGATCGCGCTGCCGCGCTTCCAGCGGCTGCTCTCGCGGGCGTACACGGTCGTGCGCGAGCGTACCGGGGACATGCTGGCCGCCGTCAGCGAGTCCGTCGTCGGCGCGACCGTCATCAGGGCGTACGCCTCCGAGCGCCGCACCGCGGAACGCATCGGCGCGGCCGTGGACGCCAACAGGAAGGCCCAGATCAGGGCGCAGACCATCGTCGGGTTCGTGTTCCCGCTGACCGAGATCGTGGCCGCCCTCGCCATCGCCGGGATCGTGCTGCTCGGCGTGCGGCTGGGCGTGTCGGGCGAGATCACGCAGGGGCGGCTGGTGGCGTTCCTGTTCCTGGTCACGCTGTTCGTCTCGCCCCTGCAGACCGCCACCGAGGTGCTGAACGAGGCCCAGAACGCGGTCGCCGGCTGGCGGCGCATCCTCGGCGTCATCGACACGCCGCCGGACGTGGCCGACCCCGGCGAGAAGGGCGTGGTGCTGCCCCGCGGCCCCATCGAGGTGGCCTTCGAGGACGTGCACTTCTCCTATCCCGGAGGCGCGCCCGTGCTGCGCGAGGTCACGGTCGAGATCCCGCCCCGCTCCCGCGTCGCCGTGGTGGGGGAGACCGGCTCGGGCAAGACCACGTTCGCCAAGCTGCTGACCAGGCTCATGGACCCGGGCTCCGGCCGTGTCACGGTCGACGGCCACGACCTGCGCGACGTGCGCTTCACCTCCCTGCGCGAGCGGATCGTCATGGTCCCGCAGGACGGCTTCCTGTTCGACGGGACGCTGGAGGAGAACGTCCGCTACGGCAGGCCCGCCGCCACCACCACGGAGATCGAGCTGGCGCTGACCGAGCTGGGCCTGGCCGACTGGCTGGAGGGCCTGCCGAACGGCCTCGGCACCCCGGTCGGCCAGCGCGGCGAGTCGCTGTCGGCGGGGGAGCGCCAGCTCGTCGCGCTGGCCCGCGCCTACCTCGCCGACCCCGACCTGCTGCTGCTCGACGAGGCAACCTCCGCGGTCGACCCGGCCACGGAGGTACGCCTGGCGCGCGCGCTCGAAGGCGTCACCCGGGGCCGTACGGCCGTGTCGATCGCGCACCGGCTGTCCACGGCGGAGAACGCCGACGAGGTGCTCGTCTTCGACGCGGGACGCCTGGTGCAGCGGGGGTCGCACGCGGAGCTGGTGCGGGAGCCGGGCGTGTACGCCGACCTGCACGCGTCCTGGGTCTCGGCGGCCCGCACGTAGGGGGCGGGGCGCCGCGTACGGCAGCGGACGACGCGGCGTTCCCGGTGGGCCGGGCGGGCGACCCGGCTGGTTGAATGGGGTGCATGTCCCTGGATCCCAAGATCGCGTCCCGGCTGAGGCGGAACCCCGACGGGCTGGTGCCCGCGATCGCCCAGCAGTACGACACCGGCGAGGTGCTCATGCTGGCCTGGATGAACGACGAGGCCCTGCACCGCACGCTCACCACGGGCCGGGCGACCTACTGGTCCCGCAGTCGCGGCGAGTACTGGGTCAAGGGCGGCACCTCCGGGCACGTCCAGCACGTCAAGTCGGTGGCGCTCGACTGCGACGGCGACACCATTCTGATCAAGGTCGACCAGGTGGGTGTGGCCTGCCACACCGGCGACCGCACCTGCTTCGACGCCGACCGGCTCGAGCTGGCGCTCGGCTGAGGCGGGCGCCATGCGAGACGACAGGCGGGGCCTGTGGAGCTGGGTGGCGCTGACCGCCGCCGGATGCCTGCTGGTGCTGGTCGCCGCGGGCCGAGCCTGGGTGCGGGTGCTCCAGGGGGCGGGGGCGGTCGCGCCGACGGGCGGGCAGCTCAGCCCCGTACTGACGCCCGTGGCCCTGGCCGGGCTGGCCGGGGTGGTGGCCGTGCTGGCGACCAAGGGCACCGGGCGGCGGGTCATCGGCGGGCTGCTCGCCCTGTGCGGCGCGGGCGCGGCCGCGGCGACGTGGACGGCGCTCGACGACGCGGGCGTCACCGGCTGGCTGCGCGAGCAGAACGTGCTGCACGGCGCCGCCGATCTCCCCTGGGAGGCCATGCCCCTGTGGCCGAGCGTCTCGGCGGTCGGCGCGGCGCTGGTGCTGGCGGGCGGAATCGTCGCGGTCGTCCGCGGGGGCCGCTGGAGCGGCATGTCGGCCCGCTACGACCGGGGCGCGAGCTCGTCGGCGGAGGCCGCCACGCAGGTCAGTGACGACAGAGCCCTCTGGGACGCGCTCGACAGAGGAGACGACCCCACCGACGCGCGCCGCGATTAGGCAATGGCGAATCCTCCACTGTTCTGAATCCTTGTCTGCTTGGCAATCGTTTCCTCAATAAGCTGCCGTTGCAACTCGCGACGAAATACTTGAGGAGCCAGCTCATGAGCTACGGGGATCAGGGCGGTAACGGCGGCTATGGCGCGCAGCCGTCCGGCGGCGGTTACGGCCAGCAGCCCCAGAGCGGCGGCGGTTACGGCCAGCAGCCGGGAAGCGGGGGAGGCTACGGTCAGCAGCCGGGGAGCGGCGGGGGTTACGGTCAGCAGCCGGGGAGCGGCGGGGGCTATGGCCAGCAGCCCCCGAGCTACGGCGACTACGGCCAGCAGCCGCCCAGCCACCCGCAGGAACTCGGCTACGGCCAACTGCCCCCGAGCGGCGGCTACGGCCAGCAACCCCCCAGCTACGGCGGCCACGGTCAGCAGGGTTACGCCCAGCAGGGCTATGGCCAGCAGGGCTACGGGTACGGCCCGCCCCAGCAGCCCCGCTCCACCAACGGCATGGCGGTGGCCTCGCTCGTGCTGGGCATCATCGGCCTGGTCTTCTGCGGGATCACCAGCATCCCCGGCGTGATCCTCGGGCACATCGCGCTCAACCGGATCAAGCGCACTGGCGAGGAGGGCTCGGGCATGGCCGTGGGCGGCCTCGTCACGTCGTACATCACGGTCGTGATCTGGCTGCTGTGCTGGATCATCTTCGGCGGCATGCTGCTGTCGCTGATCGGCCTGAGCGCCGCCGCCACCTCGTCCACGTACGAGTAGGCCCGCCCGACACACCCGCAGCGTAGCCGGACCGTGACGACGTGCTTGCGGTCCGATTACGAATTGTCCGCAAAGCGGATGTTCGACCACGTAGAGGGATGGTTTCTCGCTAGGCTGCCGCGCGCACCTCGACTCAGATGACGACATAAGGGGTCATGAGCATGAGTTACGGAAACCAGGGCGACGGTGGTTACGGGGCCCAGCCACCCGGCGGCGGGTACGGCCAGCAGCCGCCCGGCGGCGGTGGTTACGGCGGCGGTTATGGTCAGCAGCCTCCCTCCGGCGGTGGCTACGGCCAGCAGCCCCCGAGCGGCGGCGGGTACGGCCAGCAGCCTCCGAGCGGCGGCGGCTACGGCGGTGGCTACGGTCAGCAGCCTCCCTCCGGCGGTGGTTACGGCGCCCCCGGGGCCGAGCCGCCGGACAACCACCTCGTCGCCGCCATCCTGACCACGCTGTTCTGCTGTCTGCCCTTCGGCATCGTGTCGATCGTCAAGTCGACGCAGGTGAACCAGAAGTGGCAGATCGGCGACTTCGCGGGCGCCCAGCAGGCGTCCGAGGAGGCCAAGACGTGGTGGAAGCGCGCCCTGATCACTGGCATCATCGTGAACGTCGTGTCCATCATCCTCGTCATCGTGTACTTCGTGGTGATCGCCGCCAGCATCAGCGCGTCGTACTCCAGCTACTAGAGCTGGTGAAGGGCGCTCTCCTGGACGTCACGCACGGAAGGCGGATACTGGACGCATGAGCATCGCGGCAACCGGGCGGCGGGGCACTGACCGCCTCAAGGGCATGCTGGCGCCGCTCGGGGTTGCGGCCGCGACGGGGGCGGTGTTCGCGATCGTCGCCGTGGTCGACCCCAACGAGCCGGGTCACTACCCGACCTGCCCGTTCCTGTGGCTCACCGGCCTCTACTGCCCGGGGTGCGGCACCCTGCGCACCATCCACGCGCTGGCCCATCTCGACCCGGTCGCCGCGCTCGGCCTCAATCCGCTGGCCGTGGCGATGACGCCGTTCCTGCTGTTCTGGTGGGGGCGGTGGATGGTGCGGGCCTGGCAGGGGCGTCCCCGGCGCACGACTCTGGCCCATCCGGCGTGGCTGTGGGCGTTCCTCGGAGTCGTCATGGTCTACTGGGTCGTCCGCAATCTGCCTTTCGGGGCGTTCCTCGCTCCCTAGGCGGTGCCCACTTGGGGGACCGGTGGTGAGGTGCCCGCGCGAGGGCCGATACCATCGCAGGACAAGGGCAGAGAGCGAACGCGACGCGAACTCTCCGCCGACCCCCAGCAGCCGACCGGAGGGACCCCAAGCGCGTGAGTGAGCGGACCGAAGGGCCGAGCGTCCTCGACGACATCCTCGACGGGGTGCGCGCCGACCTCGCCGCACGTCAGCAGGCCGTCTCGATCGACGAGCTCAAGCAGCGGGCCGGGCGGGCGCAGACGCCCAGAGACGCCATGGCCGCGCTAGGGGGCGACCGGGTCTCGGTGATCGCGGAGGTCAAGCGCTCGAGCCCGTCGAAGGGCGCGCTCGCCGCGATCGCCGACCCGGCCGCGCTGGCGGCCGACTACGAAGCGGGCGGCGCCCACGTCATCAGCGTGCTGACCGAGCGGCGCAAGTTCGGGGGCAGCCTCGAAGACCTGGCCGCGGTGCGCGCCCGGGTCGACATCCCGATCCTGCGCAAAGACTTCATCCTCACCTCCTACCAGCTCTGGGAGGCCCGCGCCCACGGCGCCGACCTGGCCCTGCTCATGGTCGTCTGCCTGGAGCAGGAGGCGCTGGTCTCGCTCATCGAGCGGGCCGAGTCGATCGGGCTCACCCCGCTGGTCGAGGTGCACACCGAGGAGGAGCTGGAGCGGGCGGTCGCGGCCGGTGCCCGGGTCATCGGGATCAACGCGCGAAATCTGAAGACACTCGAGGTCGACCGCGAGGTCTTCACGAAACTCGCGCCGAAGATCCCCGATAATGTGCTCAAGATTGCCGAGTCGGGCGTGCGCGGCCCGCATGACCTGCTCGCCTACGCCCGTGGCGGCGCCGACGCCGTCCTGGTGGGGGAGAGCCTGGTCACCGGCAAAGACCCGCGCAAGGCAGTGGAGGCGCTGGTGACCGCCGGCGCTCATCCGTCGACGCGCCCCGACCACTCAGCAGAGGGATAGCAGTGGCACACGAAGACACCATTCTGACGGCCGCCGATCTGGCGGGCAACGGCGTGCACGGGGACGACCCCGACGTGCATGGCAAGTTCGGCGTCTTCGGCGGCCGATACGTACCCGAGGCGCTCATCCCGGCGCTCGACGAGGTGGCCGCGGTCTACGACAAGGCCAAGAACGACGCGCAGTTCCTGCGCGAGTTCGACCACCTGCTGCGCACCTACGCGGGCCGCCCCACCACGCTGACCGAGGTGCCGCGCTTCGGTGAGCAGGCCGGCGGGGCCAGGATCGTGCTCAAGCGCGAAGACCTCACCCACACCGGTGCCCACAAGATCAACAACGTGCTGGGCCAGGCGCTGCTGACCAAGCGGCTGGGCAAGCGGCGGGTGATCGCCGAGACCGGCGCCGGCCAGCACGGCGTGGCCACCGCCACCGCCGCGGCCCTGCTCGGCCTGGAGTGCGTCATCTACATGGGCGCGGTCGACTGCGAGCGCCAGGCGCTCAACGTCGCCAGGATGAAGCTGCTCGGCGCCACCGTGGTGCCGGTCAAGAACGGCTCCCAGACCCTGAAGGACGCCATCAACGAGGCGTTCCGCGACTGGGTGACCAACGTCGACACCACCCACTACCTGTTCGGCACGGTCGCGGGGCCGCACCCGTTCCCCGAGATCGTCCGCGACTTCGCGCGCATCATCGGCGTCGAGGCCCGCCGCCAGATCCTCGAGCTGACCGGCGGGCTGCCCGACGCGGTGTGCGCCGCGGTCGGCGGCGGCAGCAACGCCATCGGCATCTTCCACGCCTTCATCGGCGACGAGGGCGTCCAGCTCCACGGCTACGAGGCCGGCGGGCACGGGCTGGAGAGCGGCGAGCATGCGCTCACGCTCACCGCCGGCTCGGTCGGCGTGCTGCACGGCTCGCGCACGTACGTGCTGCAGGACGACGAGGGCCAGACCATCGAGTCCCACTCGATCTCGGCCGGGCTCGACTACCCGGGCGTCGGCCCCGAGCACGCGTGGCTGAAGGACTCCGGCCGCGCCACCTACCACGGCGTCACCGACGACCAGGCGATGGCCGCGTTCTCGCTGCTGGCTCGCACCGAGGGCATCATCCCCGCCATCGAGTCCGCCCACGCCCTGGCCGGCGCGCTCGAGCTGGGCCGCGAGCTCGGCCCCGAGGCGACCATCCTGGTCAACCTGTCCGGGCGCGGCGACAAGGACATGGGCACGGCCATGAAGTACTTCAACCTGTGACGTGCTTCGGCTTGTGACGTGCTTCGGCCTGTGAAGTGCTTCGGCCTGTGACGCCGTGCCCCGCCGACGGCCTGCGCCGGGCCGGTCGGGCCCGCGACCCGGCCGCGTCCGACCGGCGCGGGGAATGACCGGCGCGGGGAATTCTGCGGCGGGCGCGCGGCAGGGCATCATGGTGAGACTCGACCTTCGAAACGGACAGACATGACGACTCTTCAGACGGTTTTCGCCAAGGCGAAGGCGGAAAACCGGGCCGCGCTCGTCGGCTACCTGCCCGCGGGCTTCCCGTCGAAAGACGGCGCCATCTCCGCCGCCGCGGCCCTGGTGGAGGCCGGCTGCGACGTCATCGAGATCGGCCTGCCCTACTCCGACCCGCTCATGGACGGGCCCACCATCCAGGACGCGGTGCACCGGTCGCTGACCAACGGCACCCGCATCGCCGACGTCATGCGCACGGTCGAGGGCGTGGCCGCCACCGGGGCCGCCACGCTCGTCATGACGTACTGGAACCCCGTCGACAAGTACGGCGCCGACCGCTTCGCCCGCGACCTGGCCAACGCCGGGGGCGTCGGCACGATCACGCCCGACCTGACGCCGGAGGAGTCCGAGCCGTGGCGGGCGGCGTCCGCGGCGGCGGGCATCGACACGGTGTTCCTGGTCGCGCCCAGTTCGACCGAGCCGCGCATCGAGGCCGTCGTCGAGTGCTGCACCGGCTTCGTGTACGCCGCCTCCCTCATGGGCGTCACCGGCGCCAGAGAGAGCGTCAACATCGCCGCGGAGGGCCTGGTCAAGCGCACCAAGGCGCACACCGGCCTGCCGGTGTGCGTGGGCCTGGGCGTCGGCACGGGCGCGCAGGCGGCCGAGGTGGCGGCCTACGCCGACGGCGTCATCGTGGGCTCGGCGTTCATCCGCCGGCTGCTCGACGCGCCCGACGAGGCGGCCGGGCGCGAGTCCGCGGCGGAGCTGGCGCGCGACATGGCCAAGGGCGTGCGCCGCTGAAGGAGGGCGTCAGGCGTTCCCGGGGGCTGTGGCGGGTGAGCGACGGCTGATCGTACGACGGTGTGTCGCCCTGGCGAGGGGCGCGGCCGGGTCGTCGGCGTACTCGTCCGGGTCCGCCCTCCTATCGGCCACAGGCAGGAGCGAAGGCCCGTCCTGCACCCGCTGTGGCACCCGTTCGGCCCGCGCTGGGTGTCGAGCGGGCGAACTCGCCGGTGCCCTGCCATCCAGGCCCTCAGGCGTTCGAGGCGGGAGCGCGCCGGCAGGCGGTGGTGCGCCCGGATGCGGCGCTGGTGACCGATTCACCCCTTCTTGCTTGTATGGGTAATTTTTAACTCAGGTAGGTAAAAGTGGGGAACTCTCCCAGGTCAGCGGCAGGAAACCCGCTTAGCTGACGCTTATCTTCGACGTGATCGGATGAGATCCGGGTACTGTGCCCATCCCGGCGCAGAGACAGAGGAGAACATTCGTGGCCGCGTCACCATCGTCGCCTTGGGCGAGAAGAGCGATACCCTGGGTGACGACCGTCGCTCGGCTCGTGCTGGGCGGGGTGCTGATCGCGGCGGGCGCGCTCAAGATCGGTAACCCGGCCGACTCCGTCGTGGCGGTCAAGGCTTACCAGTTGCTGCCGGAGTCGATCGCCGTCGCGGTGGGCTACGCCCTGCCGATCCTGGAGATCGTGGTCGGTGTGCTGCTGGTCGTCGGTCTGTTGACCAGGGTGGCCGCGGTCATCGCCGGGCTGCTCATGTTCGCGTTCGTGTTCGGCATCGCCTGGGCGTGGGCGAACGGTCTGCGGATCGACTGCGGCTGCTTCGGCGGCGGCGGCCAGTTGGGGGCGGGCCAGGAGCCGACCTACTTGCTCGACATCCTGCGCGACTTCGGCCTTGTGCTGCTCGGCGCCTGGGCCGCGCGTTTCCCGCCGGGCCGTTTCGCGCTCGACGGGGCCCTCGGGCTCGGGGGCGACACACGTGAGGAGGAAGACGAGTGATGAGCAAGGGCGAGCGCACCAAGACGAAGTCGCAGTCGGCGCGCGAGAAGATCAAGGCGCAGCAGGCCGAGCAGCGGGTCCGCGACAGGCGACGGCGCGTGGTGACATATGTCACCGCCGGGGTGGTCGCGGTGGCCGCGGTCGGGCTCGGCTGGTGGTACGCCGCCAGCATCTCACGCTCGGAGGAGGCCACCGGCGCGCTGGCGCCGATCACCGTGCAGTCCGACGGCAGCGTGGTGATGGCCCAGAACGGCGTCACCAGGCCGGTGGTCGACATCTACGAAGACTTCCAGTGCCCGGCCTGCAAGGAGCTCGAGCGGGTCAGCGGCCAGACCTTCAAGAACCTCGCCGCGGAGGGCAAGGCCAAGGTCGTCTATCACCCGATCACGATCTTCTCCCAGGAGCCCACCAAGTCCAACTCCGTACGCGCGAGCAGCGCCGCCCGGTGCATCGCCGACGGCAAGCAGTGGCTGACCTTCCACAACCTGCTCTTCGAGAACCAGCCCTCGGAGACCGCGCAGGGCTTCCTGCCCGACCAGCTCAAGGAGTGGGGCAAGGAGGCCGGGGTCACCGCGCCCGGCTTCGACCAGTGCGTCACCTCGAACAAGCACGCCGACGCGCAACTCGCGTACAGCAAGAAGATCATCGACGAACAGAAGATCGATCACACGCCGACAGTGAAATTGAACGGCACGGAAATAGACAATCCGGTATTGTTCAGCCCGTCGCAGCTACGCGATGAGATTACCGAGGCGGCCAAATAGGCTCGCGTCCGCTACCCTCACCTGACATGCCCCTAGCCTCGATTCCCAGCCCTTCCGAAGGGGTCTGGTATCTCGGAATCATCCCGATCCGGGCTTATGCGCTATGCATCGTGCTCGGCGTCATCGTCGCCGTCTGGCTGAGCGAGCGGCGCTGGCGCGCTCGCGGTGGCCAGAAGGGGACGATCATTGACATCGCCGTCCCCGCGGTCATCTTCGGCCTCATCGGCGGACGGCTCTACCATGTCATCACCGACTGGCAGACCTATTTCGGCAGCCGCGCGATCAAAGAGCCCTACAAGGCGCTCTACATCTGGGAGGGCGGCCTCGGCATCTGGGGCGCGATCGCCCTCGGCGGGGTCGGCGTCTGGCTGGCCGTGCGCAGACGCGGCCTGTCCATGGGCGCCGTCGCCGACACGGTCGCGCCAGGCATCGCCTTCGCCCAGGCCATCGGCCGCTGGGGCAACTGGTTCAACCAGGAGCTCTACGGCTCGCCCACCACGCTGCCGTGGGGCCTGGAGATCGACGTCGACCACGGCGGCGAGCCCGGCGTCCTCTACCACCCGACCTTCCTGTACGAGTCGCTGTGGGACGTCGCGCTCGGCTTCGTGCTGATCTACGCGGGCCGTCGCTTCGCGCTGCACCACGGCCGGCTGTTCGCCGTCTACGTCGCCGGATACACGCTCGGCCGCTTCTGGATCGAAGGGCTGCGCATCGACCCGGTGGGCGGCGTCGACCACGCGGTGGAGTTCCTCGGGTTGCGGATCAACCAGTGGACCTCGGTGGTGCTGTTCGTCGGCGCGCTGGTGTACCTCTGGGTGACCAGGAACAAGTCGGGCGAGGAGATCGTGGTGGCGCCGTCGCCCGACGACCCGGTCGACCCGGCCCACGCCTCCGGCCAGGCCGATCCCGGCACGGGCGAGTCCTCGGCGGCCGAGGCCGCTTCTGACGACTCGGCGGACGCTCCCGAGGGCTCCTCCAGGGATGCCACGAAGGACACGTCCACCGCCGCCACCACGGGCGACGCCACGACCGGTGCCACCGGTGACGCCTCCGCCGAGACCTCCGCCGACGCCGATTCCCCGAGGGCGGAGGGCTCCGACGCGGAAGCCTCCTCGTCCTCGTCCTCCTCCTCGGAGGAGGCCGCTGGGGAGCCCGCTGAGGAGAAGGTCTCCGACGCCGAGCCCGAAACCGTGACGAAGGAGAAGAACTCGCGATGAGCGGTCGCGCGGAGGTCCACCACCGGCATCGCGACGTCACCGGAGGTCGGTCACGGCCAGCGGTGTTCGGCGCGACGGACGGCCCGGTGTCGAACTTCGCGCTCATCGCCGTCGTCGCGTTCGGCACGGGCGGGGCGGCGGGGCGGTGATGGCCCGCAGACGCGCCACGCCCGGCGGCTCCAACGGTGGCGGCCGTTCGGCGGGCAACGGAGAAGGAACGGGCCGCTCCCGGGGCTCCCGCTCCGGGCGCGGCACCGAGCGTGGTGCCGAGCACGGTCGGCACTCGTCGAGCGCCGGCGACGGCACCCGGCCCGACCCGGGCGCCGGTGGCGGCGGCCGTCGGTCTGCCGGGCGCGACGGCGGCGGGCCCGTGGGCGGCGATGGCCGCGGCCGGGGTGCCTCGGACGCCGACGGCGGCTTCTGGCAGTCTTCCGACCCCGCTCCTGGCGACGCCCAGCCCGCTGGGTCGGACAGTGGCGCCTGGCACTCCACCAGCCCGGACGGTGGTGCGTGGCAGTCGGCTGGTTCGGACGGTGGTGCTTGGCAGTCCACTGGTCCAGGGAGCGGTGCTTGGCAGTCCGCCGGTTCGGATGGCGGTGCGCGGCGGTCGGCTGGGGCGGAAGGCGGGCGTGGTGGGCGCAGGGCCGCTCGTTCGCGTGGCAACGTCCCCTCCTCGGAGCAGGGCCAGGCCACCTCGGGGGCGGTCAGCGGCGACTGGCAGGCGGCCGGTTCCGCCACAGGCGGTCGGCGGGCGGCCGGTCCGTCCGGTGGTGATCGGCCGGATGCCGGCTCGGCGGGTGATGGCCGGTCGGGTGCCGGTGCTGACAACGGTGGGCGGTCGGTGGGCCGTCGAGGTCGACGGCGGTCGAGCACCGACGGCGACGCCGGGCGAGCGGCCACCGACGCTGGGCGGGCGGCCACCGACGGCTGGCGAACGGCCACCGACGGCGGCCAAGGCCGGGCTGCCACCGATGGTGGCGGATGGCCCGCTGGAGCTGGCTCCCATGGTGGTGCGGGAGTGGCGGGCACAGACGGTGGTGGTTGGCCTGCTCGTGGCTCCCGTGATGGCGTGGGGGCGGCGGGCACGGACGGCGGTGGTTGGCCTGCTGGAGGCCCCCGTGGTGGTGCGGGAATGGCAGGTACGGATGGTGGTGGTTGGCCTGCCGGTGGCTCCCGTGGTGGTGCGCGGTCGGTAGGCACGGATGGTGCTGGTTGGTCTGCTGGAGGCTCGCGTGATGGCGTCGGGGCGGCAGGGACGGACGGCGGTGGTTGGCCCGCTGGTGGCTCGCGTGGTGGTGCGGGGGCTGCGGGTACGGATGGTGGTGGATGGTCTGGTGGTGGCTCTCCCGGCGGTGTGGGGATGGCTGGCACCGATGACGGTGGTTGGTCGGTGGCGAGGTCCGGGAACGACGCGGCGGCCGGCTACGGAAGGGGCGCGGCGCAGGGCTCGGGGAACCACGCGGCGGCGGGCTCGGTAAACGACACGAGATTGGGCTCTGAGCCCGGCGGACGGTCGGTGCCGGATGGTGAGGCCGGAGGACGGCAGGGTGCGGGAGGTGAGAAACGGCGCTCGCGTGGCCTCGGCTTCCGGGGCCGTGGTCGCCAAGCCGACGCTGGTCGGCGGTCGGCCGGCGAACCCGAGCCCGATGTGGCGTCGGCGGATGGGACCGACGGTGACGAGTGGTCGACAGGCGGTGCCGGTGGCGGCACGTGGACCGCAGGTGGCGTAGCCGGAGGTTTGTGGGCTGCGGGCGGTGTCGATGGTGGCCGGCGTTCCAGGAGGGGCGGGCGCTCTTCGACCGGCAGACGGTCAAAGGACGGCGATGACGACGGTCAGTGGCTGGCGGACGATGGCCGGTCAACGGACACCGATGGCGGTGGCTGGCTTTCCGCGGACACTGACGGCGGCGGCTGGGGTTCTGGGGCTGGGGACACCGATGGTGGCGGTCGGCGGACAGCGGTGGCAGCGGACAGCGGCGGCAGCGGACGGCGGTCGGCGGACAGCAGTGGTGGTGGTCGGCGGTCGGCGGCCGACGACGGTGGTGGTTGGCGGTCGGCGGACAGTGATGGTGGCGGCGGACGGCGGTCGGCGGGTGGCGACGGTGGCAGGCGGTCTGCTCGGGGTGCCGGTGGGCGGCGGTCGGCCGAGGACGACGATGACGAGAGTGGGTGGTCGCTCCGAGACCTCGGCGGCGGGATACGTCCTGCCGCGAAGGAGGGCGGGAGGCGATCTGCCCGGGATGCCGGCGGGCGGCGGTCGGCCGGAGACGACGACGGAGAGGCCACCGAGAGTGGGGGCGACGTGGTGGGCGGGTCGCGTAAGCGGCGCCGGACGCCGCCCTCCGACTGGCAACTACCGCTGCTCACCGACTTGGGTCTGCGCCCCGGGCAACAGCGGATGCTCGTGATCATCGCGTCGGTCGCCGGTGCGCTGGCGGCTGCCGTGGGGTTCGTGGCGGTCGCGAATTCGCTCGGTACGTACACGCCCGAACGGCCGGCCAGTGCCGCCGTGGTCGCCCCCGGTGCGCCGCTGCCGCAGGTGTTCCACGGCTGGGGCTCACCCAAGCTGTTCGACCCCGTGGCCGAGAGGTCCAAGGACGCCAAGGCGCTCACAGAGAAGGAAGTGTTCAGCGAGACCGAGCTGACCGTGTCCAAGAAGTTGAAGCTCAAGCTCGTCTCCAAGCAGCTCGACGCCGACTGCGCCCAGGCGCTGTGGGGTGCCGACCTCCTCGAACTGACGTCGGACGCCGGTTGCACCCAGGCCGCGCGCGGCCTCTACGCCAGTTCCGACGGCCGCTACATCGGCCAGTACACGCTGCTCAACCTCAAGGACGGTCAGTCGGCCGGTGAGTTGGTGGAGTCCTTGAAGACTCTTTACCGTGGCGGGTGGGTCCACCCCCTGAGCACGGACAAGGCCGCCTTTCCCGCCGGTGGTTACTCGGAGGCGGGCAGTTACGCGCTCGGCCACTACGTTGGGCTGGTGTGGCTCGGCCGGGCCGACGGCGCGGAACCCACCGTCAAGGACGACTTCGTCTCCCTCACGCTGGCACTGCGGGGAGCGGAAAAGGCCGTCTACCGCCGTGTCGTCTCGATCACGGGGCCGTCCTCCTGATGCCGGGCGACGTGGCGTTCATCCGTGTGATGCGTGGCCCTTTGGGCTCCGCTGACTGCGCCGCTGCGTCGGCTGGTCCGGTGCTCCCTGGAGGGGTGGTGTTCCCTGAAGGGGTGGCGGTGTCCCCTGGAGGGGTGGTGTCCCCTGGAGGGGTGGCTTTCGGTCGGAGGGGCTTTGTGCGAGGGTTCCAGGGGCTCTCTGGGCGAGGTCGCGTGTCTGTGGGAGTCGTTCGAGGTGGCGGCGTGTCTGTGGGAGTCGTACGGGGTGGGGGCGTGTCTGTGGAGGTCGTACGGGGTGTGTCTGTAGGAGTCGTTCGGGGCGGCGTGTTTGTGGGAGTCGGCGTCTGATGTCGCGACGTGTTCTGATTCCTGCCGTGCTTGCCCTCGTGGCCGCAGTCGCCGTGGCAGGTTGGTTCTGGCTGGGGCGGGAGGAGCCTCGTCCCGCCACCTTCCGGGGCGAGCCGACCTCCGCGTTCTACACGGCCATCGGCACCCGCCAGAACGACGCCACCCCGCTGACCCTCCAAGAGGTCTTCACCGAGGCCACCCGTACCCTCGGGTCCATGAGTCTGGTCGCCACCCGCTCGTTCGCCGACTGTGGCGAGGTGCTGTGGGGCACGACGGCCGCCGGGTGCACGCAGGCGCTCCAGGCCACCTACCAGGGGGGCTCTTTGGCGGGGCAGTTCGTCATCTTCAACCTGAGTGACGGGCAGGCGGCCGATGCGCTGGTGGCGGCTCTGCAAAAGGACGCGTTCGTACGGCAGGAGGCCGCGTTCGACCCTGAGGGAAGCCGGGCCCAGGCCCGTGCCATGGGGCATTACGTGACGGTGAGCTGGGTTGGTGGGGCGGCGTCCGCATCGGCATCCACGTCCACGTCCACGTCCACGTCCACGTCCACGTCCACGTCCGCGTCCGCGTCCGCTCAGGATCTTGTGGCTGCCCTGGTCGCGCTGGACGGCCTCGGGCGCGTGGTCCAAGGCCGCATCGTCGCCGTCACCTGAGCCACCCCATCACCTGAGCCATCCATCACCTGAGCCTCCCGCCGTCACCCGGGCCCTGTCATCCGGGCCCTGTAGCTCGGGCCCTGTCGCTGGGGGCCTGTCATCCAGGTTTTGGCAGGCGACCAGTTCGTCGGACCTGGCGACGGGATCTGCTGATGGGGGCTGCTCTTTGGACCCGCGCCGATGGGGATGCTCTGAGGTCACGTTCACAGACGTGATCTTGGGCCAGAGGTGATGGTCTCGGGCCGTAGGCGGGTGAAGGGCCGACCGAATCGGCAATTCTGGGGACGGGTGATGGGTGGGGGGATTTGGGTGGGTTAGGTGGTTGTGGTGAGGGCTGTGATGGTGGTGGAGATGGCGGGGGCGAGCGCTGATAGGCGGTGGAGGGGGGCTTCCAGGGGGGTGAGGTCGTCTGACCAGTCGGCCGCCTCGCGGATCAGCGTCCGGGCCTCGTTCTTGGTCAGGGTCGTGCCCTGGGTGCGGGCTGCCGCGATGAGCCCTTCCCGCCACGTGTTCGCCAGCTTGGAGTGCCCGTTGTCCAGGATCCTGCGCAGCACCGACTCGGCCTGCCCGTCGGGCTGCGGCAGTCGTACGGCGTCGAGCACGCCCTCGTCCGCCTCGCTCACCGTGTACACGGCCGACAGCACCTCGGGCACGGATGCGAGAGTGGCCCCCACGACGCGTACGTGCGTGGCCCGGGTCGCCAGGAGCAGGCGCGGGAGCGCGGCCTCCAGGCCGGGCGGTACGGCCACGGCCACCCGGGCGGGCGCGGCGGCGTACGGCTTGGCGAGCCAGGTCGAGAGCTTGACCCGGGGGCGGTCGAGGTCCTTGGGCCATTCGCCCACCAGCAGGTCGGGCTCGAACCCGGACAGAGCCCGCGCGATGCCCGCAGAGGCGGCTGCCGTGCTCTCGGCTGCGGTACGTCTCTCAGCGGTGGCCCGCGTGTCGGCGGCGGCCCGTCTCCCGGTGGCGGTGCTTTCGACGGACTGCGGGCCCTGCGTGTAGATGGCGGTGGTCTGGCGGCTCAGCCGGGACTGCACGGCCGGGCGGGTCTTGGTGGTGGGGCGCAGGATGTACAGGTCGGCGGCCGACCCGATGGCCTCCGCCCCGAAATATCGGTTGAAATCTGGGTAAATTGCCTCGTACGTGAGGTTGAGCTCCGTGAGTTCCTGCTGCACCTTGAGCGCCAGCATCGGCGTACGCTCGCTGGCCCCGTATGCCAGCAGCACCCGTCCCTCGTCCTTCAGCCCTTCCACCGCCCGCGCCACGAACAGGCCCGTGCCCTCCGGCGTGTACGGCGGGTCGGTGAGCGCCAGGTCGTGGTCGCGGGCCGAGCCCGGCAGGCCGAGCCGCAGGTCGGCCCAGCGAGTGTGTACGCCCAACCGCTGGTCGTCGATGTAGGCCAGGATGCGCTCGTCGACGTCGACCACGGTGACGTCGGTCTCGGGATGCACCAGCTTGACGGCCAGCGAGGTCAGGTCGTGGTCGCCCACGCACAGCAGGCGCGCGCCCGGCAGCCAGAAGCGGGCCCCGAGCAGCAGCGCCCGCCGCAGCACCGTCTCCGGCGTGGCCGAGACGTGGTCGAGCACGTGGCGGGCGCGGGGGGCCTTCGCGACGAGGTCGCCGAGGCGGTCGAGCACGTGGGCGTAGTGGGGGAGCAGGTGGGCCACGGGGTCTTCCGGCTGCGGCGCCACGGCGAGAAGGTCCTGGTAGGCGGGGGTGTCGACGAGCGGGACGCGCACCCTGTCACCGTCGCGCTCCAGGACCAGCTCACGCAGCAGGGCCTCGACGGTACGCCGGGCCGTGGCGGTCTCCCTGACCAGGTCGGCCAGGGTGCGCCACTGGCCGTCGCAGAGGAGGGCCAGGGCGTGTCTCAGTCGCCTGCTGTCGGCCCCGGCCTCGCTGAGCAGCCGTTCCAGCCCGTCACGCTCCATGCGCGAACCCTATCGGGGTTTCGGCTGTTGAGGCCGCCGAGGGCACTGCGGCTGTTGAGGCCGATGAACGGCTGCTGAGGTCGATGAGGTCACTTTGGCGAAGTCAAGTCGAAGCAGCGAATGGGGCCGAAAGGTTCGAATTGGCGCTGGCAGCGCTGGCGGAGTTGGCGGAGGTTGGCGGCGCTGGTGACGCGGGTGGCGCCGTGGTGCTGGTGCTGGTGGTGCCTGTGTGGTGTGGGATGGTGCTGATGGTGATGTGCTGGTGCTGATGGTGCTGGCGGTGTTGTGGCTCTGTGGGGTCGGTAGCCCGGTGGTGCTGAGGATGCTGGCTTGAGCTGGTGGTGCTGATGAGGGGCTTCGAGCGTTGGGGCTGGCGAGGACAGTGGGGCCGTTGAGGTTGCTGCTGCTCGGACCGCTGAAGCCCGTTGAGGTCGCTCGGGCCGTGGGGCCAGTGGTGCCGTCGAGGCTGCCGATGTTCTCGAAGCGCTCCGGGCTCGGGGGCGGCGGGTACGGGACTCGCTTCCTCTGACGTATTCCCGTGGTCACGCTCGGGAATTTCGGGGGGTATGCCCGGGGTTTGGGATAAGGAGTTCGGATGTCGAGACGGTCGGAATGTTCGCAATGTGGATGCGGCGGGCACCATTCCGGCAGGGTGAGGTAACCTCTACCCACGATACGCAGCAGGGCCAACGTCGTCCCCGCCTGTAGAGCAGTTCGAGACAGACGATGACGACGGGAGGGATTCAATGCCTGCTGCCCACCTCGGGTTCCCCGAGCCTCAGGGTCTCTACCACCCCGCCAACGAGCACGATGCCTGCGGAGTCGCCATGGTGGCCGACGTCGCGGGCCGCCGTGGTCATGCGATCGTGGTCAAGGCCCTGACGGCGCTGTGCAATCTTGATCACAGGGGCGCCAAGGGTAGCGAGCCGGACACCGGCGACGGAGCCGGGATCCTGACGCAGATCCCCGATGGGTTCTACCGGGCGAGCGTGCCGTTCACGCTGCCCGCCGCCGGTTCGTACGCGACCGGCATCGCCTTCCTGCCGATCGACGACGAGGCCAGGGGCATCGCCACGCGCCTGATCGAGGAGATCGCGGCCGAGGAGGGCCTCACCGTGCTCGGCTGGCGGGAGCTGCCCGTCGACCGGGCGCTGCCCGGGCCGAGCGCCAGGGCCGTCATGCCGCACTTCGCCCAGCTCTTCGTCTCCAGCCCCGCCGGGCTCGAGGGGCTGGAGCTCGACCGGCTGGCGTTCTGCCTGCGCAAGCGGGCCGAGCACGAGGCCGACGTGTACTTCCCCTCGCTGTCGGCCCGTACGGTCGTCTACAAGGGCATGCTCACGCCCGGGCAGGTCGAGCCGTTCTTCCCCGACCTGAGCGACGAGCGTTTCGAGAGCGCGATCGCGCTGGTGCACTCGCGCTTCTCCACCAACACCTTCCCGAGCTGGCCGCTGGCCCACCCCTACCGTTACATCGCACACAACGGCGAGATCAACACGGTCAAGGGCAACCGCAACTGGATGCGGGCTCGCGAGGCGATGCTGGCTTCTGCCCACATTCCGGGCGAAATTTCACGACTTTTCCCCATCTGTGACCCGGATGGGAGCGACACCGCCAGCTTCGACGAGGCACTCGAACTGCTGCACATCGGCGGACGCAGCCTCCCCCACGCCGTGCTCATGATGATCCCCGAGGCGTGGGAGAACCACACGGAGATGGACCCGGCGCGGCGGGCCTTCTACGAGTTCCACTCCACGATGATGGAGGCGTGGGACGGCCCCGCCTCGATCACGTTCACCGACGGCACCCTGGCCGGCGCCGTGCTCGACCGCAACGGCCTGCGCCCAGGACGCTTCTGGGTGACCGCCGACGGCCTGGTCGTGCTGGCCTCCGAGGCCGGCGTGCTCGACATCAAGCCCGAGGACGTGGTGCGCAAGGGCCGCCTCCAGCCGGGCCGCATGTTCCTCATCGACACCGCCCGCGGCAAGATCATCGAAGACGACGAGATCAAGGCGGAGCTGGCGGCCGAGCTGCCGTACGTCGACTGGCTGCACGCCGGGCTCGTCCGCTTCGAGGAGCTGCCCGCCCGCCAGCGCGAGATCCCCACCCACGAGGCGCTCGTCAAGCGGCAGCAGACCTTCGGCTACACCGAGGAAGAGCTGCGCGTCATCCTGTCGCCCATGGCCAAGGTCGGCCAGGAGCCGATCGGCTCCATGGGCACCGACACGCCCGTGGCCGTGCTGAGCGAGAAGCCGCGGCTGCTGTTCGACTACTTCACCCAGCTCTTCGCGCAGGTCACGAACCCGCCGCTGGACGCCATCAGGGAAGAACTGGTCACCTCCCTGGCCAGCACGCTCGGGCCCGAGGGCAACCTGCTGGACCCGGGGCCCAGCTCCTGCCGTCAGCTCGTGCTGCCGTACCCGGTGCTCGACAACGACGAGCTCGCCAAGATCATCCACATCAACGACGAGCACGACCTGCCCGGCTTCCACCCGTACGTGATCAGCGGCCTGTACGAGGTCGCCGGGGGCGGAGAGGCGCTGCTGCGGCGGCTGGAGGAGATCAGGGCCGAGGCGTCGCGGGCGATCGCCGACGGCGCGCGCATCATCGTGCTGTCCGACCGCGGCTCCTCCGACACGCTCGCCCCGATCCCGTCGCTGCTGCTGACGGGCGCGGTGCACCACCACCTGATCCAGGAGAAGACCCGCACCAAGATCGGCCTGGTCGTCGAGACCGGCGAGGCCCGCGAGTGCCACCACATGGCGCTGCTGATCGGCTACGGCGCCGCGGCGATCAACCCCTACCTCGCGATCGAGACCATCGAGGACCTGGTCGACACCGGCGTCCTGCGGATCGGCAAGCACAAGGCCGTGCGCAACCTGATCAAGGCGTACGGCAAGGGCGTCATCAAGGTCATGTCCAAGATGGGCGTGTCCACGGTGGCCTCCTACACCGGCGCGCAGATCTTCGAGGCGCTCGGCCTGAGCCAGGAGGTCATCGACTCCTGCTTCACCGGCACCACCTCGCGCCTGGGCGGCGTCGGCTTCGACGTGCTGGCCGCCGAGGTCGAGCAGCGGCACCGGCACGCGTACCCGAGGGTGGAGAACGCCCACCGCAGGCTCCAGGTCGGCGGCGAGTACCAGTGGCGGCGCGAGGGCGAGCCGCACCTGTTCAACCCCGACACCGTCTTCAAGCTGCAGCACGCCACCCGCACCCGCCGCTACGAGATCTTCAAGGAGTACACGAGCCTCGTCGACTCCCAGGCGGAGCGGCTGATGACCCTGCGCGGCCTGTTCAAGCTGCGCAAGGGCACCCCGGTGCCCCTCGAAGAGGTCGAGCCGGTGGAGGACATCGTCAAGCGCTTCTCCACGGGCGCTATGTCGTACGGGTCCATCTCGATGGAGGCGCACGAGACGCTCGCCATCGCGATGAACCGGCTCGGCGGCAAGTCCAACACCGGCGAGGGCGGCGAGGACCCCGAGCGGCTGCACGACGCCGCCCGCAGGTCCGCGATCAAGCAGGTGGCCTCCGGCCGGTTCGGGGTCACCTCCGAGTACCTGGTCAACGCCGACGACCTGCAGATCAAGATGGCCCAGGGCGCCAAGCCCGGCGAGGGCGGCCAGCTCCCCGGCCACAAGGTCTACCCGTGGATCGCCAAGACCCGGCACTCCACGCCCGGCGTCGGCCTCATCTCGCCGCCGCCGCACCACGACATCTACTCGATCGAGGACCTCGCCCAGCTCATCCACGACCTGAAGAACTCCAACCCGCGGGCCAGGGTGCACGTCAAGCTGGTCGCCGAGGTCGGGGTGGGCACGGTCGCGGCGGGCGTGTCCAAGGCGCACGCCGACGTGGTGCTCATCTCCGGGCACGACGGCGGCACCGGCGCCTCGCCGCTCACCTCGCTCAAGCACGCGGGCGCGCCGTGGGAGCTGGGCCTCGCCGAGACCCAGCAGACCCTGCTGCTGAACGACCTGCGCGACCGCATCGTGGTCCAGGTCGACGGCCAGCTCAAGACCGGCCGCGACGTGGTCATCGCCGCGCTGCTCGGCGCCGAGGAGTACGGCTTCGCCACCGCTCCGCTGGTCGTCTCCGGCTGCGTGATGATGCGGGTCTGCCACCTCGACACCTGCCCGGTGGGCGTGGCCACGCAGAACCCCGAGCTGCGCAAGCGCTTCACCGGCAAGCCCGAGTTCGTGGTCAACTTCTTCGAGTTCGTCGCGCAGGAGATCCGCGAATACCTGGCCGAGCTGGGCTTCCGCTCGCTCGACGAGGCCATCGGGCACGTCGAGCTGCTCGACACCACGGCCGCGGAGGAGCACTGGAAGGCCGGCGGGCTCGACCTGTCGCCCATCCTGCACCGGCCCGACCTGCCCGCCGGCACCGCGCTGCGCAGGCTCGTCGAGCAGGACCACGGCCTGGAGCACGCGCTCGACAACACGCTCATCCAGCTCGCCGAGGGCGCGCTCAACGAGGGCACCCCGGTCACGCTCGACCTGCCCATCCGCAACGTGAACCGCACGGTCGGCACCATGCTCGGCTACCAGGTCACCCAGCGGTACGGCGGCAAGGGCCTGCCCGACAACACCATCGATATCTCCTTCACCGGCTCGGCGGGCAACTCGTTCGGCGCGTTCCTGCCGCGCGGTATCACGCTGCGCCTGACCGGCGACGCCAACGACTATCTCGGCAAGGGCCTGTCGGGCGGGCGGATCACCCTCCGGCCGCACGAGGAGGCCCCGCTCGACGGCCACATCATCGCCGGCAACGTCGCCCTGTACGGGGCCACGTCCGGCGAGGTGTTCATCAGGGGCGTCGTGGGCGAGCGGTTCTGCGTCCGCAACTCCGGCGCCACGGCGGTCGTCGAGGGCGTGGGCGACCACGGCTGCGAGTACATGACCGGCGGCAGGGCCGTGGTGCTCGGCCCGACCGGGCGCAACTTCGCGGCCGGGATGTCGGGCGGCGTGGCGTACCTGCTGGATCTGAAGCCCGAGCGGGTCAACCGCGAGATGGTCGCCATCGAGGCGCTCACCGAGCAGGACTCCGAGTTCCTCAAGGAGACGGTCGAGAAGCATTTCGCGGAGACCGGCTCGCCGGTGGCCAAGCGGCTGCTGGCCGACTGGGACGCGGCGCTGGCCAGGTTCGGCAAGATCATGCCGACCGACTACAAGAGGGTGCTGGAGGCCGCAGAGGCCGCCCGCATCGAGGGCAGGGACATCGACGAGGCGGTCATGGCCGCCGCTGTGCAGGGATAAGGGAGGCGTACCGAATGGCTGACCCGAAGGGTTTTCTCACGCACGACCGGGAGCTGCCGGCACGCCGCCCCGTGGACGTCCGCATCACCGACTGGCGCGAGGTCTACCAGGACTTCTCGCAGGAGCGGCTGACCAGGCAGGCGGCCCGCTGCATGGACTGCGGCATCCCGTTCTGCCACAACGGCTGCCCGCTGGGCAACCTCATCCCCGAGTGGAACGACCTCGTCTTCCGTACGGACTGGCGCGAGGCGATCGAGCGGCTGCACGCCACGAACAACTTCCCGGAGTTCACCGGCAGGCTCTGCCCGGCTCCGTGCGAGGCGGCGTGCGTGCTCGGCATCAACGCCGACCCGGTGGCGATCAAGCGGGTCGAGGTCGAGATCATCGACCGGGCCTTCGCCGAGGGCTGGGTGACCCCGCAGCCCCCGGCCGTCAGGACCGGCAAGAGGGTCGCGGTCGTCGGCTCCGGCCCGGCCGGGCTCGCCGCCGCCCAGCAGCTCACCAGGGCCGGGCACGACGTGGTGGTGTTCGAGCGGGCCGACAGGATCGGCGGGCTGCTGCGTTACGGCATCCCCGAGTTCAAGATGGAGAAGCGGCACATCGAGCGCCGCCTGGAGCAGATGCGGGCCGAGGGCACCGAGTTCCGCACCGGCGTGGACGTCGGCGTCGATCTCACGGCCGCGGAGCTGCGCGAGCGGTTCGACGCCGTGGTGCTGTCGGGCGGGGCCACCCAGTGGCGCGACCTGCCGGTGCCGGGGCGCGAGCTGGCGGGCGTCCACCAGGCGATGGAGTACCTGCCGCTGTCCAACAAGGTGCAGGAGGGCGATCTGGACCGGTCGCCGATCTCGGCCGAGGGCAAGCACGTGGTGGTCATCGGCGGCGGCGACACCGGCGCCGACTGCATCGGCACGGCGATCAGGCAGGGGGCCGCGTCGGTCACCCAGCTCGAGATCATGCCGCAGCCGCCGGCCAGCCGGCCCGGCAGCCAGCCGTGGCCGACGTTCCCGATGCTGTTCAAGATGGAGAGCGCCCACGAGGAGCTGGTCGACGGCGGGGGAGCGCGGGTCTACGCGGTCTCCACCACCGAGTTCGTCGGCGACGACGCCGGCAACGTGCGCGCCCTGCGGCTGGTCGACGTCGAGGGGCCGCAGAGCGGGTTCAAGCCGGTGCCGGGCACCGAGCGGGAACTCCCGGCCGAGCTGGTGACGCTGTCCATGGGCTTCGTCGGGCCGGAGAAGGGCGCCCTGCTGCGCGACCTGGCCGAAGTCGCCGGTGACGGCTTCTACGACGCCAGGGGGAACGTGGCGCGCGACAAGACGTACATGTCCAAGGTGGACGGCGTCTTCGTGGCGGGCGACATGGGGCGCGGGCAGTCGCTCATCGTGTGGGCCATCGCCGAGGGGCGGGCCGCCGCCTCCGGGGTCGACCGGTTCCTGACGGGCGAGACGGCGCTGCCGTACCCGATCCCGCCGACGGCCCGGCCGCTGGTCTGACGCCTCACGCTCCGGCGGGCCCGCTCTGGGCCCGCCGGACGACGGCGTCGAGCACCCGCTGCGACTCGGGGTCGGCGGCCCGGTAGATGACCAGCCGCTGGCTCTGGGCCTGCAACGGCATCAGCACCTCGTACGCGACGGTCAGCGGCCCCTCGGTGGCGTGCCGCAGCCGCTTCTGGCCCCGGGCGTTGACGCGTACGTCGCGCTTGGCCCACAGCCGGGCCGCCTCCTCGCTGCCCGTGGTGAGCTGCTCCACGAGCTGCGCCATCGCCTTGTCGCCTGGATGGGCCGCCCACGCGGCCCGCAGGTCGGCGATGCCCTCGCGCAGCGACCGCTCGCGGTCGCGGTAGAAGTGGCGCAGCCCCGGGTGCAGCATGCACAGCCACAGGGTGTTGCGCTGCTCGGGCGGCACCGCGCCGAAGTCGAGCATCAGCGCGGCCATCTCCGGATTCCAGGCCAGGATGTCGAAGCGGTGGTTGACCAGCATGGCGGGCAGCGGCGAGAGGTCGAGCACGAGCTGGGCCAGCGGCCCCGCCTCCTCCTCGGCCGCCTGCCGGGTGGGGCGCTGCTGGGCCAGGTCGAACAGGTAGGCCCGCTCGTCCTCGCTCAGCCGCAGCGCGTCGGCCAGCGCCTCCAGCACCTCGGGCGAGGGCCGCAGCCCGCGCCCCTGCTCCAGCCGGACCACGTAGTCGACGCTGACCCCGGCCAGCTCGGCGACCTCCTCGCGGCGCAGGCCGGGGGTGCGGCGGTGGGCGCGGCGGGACGGCAGCTCGACCGTGTCGGGATGCAGCCGCTCACGGCGGGTGCGCAGGAAGGCCGCCAGCTCGCGGGCCTGATCGACGGTGCTCATCACCTCCGATGGTACGGCCCGGCGTTCCTGGGACTTCCGATCCCAGGAAGAGCCTTCCCTTACCCACGACTCCCGGCCGGGGCAGCCTGGTGGGCATGACGACACTTGACACCTTCCGTCTGCTGGGCCGCTCCGGGCTGCGGGTCTCGCCGCTGTCGCTGGGCACGATGACGTTCGGGACGGACTGGGGCTGGGGCTCGGACAAGGACGAGTCGCGCCGCATCTTCGACACGTACGTGGATCGCGGCGGCAACTTCGTCGACACCGCCAGCCAGTACACCGAGGGCACGGCCGAGGCCCTGGTGGGGGAGTTCGCGGCGGGGCGGCGCGAGCAGCTCGTGCTGGCCACCAAGTACAGCATGGCCAGGCGCAAGGGCGACCCCAACTCCGGCGGCAACCACCGCAAGAGCATGGTGGGGTCGGTGGAGGCCAGCCTGCGCCGCCTGAACACCGACCACCTCGACCTGCTCTACCTGCACGCTTGGGACTTCACCACCCCCGTGGAGGAGATCCTGCGGGCGATGGACGACCTCGTCAGGGCGGGCAAGGTGCTCTACGTCGGCGTCTCCGACCTGCCCGCCTGGCAGGTCTCCCGCATGCAGGCCATCGCCGACCTGCGCGGATGGTCGCCGCTGATCGCCCTGCAGATCGAGTACAGCCTGGTGGAGCGGACGGTCGAGCGTGACCTCGTCCCCATGGCGCGCGAGATGGGCCTCGGGGTCGTCCCGTGGTCGCCGCTGGCCGGCGGGGTGCTCGCGGGCAAGTACACCCGCGCCGACCTCGACCTGGGAGAGGGCACCAGTGACCCGTCCGGCACCCGCAAGAACGTGGCCGCCGCCAACGGGTCGCTGACCGAGCGGTCCCTCGCGATCGCGGAGGTGGTCAAGCGGGTCGCCGCCGAGATCGGCTCGACGCCCTCGCAGGTGGCGCTGGCCTGGACGCTGCTCGACCCGGCCGTGACCGCGCCCATCGTGGGGGCCCGTACGCTGCGTCAGCTCGAGGACAACCTGGGCGCCCTCGACGTACGCCTGGACGCGGAGCACCTCGCCGCCCTGGACGAGGCCAGCAGGGTCGACCTGGGCTTCCCGCACGAGTTCCTGCGCCGGCCCATGTCGCGCGGCGTCATCATGGGCGGCGTCACCATCGAGCCCCGCCGCTGACATCCCGGCCTGTGAATCCGCTTCGCCCAGCTACGACCGAAATTTCACTATTAAGGGGCATCGCTGGTTAACTGTCGGGAAGATTGAGATTCTGCGACAGTCGGTGGATGGGGGAACGATGCGGCGCGTCGCCTCTGGCTTGACGGCGGTGGCCGTGCTCGCGATCAGCGCGTGCTCGACCGCCGCGCCACGACCCCTGGCCGCGGCGGGCCCGGCCGCCGTGGCCGCCTCGACCGGCTCGACCCCCTCGGCCGCGCCGGCCGCCTCCCAGGCCGAGTTCCTGGTCTTCTACGACCGCGGCAAGCAGGACGAGGCCCGCGCCGCCGTCGAGCGCGCCGGTGGGCGGACCGTCTCCGCCGACACCAAGCTCGACTATCTCATGGTCACCGGCTCGGGCGGCGGATTCGAGGAGGCCGTGGGCGCGGACGACGCCGTCGCCGGGATCTCGCCCGACCGGAGCATCGGCTACGCCGCCGCCCGCCCCGCCAAGACGCTCCCCGGCGCGGACGCGTTCGCCAAGAACCCGGCCAAGAACACCGGACAGGGCGCGGACCAGGCCGAGCCGCTCGCCGCACGCCAGTGGGACATGCGGATGATCGGCGCCGACCGCGCGAACGCCAAGGCGCCCGGCACCAAGCAGGTCCTGGTCGGCGTCATCGACACCGGCGTGGACGGCAAGCACCCCGACATCGCCCCCAACTTCAACCGTGAGCTCAGCCGCAACTTCGTCACCGACAAACCCAAGGACGAGCGCGGCGAGACCCTCGACGGACCCTGCGAGGCCGCCGACTGCAAGGACCCCGTCGACGTCGACGACGACGGCCACGGCACCCACGTCGCCAGCACCATCGCCTCGCCCGTCAACGGCATCGGCATCGCCGGGGTCGCGCCCGGCGTCCAGATCGTGAACATCAGGGCCGGCCAGGACTCCGGGTTCTTCTTCCTCAAGCCCAGTCTCGACGCCCTCACCTACGCCGGCGACATCGGCGTGGACGTCGTGAACATGAGCTACTACGTCGACCCCTGGCTGTTCAACTGCGCGGCGAACCAGGCCGACACCAGGAAGCAGCAGTTGGAGCAGCAGGCCGTGATCACCGGCATGCAGCGCGCACTCGACTACGCCCGCGAGCGCGGCGTCACGCTCGTCTCCGCCCTCGGCAACGGCTCCACCGACCTCGGCCACCCCAGCGTCGACAGGCAGAGCCCCGGCTACCCGAAGGGCGAGGAGAAGGAGCGCAAGGTCGACAACACCTGCCTCAACGTGCCCGCCGAGTCGAAGGGCGTCATCTCCATCTCCGCGCTCGGCCCCTCCGGCCGCAAGGCCATCTACAGCGACTACGGCGACGAGCAGACCGACCTGGCGGCGCCAGGCGGCGACGTGCTCGACGGGGAGGGCACCCTGGCCACCCGGTCGATCCTGGCCGCCGCGCCCGAGCGCGTGCTGCGCGCCACCGGCCGCATCGACGCCGCCGGCAGGCCCAAGGGCGCCGACGTCGTCGCGGACTGCACCGGCGGCACCTGCTCCTACTACCAGTACCTCGAAGGCACCTCCATGGCCTCGCCGCACGCCGCGGGCGTGGCCGCGATCCTCGTCAGCCGGTTCGGCAAGCCCGGCAAGGGCGGCCTCGAGCTGTCCCCTGACACCGTCGAGAACCTGCTCTACCAGACCGCCACCCAGAAGGCGTGCCCCACCCCGCGCCAGTACGTCTACAAGGCGTTCGGCCAGACCGCCACGCACGACTGCGAAGGCGGGCCGTCCGACAACGGCTTCTACGGTCACGGGATCGTGGACGCCTGGAAGGCGGCCACCGTCGAGCCATGATGTACCGCCTCCTCGCCGACGCAGCGATGGTGGTGCATTTCGCCTTTCTCGCCTACCTGGTCGTGGGCGGGTTCGTCGCCTGGGTGTGGAGGCGGACGATCTGGGCCCATCTCGCGGCCGTGACCTGGGGCGTGCTGTCGGTCGTGGTGGGCCTCGAGTGCCCGCTCACGCTGGTGGAGGACTGGGCACGACGCGCGGGCGGCGAGCCGGGGCTGCCGCCCAGCGGGTTCATCGACCACTACATCGAGGGCGTGATCTACCCGGAGGAGTACACGAACTTGGTGCGACTGGGGGTCGCCGTTCTCATAGTGTTCTCCTACGTCGGGTACGTTCTCCGTCGTCAGTGACTACCAAGTGGTCTGTACCAATTAAGGTAGGACTCGTGACTCGTCGCGCGAAAATAGTCTGCACCCTAGGCCCCGCCACTTCCTCCAAAGAACGCCTCCACGAGCTGATCGCGGCAGGCATGGACGTGGCACGGTTCAACCTCAGCCATGGCAATCATGACCTGCACAGAGAGATCTATGACCGGGTCAGGGAGGTGGCGGCCGACCTCGGCCGCGGTGTAGGCGTGCTCGCCGACCTGCAGGGCCCCAAGATCCGCGTCGGCACGTTCGAGGAGGGGCCGGTCAGGCTGGGCTTCGGCGACGTCTTCACCATCACCACCGAAGACGTGCCGGGCGACCGCGAGCAGGTCTCCACCACCTACAAGGGCCTGCCCAACGACGTGCGTCCCGGTGACACGATCCTGGTCGACGACGGCCGCCTCGTGCTCGAGGCCACCCGCGTCGACGGCGAGCGCATCGTCACCCGCGTCGTCATCGGGGGCATGATCTCCGACAACAAGGGCCTCAACCTGCCCGGCGTCAACGTCAGCGCCCCCGCGCTCACCGACAAGGACGAGGCCGACCTGCGCTGGGCGCTGCGCACCGGCTTCGACATGATCGCCCTGTCGTTCGTGCGCCGCCCGTCCGACGCCGACGTGGTGCGCAACATCATGGAGCAGGAGGCCGTCCGGCTGCCGCTGCTCGCCAAGATCGAGAAGCCGCAGGCCGTCGACCGCCTCCCCGAGATCGTCGACGCCTTCGACGGCATCATGGTGGCCCGTGGCGACCTCGGCGTCGAGCTTCCGCTGGAGCAGGTGCCGATCGTGCAGCGGCGCATCATCGAGCTGTGCCGCGAGAAGGCCCACCCGGTCATCGTGGCCACCCAGATGCTCGACTCGATGATGAACTCCCCGCGCCCCACCCGCGCCGAGACGTCCGACGTGGCCTACGCGGTCATGGACGGCGCCGACGCGGTCATGCTGTCGGGCGAGACCTCGGTCGGCAACTACCCGATCGAGGCCGTCTCCACGATGGACCGCATCGCCTGCGCCGCGGAGAAGTCCTCGCTGCACGCCACCCACACGCTGGAGCGCATGCCCGAGACCACCGGCGGCGCCATCGCGCGGGCCGCGGCCGAGGTGGGGGCGATCGTCGGCGCCAAGGCGCTGGTGGCCTTCACGATGTCGGGCGAGACGGCGCGGCGGCTGGCCCGCTACCGCTCGCCGATCCCGCTGCTGGCCTTCACCTCCGCGCCGCACGTGCGGGGGCAGCTCTCGCTGACGTGGGGGGTGGAGACGTTCCACGTGCCGTTCGTGCACCACACCGATGACATGGTGCGGCAGGTGGAGGCGTCGCTGCTGTCGCTGGGGCGGCTGGAGAAGGGCGACAAGGTGGTCATCGTGGCCGGTTCGCCTCCCGGCACCCACGGCTCCACCAACGCGCTGCGCGTCCACACGATCGGCTCGGCGGTCTCACACACTCACTGAGCCGACAGGGCGAGCGACCAGCCCGGCCCCGCGTCGGCCGTCGCCACGCGGGGCCCGCCGCTTTCCGACGCCGCGCCTCCCCTCCAGCGAGGGGCTTGGCGCGGCGGGCCGTCGGCGCGTCAGTTGGCGTGCAGGGCGGCGTTGAGCTCGATCCGGCCGCCCGTACGCGGCACCGCCTCCACGGCCCCCGACTGCGAGTTGCGGCGCAGCAGGACCCCGTCGGAGCCCGACAGCTCGGCCGCCTTCACCACGGTGCCGTCGGGCAGGCTCACCTTGGTGCCCGCGGTGACGTAGAGCCCGGCCTCCACCACGCAGTCGTCGCCCAGCGAGATGCCCAGCCCGGAGTTCGCGCCCAGCAGGCAGCGCTCGCCGACCGAGATGACCTGCTTGCCGCCGCCCGACAGCGTGCCCATGATCGAGGCGCCGCCGCCCACGTCGGAGCCGTCGCCGACGACCACCCCGGCGGAGACCCGGCCCTCGACCATCGAGGCGCCCAGCGTGCCGGCGTTGAAGTTCACGAAGCCCTCGTGCATGACCGTGGTGCCGGCGGCCAGGTGGGCGCCCAGGCGCACCCGGTCGGCGTCGGCGACGCGCACCCCTTCGGGCAGCACGTAGTCGACCATGCGGGGGAACTTGTCCACCCCGTAGACCGTCACCGCGCCCCTGGCCCGCAGCCGCAGCCGCGTACGCTCGAAGCCGGCCACCGGGCACGGCCCGAAGTTCGTCCACACCACGTTCGCCAGCAGGCCGAAGACGCCCTCCAGGCTGACGCCGTGCGGCCGCACCAGGCGCGCGGAGAGCAGGTGCAGGCGCAGGTAGACGTCGTGGGCGTCGGCGGGCGGCTCGGAGAGCTTGGCGATCTCGGTGCGCACCGCCACCACCTCCACGCCGCGCGCCGCGTCGGGGCCGGTCAGCTCGGCCAGCTCGCCCGCCTCCTCGGCGGACAGCCGCCGCGTGCCCGAGGCGGGCGCGTCGCCCAGCTCGGGGGCGGGGAACCAGGTGTCGAGTACGGTGCCGTCGGCGGCGACGGTGGCCAGGCCGACGCCGAAGGCGCCGGTCGAGGCGGGATCGATAGCAGTCACACGCCCAAAAATACCGTTTCGCAGGTCAGCCCAGGGCGCCCAGGTCGGCCGAGAGCCAGCGTTCCGGCCGCATCCTGAAGGTCACGAGCACGTTCAGGTCGGATCCCTGGACGTAGCCCGAGACCGCGTCGGGCGGCAGGTAGCGGGCCGAGATGCGGGTCAGCTCGTCGAGCGTGGTCGGCCCCGAGCCCACGACCGACCCCTCCACCGACACGTAGCGGTAGGTGGGGCTCACCCGCTGCACCAGGATCGAGAACCGGCCCGACTTCGCGATCAGCCTGGCCTTGATCGAGTCTTCGTCGGTCAGGAACCTGACGTCGCCGCCGGGACTGTAGTCGTACCAGACCGGTACGGTCAGCGGGGCCCGGCCCTCGCCGGACTCGACGGCCAGGCTCGCGATGTGCGGCTCCGCCAGGAACGCCTCCCGCACCGCCACGCTCAACGGCATCCCGCCCACCCCCCGGTAGTCACCGATCTTGAAACGGCTATTCCCACTGGGAGCGATTCCGAAAAGTCGCCCACGCCCGGCTTCGCAGGCCGACGGGCCGGTACGACGGCGGCCGGATGGTGGCCGAGGACCGTCGCAGGAGAGGGCGAGACGCCCGGCCGACGAGGGCCCGGCGGCTCACGGTGAAGTGCCCCGGGTGGGATTCGAACCCACACTGTATGGATTTTGAGGCCATCGACTCTGCCGATTGGTCTACCGGGGCGGGGGTGACCGGTCTGGGATCTCGTAGCGTAGCGCCCGAGCCGCACCGGCGTGGATCTAATCTACCGGACGTCTGTACTCTTCTGCTCGTGAGTACGCAGCGGCGAGTAGTGATCGCGGAAGACGAGGCCCTGATCCGCCTCGACCTCAAGGAGATGCTCCAGGAGGACGGCTACGTCGTCGTGGGCGAGGCCGGTGACGGTGAGCAGGCGATCCAACTGGCCGCCGACCTGAGACCCGACCTCGTCATCCTCGACGTGAAGATGCCCGTGCTCGACGGCATCTCGGCGGCCGAGCGGATCGTCGCCGACCGGATCGCCCCCTGCCTGATCCTGACCGCCTTCTCCCAGCGTGATCTGGTCGAGCGGGCGCGGGACGCCGGGGCCATGGCCTACCTGGTCAAGCCGTTCACCAAGGCCGACCTGGTGCCGGCGATCGAGATGGCGGTCAGCAGGCACGAGGAGATGGTGGCGCTGGCCGCCGAGGTGTCGAGCCTGTCGGAGCGGCTGGAGACCAGGAAGCTGGTCGAGCGGGCCAAGGGCCAGTTGATGACGCAGCACGGCTGGAGCGAGCCGCAGGCGTTCCGGTGGATCCAGAAGGCGTCGATGGACCGGCGGCTGAGCATGCGTGAGGTAGCCCAGATCGTTATAGACGACGCGGCGGAGCGATCTTGAGAAGGCGCAATATCAGGTGATTTGACCCGATGGGTGGTGGTTCGGTTACGACTGGGCATCCAACCGGCCTCGGGTGCTTTCGCGGTCGGCGTCCCGGCGCGTAACTGATGGGCGGACGGAACGTTCGCTCATCTTCGAACGGAGACGCTCTCGATGATCCGCATTTTCCGCGTGCCGCTCGCCGCCGTGACGGCGTGCGCGGCGCTGGCGGCGTGTTCGTCCGGCGGCCCGGTCCCCGGCGCCACGGGCTCGGCCTCGGTACAGCCCTCTTCCGGGCAGCCCTCCCCTGGCCGGGCGGCGAAGGGGGACGGCACGCTGACCGTCGGCACGGTGCTGCCGCAGACGGGTTCGCTGGCGTACCTGGGGCCGCCCATGTTCGGGGGCGTCGACCTCGCGCTCAAGGAGATCAACGAGGCGGGCGGGGTGCTGGGCAGGCCGGTCGCCAAGTTCGACACCGACTCGGGTGACACGACGACCAACATCGCCTCGCAGTCGGTGGACAAGCTGCTGGCGCAGAAGGCGGACGCGATCGTCGGGGCCGCCTCGTCGTCGGTGTCGGAGTCGGTGATCGACAAGATCACGAGGGCGGGGGTGGTGCAGTTCTCCCCGGCCAACACCTCCGACGCGTTCACCACGATCAACGACAACGGGCTGTACTTCCGTACCGCGCCGCCGGACAAGCTGCAGGGGCGGGTCCTGGGCGACCTGGTGGTCTCCGACGGCAACGACACCATCGGGATCCTCGCCATGCAGGACTCCTACGGCTCGGGCCTGGCCGACCAGGTGACCGCGACGGCCGAGGCGGGCGGGGCGACCGTGGTGGAGCGGGTCGACTACGACCCGAAGGCGGCCGACTTCTCCGCCGACGTCGCCCGGATCAAGGCCAAGAACCCCAAGGGCATCGTGCTGATCGGCTTCGAGGAGACCGCGAAAGTGGTGCAGGAGCTGGTCAAGCAGGGGCTGACCAGCGACAGGCACAAGTGGTACATGGTCGACGGCAACATGTCCAACACCAACTTCGCCACGGCTCCGAAGGGCACGCTGGAGGGGGTCAAGGGCACCCTGCCGGGGGCGGCGGCGCCGGAGGCGTTCCAGAAGCGGCTGCTGGCGGTGGATCCGGAGCTGAGCGAGTTCACGTACGCGACGGAGTCGTACGACGCCGTCACGCTCATCGCGCTGGCCGCCGAGGCGGCCGGCGACGACTCCGGGGCGGCGATCGCGGGCGAACTGGTGGAGGTCAGCAAGGGCGGCGAGAAGTGCGAGAGCTTCAAGGAGTGCGCCGACCTGCTCAGAGCCGGCCAGGACATCGACTATGAGGGCGTCAGCGGGCCCGTCGACTTCAACGACGTGGGTGACCCGTCGGTCGCGACGATCGGCGTCTACCAGTACGGCCCCGACAACACGTTCAACGCCGCCAAGGCCCTCGAATATCGCAAGGGCAACGTCGCCGGGTGACGTTCGCATTTAGCCCCTGGCCCGGAAATTTCTGATCGGAGGTTACTTATCAGGAGGTATCGGTAACTCTCGCGAAACAAGTCATTACTTAGGGTGTTTGGGACATTACGAATCGGCATAAAAGCCTCGTAAGAACTCCCCATTAGCACCCAGAACAGGCATGCTGAACTCGGAAAACCCGGCGAAGGTGATCGTCCTTCGCTGAGATAAGGGGAGTCTCTTTGATGTACCGCATTGCTCCAGCGGGACGCGTCCTGGCCGTCGCGGCCGCGGCGAGCCTGGCCCTGACGGCCTGTGGCGGCGGCGGTGACACGTCCGCACAGCAGTCCGCCTCCGCCGCGCCGTCCACGGCTGCCTCCTCGGCGCCGGCGGCGAAGGGCGACGGCACGCTGACCATCGGGACGGTCCTGCCGCAGACGGGTTCGCTGGCCTTCCTCGGCCCGCCCGAGTTCGCCGGTGTGGACCAGGCCGTCAAGGAGATCAACGAGGCCGGCGGGGTGCTGGGCAAGCCGGTCAACAAGATCGACACCGACTCGGGCGACACGACGACCAACATCGCCTCGCAGTCGGTGGACAAGCTGCTCGCGCAGAAGGCCGACGCCATCATCGGCGCCGCGTCCTCGTCGGTGTCGGAGTCGATCATTGACAAGATCACGGGGGCGGGGGTCGTGCAGTTCTCGCCGGCCAACACCTCCGACGCGTTCACCACGATCAACGACAACGGCCTGTACTTCCGTACCGCGCCGCCGGACAAGCTGCAGGGCCGCGTGCTCGGCGACCTGGTCGTGGCCGACGGCAACGACACCGTCGGCATCCTGGCCATGCAGGACTCCTACGGCTCCGGCCTGGCCGACCAGATCACCGCGACCGCCGAGGCGGGCGGCGCGAGCGTCGTCGAGCGGGTCGACTACGACCCCAAGGCGGCCGACTTCTCCGCCGACGTCGCCCGGATCAAGGCCAAGAACCCCAAGGCCGTCGTGCTGATCGGCTTCGAGGAGGGCGCCAAGGTCGTGGCCGAGCTGGTCAAGCAGGGGCTCACCGCCGACAAGGTGAAGTGGTACATGGTGGACGGCAACATGTCGAACACCAACTACAAGGAGATGCCCAAGGGCACGCTCAAGGGCGTCAAGGGCACCATCCCCGGCGCCGAGGCCCCCGGGGAGTTCAGGAAGAAGCTCCAGGAGATCAACCCCGACCTCGACGACTTCACCTACGCCGCAGAGTCGTACGACGCCGCCAACCTGATCGCCCTGGCCGCCGAGGCCGCCAAGGACGACACCGGCAAGTCCATCGCCGCCAAGCTGGCCGAGGTCAGCAAGGGCGGCGAGAAGTGCAAGAGCTTCAAGGAGTGCGTCGACCTGCTCAAGGCCGGCAAGGACATCGACTACGACGGGATCAGCGGGCCGGTGGAGTTCGACGCCAACGGTGACCCGTCCGTGGCCACGATCGGCGTCTACCAGTACGGCGACGACAACACGTACGACGCCGCCAAGGCGCTGGAGTACCGCACCGGCAAGATCGAGGGCTGACCGCCTTCCCCCGCCCCCTGCCCTCCCCTGAGGTCCTGTGAAGGGAGGGCGGGGGCTCTCCCGTTCCCCGCCGTCCCCGGTGGGGGGCGGGATTTTTCGTTCGAGCGGTCAGCCGGGGAGGCCGCAGGCCCGCAGGGCGTACGCGATGAGGCGGTCCTGCAGCGGCTTGGGCGGCGTCACGATCACCACGCGCTCCTCGCCCCCGTCGACGGCGGCCCGCACCGGGAACAGGAACGCCTTCTTGGCCTCGGCGAACGCGTGCGGGTCGCAGCGGCCGGGACTCAGCTCGACCGGCACCTCCAGCCGCCGCGCCCCGGCCGCCAGCGTGCCCAGCGGTCTGCTCTCCGGGGTGACGATGTAGTGGGTGGTGCCGCCCACGTCGTTGATCGTCACCGCGCCCGCCCCGCGCCGCGTGACCACGAGGTTGCCCCGCATGACCCGGTTCGCCCCATCGCCCGCCCCGCTGCCGGACTCGGCGTCCGTCTCCGTCCACTCCGGGCCGAACTCGATGCTCGCCGCCTGCTTGACCAGGAACTCCGAGCACTCGTCGCGCAGCAGCCTGGCCAGCAGCGGGTCGGGGTGCGGCACGGGGAAGACCACCTCGCGCAGGGCCTCCTCGGAGCCGGTGCGGACGTGGGCCACGACCGTGGCAGGACGGACCTGAGGCAGCCCCTGCGGGGAGCATTTGGCGGGGCCGTACTTGATGGGCAGGTCCGTACGTTCGGTCCGCCCGATGGCCGCGTCGGCCCGCTGCGGCGGCAATGTCGTGAACGACTCCGACACGAGCTGAAGATCGGCGAAATAGACGGAGGTGTCACCGGTATTTCGGACGGCCACCTGAAGCTCGTGCACCGGCTCGTCCGAACGCCATTGCGCGAGCGAGACCGACACCCCGGGCGGAGGCGTGGCGGCCGGGGCCGCGGGCGGTGGCGGCGAAGCGCAGGCGGCGGCGGCGAGGAAGGTGATCGCGAGGGGAACGGTAATGCGCTTCACCTGTCGCAGATTAAGCGTCCTTACGCAGGTCCGTAAGTTGAGGAGTGATTACGACTCCGCATCCAAGTGCCGACAGTTCCCCACCGGACCTGGTTGGAGTACACAGCGATTTTGTACGTTTCCTGCATTCGATCGGGAACGCTCGGCGGTGCTGACGGATCCCGGCCTGGAAATGAAGGAGACACTTCATGATCCGCATTGCTCCCGTGGGGCGGGCGCTGGCCGTCGTGGCTGCCACCAGCCTGGCCCTGACAGCCTGCGGTGGTGGCGGCAGTGACACCGCCACGCAGACCTCCCCCAGTGCTTCCGCGCCCGCCTCCTCCGCGTCCGCCCCCGCGGCGAAGGGCGACGGCACGCTCACCCTCGGCACGCTGCTGCCCCAGACCGGTTCGCTGGCGTTCCTCGGCCCGCCCGAGTTCGCGGGGGTCGACCTGGCCCTCAAGGAGATCAACGACGCCGGGGGCGTGCTGGGCAAGCCGGTCGCCAAGTTCGACACCGACTCGGGCGACACGACGACGAACATCGCCTCGCAGTCGGTGGACAAGTTGCTGGCGCAGAAGGCCGACGCCATCATCGGCGCCGCGTCCTCGTCGGTGTCCGAGTCCGTGATCGACAAGATCACGGGTGCCGGCGTGATCCACTTCTCGCCGGCCAACACCTCCGACGCGTTCACCACGATCAACGACAACGGCCTGTACTTCCGTACCGCGCCGCCGGACAAGCTGCAGGGCCGCGTGCTCGGCGACCTGATCGTGGCCGACGGCAACGACACGGTCGGCATCATGGCGATGCAGGACTCGTACGGCACCGGCCTGGCCGACCAGGTCCAGAAGACCGTCACCGACGGCGGCGCCGAAGTCGTCGAGCGCGTCGACTACGACCCCAAGGCGGCCGACTTCTCCGCCGACGTCGCCAAGCTCAAGGCCAAGAACCCCAAGGGCATCGTGCTGGTCGGCTTCGAGGAGACCGCGAAGGTCGTCCAGGAGCTGATCAAGCAGGGCATGCCGGCCAGCAAGCACAAGTGGTACATGGTCGACGGCAACACCTCCAACACCAACTACGTGAAGATGCCCAAGGGCACGCTCACGGGTGTGAAGGGCACGATCCCCGGCGCCGCGGCCCCCGAGGACTTCCAGACCAAGCTGCTCGAGATCAACAAGGACCTCGAGGACTTCAGCTACGCCCCCGAGTCGTACGACGCGGCGAACCTGATCGCGCTGGCCGCCGAGGCCGCCAAGAGCGACGCCGGCGTGGACATCGCGGCCAAGCTGGCCGAGGTCAGCAAGGGCGGCGAGAAGTGCAAGAGCTTCAAGGAGTGCGTCGACCTGCTGAAGGCCGGCACGGACATCGACTACGAGGGCGTCAGCGGCCCGGTCGAGTTCAACGAGGCCGGTGACCCGGCGGTCGCCACCATCGGCATCTACCAGTACGGCGAGGACAACAAGTACGCCACCAAGGCCCTGGAGTACCGCACCGGCAACATCGCCGGCTGAGCATCGCCCCAGTCCCGCAGAAGCGTACGAAGAGGGCCCGGTCACCCGACCGGGCCCTCTTCGCATGCCGTTCACATCCCGCCACAGAAAAACGGGGAAGGGGCCCTGGGGGAGCCCCTTCCCCGTCTCGGTCGTCGCGTCACGCCTTGGCGAGCGTCCCGAGGTAGAGCTCGATGACCTTGGGGTCGTTGGCGAGCTGCCGGCCGGTGCCGGTGTAGGCGTTGCGGCCCTGGTCGAGCACGTAGCCGCGGTGGCAGATCTGCAGGCAGCGCCGCGCGTTCTGCTCCACCATGATCACGGTGACGCCGGCCTTGTTGATCTGCTGGGCCTGGATGAAGACCAGGTCCTGCAGCTTGGGCGACAGACCGGCCGACGGCTCGTCGAGCAGCAGCACCGACGGCTCGGTCATGAGGGCCCTGGCCATGGCCACCATCTGCCGCTCACCGCCCGACAGGGAGCCGGCGCGCTGCTTGCGCCGCTCCTTGAGCGCGGGGAACAGCTCGGCCACGAACTCGAAGCGCTCCTTGAACTTCCCCGGCACCTGGAAGGCGCCCATCTCGAGGTTCTCCTCGATGGTGAGGCTGGGGAAGACGTTGTTGGTCTGCGGCACGTAACCGACGCCGCGGGAGACCAGCGAGTGGGCCTTCATGTTCGTGATGTTCTCGCCCTTGAGCAGCACCGTGCCGCTGCGGATGTTGACGAGCCCGAACATGGCCTTCAGCAGCGTCGACTTGCCGGCGCCGTTGGGGCCGATGATGCCGATCAGCTCGCCGTCCTTCACGTACAGGTCCGAGCCGTTGAGGATGTTGACGCCGGGCAGGTAGCCCGCGATCAGCTCGTCGCAGCGCAGCAGGGCGTCCTCGGCGCCCGCCAGGTGGGCGGAGCGGTCGGTGACGGCCGCCTGGGACACCGCCTCCGGGGCCGCTGCCGCTGCTGCTGCCGCTTCTGGGGCCGGGCCGGGGGCCGGCGCTTCGTCGGCGCTCACTTCTGCGTCTCCTCTTCGATCTCGGCCTCCAGGGCCGCCTCGGCCTCGTGAAGCTGGGCCGCCAGCTCGGTGTCCGACAGCGGGGCGTCGTGGTGGGCGCCCAGGTAGGCGTCGATCACGCGCTCGTCGGACATGATCGTGGACGGCGGGCCCTCGGCGATCACCGCGCCCTGCGCCATGACGACGACCCAGTCGCTGATGTCGCGGACCATGTCCATGTCGTGCTCGACGAACAGCACCGTCATGCCCTGCTCGCGCAGGTCCTTGACGTGCCCGAGCAGCGACTGCGTCAGCGCCGGGTTCACCCCGGCCATCGGCTCGTCGAGCATGACCAGCTCGGGCTGGACCATGAGCGCGCGGGCCATCTCCAGCAGCTTGCGCTGGCCGCCGGACAGCGACCCGGCGAAGTCGTCGCGCTTGGCGTCGAGCTTGAACCGCGCCAGCAGCTCCTCGGCGCGCTCGGTGATCTCGTCCTCCTGGGCTCGCCAGGAGCCCGGCACCAGGGCCCGCCAGAAGTTCTCGCCCTTCTGCCGCTGCGCGCCCAGGCGCATGTTCTCCAGCACCGTCAGGCGCGAGAGCGCCTTGGTGAGCTGGAACGTGCGGACCATGCCCGCCCGGGCGACCTTGTGCGCGGGCACGCCGTTCATCGACCGGTCGTTGAACCGCCACGACCCGGAGTCGGCCGTGTCGAAGCCGGTGAGCTGGTTGAAGAACGTGGTCTTGCCCGCCCCGTTGGGGCCGATCAGCGCGGTGATGGAGCCGCGCTGGATCTCGACGTGCTCCACCTCGACGGCGGTCAGGCCGCCGAAGCGGCGCACCACGTTGTCGACCACGAGGATGGGGTCGGGCTTGGGCACGCCGGGCTCGCGCGCCAGATCCTTGAAGGCCGCCAGTGCCGCGGCCTTGCGCTCGGTGGTCGTGGTGGGGGTCTCAGCGTGCATCGATCGCAATCTCCCTCTTGTCACCGAAGATGCCCTGTGGCCGGAAGACGAGCAACAGGATGAGGCCGAGACCGACGAAGACGTACCGCAGGGCGCCGACCTGGTTGGTGTCGATGAACGTGATGACGCCGGCGCCGACGGCCTCGCTGAGCACGCCGTTCAGCAGGACGAGCAGCACCCAGAACAGCATCGCCCCGACGACGGGGCCGAGCACGCGGGCGGCGCCGCCCAGGATGACCATCGTGTACAGGTAGAAGGTGGTCTCGGTGCCGAAGACGTCGGGCTGCACCGACCCGTAGGCCAGGCCGTAGATGAAGCCGCCCAGGCACCCGATGACGCCGCCCAGGATGAGCGACTGCATCTTGTACGAGAACACGCTCTTGCCCAGGCTGCGCACCGCGTCCTCGTCCTCGCGGATGGCCTTGAGCACGCGGCCCCAGGGGCTCTTCATCAGCAGGAAGACGATGGCGCAGCACAGGGCCACCAGCAGCCAGCCGACGACCAGCACCCACAGCGTGCGGTGGTTGAAGAACAGCGGCACGGGCCCGAGGTTGAAGCCGTACTCGCCGTCGGGGAACGGGTTGAGCGCGTAGAAGCCGTCGGTGAAGCCGCGCTGGCCGTCGGAGCCGCCGAAGACGCTCTTGAACTGCACCGAGCGGAAGATGAGCCGGACGATCTCCGCCGCGGCGATGGTGACGATGGCCAGGTAGTCGGCGCGAAGCTGCAGGGTCGGTATGCCCAGCAGGATCGCCAGAATCACGGCCGCGATCAGGCCGACGATGATGCCGATCCAGAACGGCAGGCCCATGACGGTGACCGTCACGGCCAGGCCGTAGCCGGCCACGCCCATGAACGCGGCCTGGCCGAAGTTGAGCAGGCCGGTGTAGCCGAAGTGGATGTTGATGCCGATGGCGGCGAGTCCGTACAGCACCGTCTCGACGTTGACCGCGGCCTTGAGGGTGGTGCTGATGATCGTGATCCAGTCCATGGTGATCCTCCCCCGATCAGCCGATCCGCTCGCGGCGGCCCAGGATGCCCTGCGGCCGGACGAGGAGCACGATGATGAGTACGGCCAGCGCGCCGACGCTCTTGAGCTCCGGCGGCACCCACAGGGTCGAGACCTGGATGAACAGGCCGACCACGAGCGAGCCCACCAGGGCGCCGAACGCGGTGCCGAGGCCGCCGAGCGTGACGCCGGCGAAGATGAGCAGCAGGATGTCCTGGCCCATCGTGTACTTCAGGTTCTGCGAGAGCCCGAGCATGATGCCGGCCAGTGCCGCGATGGCGCCGCCGAACGTCCAGATGATCCGGATGACCCGGTCGACGTTGATGCCGGACGAGGCCGCCAGCGCCGGGTTGTCGGCCACCGCGCGGGCGGCCTTGCCGGTGCGGGTGCGCAGCAGCGCGATGCCGACGATGATGAGGACCGCCAGCTCGATGCCCATGGCGACGAAGTTCTTGGGAGCGGCCGAGATGGGGCCGACCTGGATGCCGGGCTGGGCGGTGTACTGGGCGTACGCCTCGGTCTGGCCGCCGAAGAAGATCAGGAACACGTACCGCAGGAAGAGCGCCACGCCGATCGAGATGATCATCATGGCGATCGTGCCGGTGCCGCGCCGGCGCAGTTGCCCCCAGAAGAGCCGGTCCTGCAGATACCCGAGGACCGCGGCGACGGCGACGGCTATCACCGCCGCTGGGATGAGATGCAGCCCCATGCCGATGTTGAACGCGTAGGCCAGGATGGCGCCCAGGGTGACCAGCTCGCCGTGGGCGAAGTTGGTCAGGCCGGTGGTGCCGTAGATGAGCGAGAGGCCGAGCGCGGCGAGGGCGATGATCAGGCCGAGGTTGAGGCCCTCGAACGTGAGCTGCGCCGCCTGTGCCCAGAACGTGCTCCCGCCACCGCCGTCCCCCTGCTGCTGGTCCGCGGCACCCTTGGGCTGGAGCGCGAACAGCACCGTGGAGCAGTTGCCCTCGTAGACCGTCGGGGTGCGGACATTGGTGCCACCGCGCACTTCCGAGTTCTGTGGAAGACTGCTGACATCCAGGGTGACCTGGTACTTACCCGGTTTGTCGACCTGAACGTCCCACGTGCCTTGTGCGTCGGTTGCGACCTCCTTGACGGGTTGTCCGCCCTCGGTGGTCACGGCGATTTTGGCGCCGTTCACTGGCTGGCCTTGGAGTTTGAGTGTGCCCCTCAATCCCTGGCAATCGGCGGGGTCCGCGTGCGCGGGGCCGGCGATCAGGAAGATGAAGCCACTCAGAAAGGCCGTGAACGCGATCACGGCTCTGCGCAATGGTGCTCCCTCGGGTAGTCAAGGCGGGGTTGTGCCCCTCCATCTCGACATGCGCGCATCGCAGGCACAACTGGGATGCAATGGCGGGAGCTTATTCCTGCGACGCCCGTTTCAGTATGGTTCGTCACCAATTAGTGACATGCGTGTGTCACTCATGTGAGGAACCAACAACGCTGGTCAGGGGCTAAATCGGGGTATACACCTGGCGCTTTGAGAAACGAATCGGTAACGATCACGGAGAAAGGGTCGACGAACCCGCGGGGCGGCCTTTGGGGCCGTGTAGGGGCTTACCCTGCCGTACGCGGGAACCTCCGCGCTCGAACGGGACCGAACACGTTTTCTACTGGGCCTCCCCGCGGGCTCTGGTGGGGACCACCGTAGCGACCCGTGGGGGCCGCGTGCAAAGGATCGGTCAAAGTGACGCCAGGGTCACGCCAGGGTCACGCCACGGTCACGTCATGGTCAGCGGTCGCGCAGCATGCAGGTGAGGCGGGCGGTGCACACGCGCCGTCCCCGCTCGTCGCTGATCTCGACGTCGTACGTCGCCAACGTGCGACCCCCGTGCAACCGCGTCGCGACACCCGTGACGTGACCCGACGTCGCCGAGCGGTGGTGGGTGGCGTTCAGCTCGATCCCCACGGCGATGCGCTCGGGCCCGGCGTGGATGGCCGCCCCCGTCGAGCCCAGCGTCTCGGCGAGCACCGCGGAGGCCCCTCCGTGCAGCAGCCCGTACGGCTGCGTGTTGCCCGCCACGGGCATCCTGGCCACCACCCGCTCCGCGCTCGCCTCCAGGAACTCGATGCCCATCCGGTGGACGAGCGTGCCCTCGTGCACCGCGCCGAAGAACGCGGGATCCAGGAGGGCGGGGTCCGCGGACGCGGGGGCGGGTGCGGGGTCCGTGGGGCCGGTCTGCGTCAAAGGGACGCCTCCACTCTTCCGAGCTCAGGTTTTCTGTCGCAGACGCAGACTAGGCTGCCTCTGTGCCGAAGAGTGAAGTGACCCCCAGCCGCCCGTGCCTGTTGCTGCTCGACGGGCATTCCCTGGCCTACCGCGCGTTCTACGCGCTCAAGGACGCCAACCTCATGACCACCGACGGTCAGCACACCGAGGCGGTCTACGGGTTCACGTCCATGCTGACCAACGTCCTGCGCGACGAGCAGCCGACGCACGTCGCGGTGGCCTTCGACCGGTCGGAGCCCACGTTCCGGCACGAGGCGTACGCCGAATACAAGGCCAACAGGAGCGAGACGCCGGAAGACTTCCGCGGCCAGATGCAGCTCATCTACGAGCTGCTCGACACGTTGCGCATCCCGCGCCTGTCCAGGGCCGGCTTCGAGGCCGACGACCTCATCGCGACCCTGGCCACCCGCGCCGACGAGCAGGGCATGGACGTCCTGATCGTCACCGGCGACCGCGACGCGCTGCAGTTGGTCAACGAGCACGTCACCGTCCTGATGACCAGGCGCGGCATCAGCGACATGACCCGGTTCACGCCCGAGGCCGTCGAGGAGAAATACGGGCTCACCCCCGTGCAGTACCCCGACTTCGCCGCCCTGCGCGGCGACCCCAGCGACAACCTGCTGAGCATCCCCAGCGTGGGGGAGAAGACCGCGGCCAAGTGGGTGCGCGAGTTCGGCTCGCTGACCGCGCTCGTCGACCGGGTCGACGAGGTCAAGGGCAAGGTCGGCGACAAGCTGCGGGAGCACGTCGCCCAGGTGCTGATGAACCGCCGGCTCACCGAGCTGCTGCGCGACGTCCCCGTCGAGGCGGAGCTGGGCGACCTCCAGCAGGGCGAGTGGGACCGCGAGGAGATCAACAAGCTGTTCGACAGCCTGCAGATCCGCGGCGAGCTGCGCGAGCGGGTGTTCAAGGTGCTCGGCACCGGCGAGCAGGAGCCCGAGCAGGGCTTCGAGGTCGAGACCGTGCTGCTCGGCCCCGACCGGGTCGCCGGGTGGCTCTCCGCGCTCCCCGAGGGCCGTGCCGGGCTGGCGTTCAAGGGCTCCTACGGCAGCGGCACCGGCCGCATCGACGCCATCGCCGTCGCCTCGCCCGACGGCACCGCCGCGCACATCGACCCCGTCAAGCTCACCGAGGGCGACGAGGCCGCGCTGCGGGCCTGGCTGGGCGACGCGACCAGGCCCAAGGCCGTCCACGACGCCAAGGGGCCCATCCTGGCCCTGTGGGCGCAGGGCATGGAGCTGCGCGGCCTGAGCTGCGACACCGCCCTGGCCGCCTATCTGGCCATGCCGGGCCAGCGCACGTTCGCCCTCGAAGACCTCGCCCGCCGCTACCTCCACCGCGACCTGCGGGCCGAGGAGGAGCCCAGCGGGCAGGCCGCGCTCTTCGGCGACGACGAGGACGCCCCGGCCAAAGACCTCGCCCTGCGCGCCCACGCCGTGCGCGAGCTGGCCGAGGCCCTGGAGGCGTTCCTGGCCGGGCGGGGCGGCACCCAGCTCCTGGCCGACGTCGAGCTGCCGCTGCTGTCGGTGCTGGCCGGGATGGAGCAGTCCGGCATCGCCGTCGACAGCGAATACTTCACCGGGCTGGAGGCCGAGTTCGGGGCCGCGGTCAAGCACGCGGTGGAGGAGGCCCACCGCTCGGTCGGCGAGCAGTTCAACCTCGGCTCGCCCAAGCAGCTCCAGGAGATCCTCTTCGTCCGGCTCAACCTGCCCAAGACGAAGAAGATCAAGACCGGCTACAGCACCGACGCCGACCAGCTCGCCTGGCTGGCCGCCCAGACCGAGCACGAGCTGCCCACGATCATGCTGCGCCACCGCGACCAGCAGAAGCTGCGCACCACGGTCGAGGGCCTCATCAAGGAGATCGGCGACGACGGGCGCATCCACACCACGTTCAACCAGATCATCGCGGCCACGGGCCGGCTGTCGTCGGAGAAGCCCAACCTGCAGAACATCCCGATCCGTACCGCCGAGGGCCGCCGCATCCGGCAGAGCTTCGTGGTCGGCGCGGGCTTCGAGACGCTGCTGACCGCCGACTACAGCCAGATCGAGCTGCGCATCATGGCCCACCTGTCGGGCGACGAGTCGCTGATCGCGGCGTTCGAGTCGGGCCACGACTTCCACCAGGCCACCGCGGCGCGGGTGTTCGACCTGCCGCCCGAGCAGATCGACGGCGAGCTGCGGGCCCGCATCAAGGCGATGAACTACGGCCTGGCCTACGGCCTGTCCGACTTCGGGCTGGCCCAGCAGCTCAACATCCCGGTGGCCGAGGCGCGGGCGCTGAAGGAGGAATACTTCCAGGAGTTCGGCGGCGTACGCGACTTCCTGCACGCGATCGTCGCCCAGGCCCGCGCCGACGGCTACACCGAGACGATCATGGGCCGCCGCCGCTACCTGCCCGACCTCACCAGCGACAACCGTCAGCGTCGCGAGATGGCCGAGCGGATGGCGCTCAACGCCCCCATCCAGGGCTCGGCGGCCGACATCATCAAGGTCGCGATGCTCCACGTGCACCAGGCGCTGCGCGAGGAGGAGCTGACCTCGCGGATGCTGCTGCAGGTGCACGACGAGCTGGTGTTCGAGGTGGCGGCCGGCGAGCTGGAGCGGCTCACGCAGCTCGTCCGCGACCAGATGAACGCCGCCTACCACCTTCGGGTGCCGCTGGAGGTCTCCGTGGGCGTGGGGCGCACCTGGGAAGACGCGGGCCACTGAGGCGGGGCCGCCCGGACGGCGGCGCTCCGCGACTGTGTGAGCAACTGTGTGACCCCTTCACCGAACGGCCGGGAGTTTCGTGCGGCAACCAGCATCTCTCACGCGGATCGTCGGCATCGCGAACGTCCTGGTGATCGTCGTCGCCGTCGCCGGCCTCAGCCTGTTACCCGGCGAGCCCCGGCCGCACGGCGGGCAGGCCCGCACCGAGCCGAGCTCCGCCGGGCCGAAGGCGGCCGCCACGCCCGGGGGCAGCCCGGGGCCGCCGACCCCGTCCCCTGTCGGCCAGCCGCCCGGGGCCGTCGCCACCCCCGAGTTCGCCCGCCAGGTGCGCGCCAACGAGGCCGGGCTGGTGCCGGTGCTGATGTACCACCGCGTCCTGGCCAAGCGGATCGCCTCGCTCGACCGCACGCCCGCCCAGCTCAGGGACGAGCTGGAGAAGCTGGCCAAGAAGGGATACGTGCCGATCACCGCCAGGGAGTTCGTCACCGGCGACATCCGGGTGCCCGCGGGGAAGTTCCCGGTCGTGCTGACGTTCGACGACGGGCACCGCAGCCACTTCGGGCTCGACGCGGGCGGCGCGCCGCGGCCCGACACGGCCGTGGGCGTGATCGAGGACGTCGCGCGCCGATATCCGGGCTTCCGGCCGACGGCCACGTTCTGGATCAACCGCGAGCCCTTCGGGCTGCGCGACCGCGACGCGCAGGCGGCCGCCGTGCGGTGGCTGGTCGAGCACGGCTACGAGGTGGCCAACCACACCTGGAGCCACCCCGACCTGCGCCGTCTCAAACGCAAGAAGGTGCAGGAGCAGATCGTCCGGATCGAGCGCCTGCTCGGGAAGCTCGGCGCGCCGCCGTCGGAGACGATGGCCCTGCCGTACGGGTCGCTGCCCCGGGGCAAGAAACCGGCCAGGACCGGGTCCTGGGACGGCACGCGGTATGATTTTGCCGGAGTGTTCCTCGCCGGGGCCGAGCCGTCACTTTCGCCGTACGCGAAAAAGTTTGACCGCGGGGCGATCCAGCGCATCCAGAGCAACGGCAAGAAGGGCGAGTGCCGCAAGTGGTGCTCGCAGTACTGGCTGGAGTGGCTGGACAAGCACCCTGGTGAGCGCTTCGTCAGCGACGGCGATCCGGAGCGGATCTCCATGCCGGAGAAACTTCGAGGTAATATCGTCCTCAAGCGAGGGCGTGAGGTCATCGTCTATTGACTCCTCCCCGGATTGACCCCGTGGCGAAGGTCTCATATGCTGATCGCTGCGCTGTGGGCTCGCGCGCGCCTCAGACGGAGCGGGCTCGCGCTCGGTCACGTCGATGTCGTAATTCCTCGGCTTGATGCGGAAGAGGGCCTGCCGCGCATCCGCCACATCGACATCCTGTCCGCGTTCGGAGCAATTCCACACATGACGTCCAGCACTGAGGCCACCTCGAGCACCCCGCAGGTAGCGGTCAACGACATCGGGTCCGAGGAAGCCTTCCTCGCGGCGATCGACGAGACCATCAAGTATTTCAACGACGGCGACATCGTCGAGGGCACCGTCGTCAAGGTCGATCGAGACGAGGTTCTTCTCGATATCGGCTACAAGACCGAGGGTGTCATCCCCTCGCGCGAGCTTTCGATCAAGCACGATGTCGATCCTGCTGACGTCGTGGAAGTCGGAGAGCACGTCGAAGCCCTGGTCCTCCAGAAGGAGGACAAAGAGGGCCGCCTGATCCTGTCCAAGAAGCGGGCTCAGTACGAGCGCGCCTGGGGCACGATCGAGAAGATCAAGGACGAGGACGGCATCGTCACCGGCACCGTCATCGAGGTCGTCAAGGGTGGTCTCATCCTCGACATCGGCCTGCGCGGCTTCCTCCCGGCGTCCCTGGTCGAGATGCGCCGTGTGCGCGATCTGCAGCCGTACGTCGGGCGTGAGCTCGAAGCCAAGATCATCGAGCTCGACAAGAACCGCAACAACGTGGTCCTTTCGCGCCGTGCCTGGCTCGAGCAGACGCAGTCCGAGGTTCGCCAGACGTTCCTCAACACCCTTCAGAAGGGGCAGGTCCGCAAGGGCGTCGTCTCCTCGATCGTCAACTTCGGCGCGTTCGTCGACTTGGGCGGCGTAGACGGCCTGGTCCACGTCTCCGAGCTGTCCTGGAAGCACATCGATCACCCGTCCGAGGTGGTCGAGGTCGGCCAGGAGGTCACGGTCGAGGTCCTCGACGTCGACATGGAGCGCGAGCGCGTCTCCCTGTCGCTCAAGGCCACCCAGGAAGACCCGTGGCAGCAGTTCGCCCGCACCCACCAGATCGGCCAGGTCGTGCCGGGCCGCGTCACCAAGCTGGTGCCGTTCGGTGCGTTCGTCCGGGTCGAGGAGGGCATCGAGGGTCTGGTGCACATCTCCGAGCTGGCCGAGCGGCACGTGGAGATCCCCGAGCAGGTCGTCCAGGTCGGCGACGAGATCTTCGTGAAGATCATCGACATCGACCTCGACCGTCGTCGCATCAGCCTCTCGCTGAAGCAGGCCAACGAGGGTGTCGGCACCGAGGTCGAGTTCGACCCGACCCTCTACGGCATGGCGGCCACCTACGACGACCAGGGCAACTACATCTACCCCGAGGGCTTCGACTCGGAGACCGGGGAGTGGCTCGAGGGCTTCGACAAGCAGCGTGAGGAGTGGGAGCGGCAGTACGCCGAGGCCCAGCAGCGCTTCGAGGCCCACAGGAAGCAGATCGAGGAGGCCCGCAAGGCCGAGGCGGAGGCCGGCGAGGCCGCTCCCTCGTCCTACAGCGGCGAGACGCAGCCCCAGCAGGGCGGCGGCTCCACCTCCTCCACCCCGGCCAGCGGCGCGCTCGCCTCTGACGAGGCGCTCGCGGCTCTGCGCGAGAAGCTCGCGGGTGGGCAGAGCTGAGGTCCTCCTGAGGGTCTCAGCCGCTGCCCGGTGATCACGGGCAGGAAGTAGGTCGTCAAGGCCCCGCACGGGAAACCGTGCGGGGCCTTTTCGCGTTGGTGGGGGCCTTTGGGTGCTCGCGTGCTGCCGCAGGAGGTCTGAAGGGACGGGGACCGGCCGGAGGTGAACGCGGAACGAAATGTTCCGCATTGAGGGCTACGGTGCTGGTCATGAACGAAATCCAGCCTTTCCTTATCGACATCCCGCAGACCGACCTCGACGACCTGTACGACCGCCTGAGGCGTACCAGGTGGGCGGCGCAGTTGCCCGGCGGGTGGAGCAGGGGCGTGCCGGTGGCCTACCTGCGCGAGCTGGCCGCGTACTGGGCCGACGGGTTCGACTGGCGCGCCCAGGAGGCCCGGCTGAACGCCTTCCCGCAGTTCACCACCGTCATCGACGGCCAGACGATCCACTACCTGCACGTACGCTCGCCCGAGCCCGGCGCGCTGCCGCTGATCATGACGCATAGCTGGCCGAACACCGTGGCCGAGTTCCTCGACGTGATCGGGCCGCTCACCGACCCGCGCGGCCACGGCCTCGACCCCTCCGTCGCCTTCCACGTCGTGGCGCCGTCGCTGCCCGGGTTCGGGTTCTCGCCGTTCCCGGAGCCCGCCGACCAGCGGCCGTGGAGCATCGAGCGGGTGGCGCGCACCTGGGCCGAGCTGATGAGCCGGCTCGGGTACGAGCGCTACGGCGCGCAGGGCAACGACGCGGGCGCCCTCGTCACGCCGCAGCTCGCGGTCCTGGCCGCCGAGCACGTGGTCGGCTCGCTCATCACCGCCGGGCTCGGCATCCCCACCGGCAAGCCCGGGGAACTGGACGAGGCCAGTGCCGAGGAGCTGGCCGAGCTGGAGGTGATGGCCGGGCGGATGTCCGGGGGCAGCGGGTACGGGCCGTACCTGGCGGCCAGGCCGCAGACGCTCGCGTACGGGTTCGCCGACTCGCCGGTGACGCAACTCGCCTATCTGGTGGAGAGGTTCAAGGAGTTCGACGGGTGGGACGCGCCGGAGGCCGAGCACATCGCCAGGGATCTGGTGCTCACCAACGCCAGCCTGTACTGGTTCACCGGCACCGGCGGGTCGTCGTCCTGGACGTACTACGACGGCGCGGCCGGGCTGCCCATCGAGCAGACCGTGGTGCCCTCCGGGGTGACGCACGGCGGGCCCTCGGTGCTGAGGCGGATCGCGGAACGCGGTAACGACCTCGCGTACTGGGGGCAGGGGCAGAGCCCCAGTCACATGGTGGCCATGGCGGCGCCCGAGTCGCTGGTGAACGGTATACGGGAATTTTTCGGGACACGGCGCTGAAGGGGGTGCAGATTTTACCTCCGGCCTCGGTAAGGCACTGATCCGCGCGGCCGGGCGCTGGGACACTGGGCTGCGTTTTGTGACGGCTGTGACCCTCGGGGGCGATGCACATGAACGTGGTTCAGTGGGCGCGGCGCCGTCAGGGGGGTCGGCGGGGTCAGGGGCTTTGGTGGGGTCAGGGGCTTTGGTGGGGTCAGGGGCTTCGGCGGGTCTGCCGTGTCGCCTGGGTACGTGACCTTGGGGCGGCCCGTCGTGATGGGGTGGCCCGTCGTGATGGGTCGGCTCCTCGTGTCGCGTCGGGTCCTCGTGTTGCGTCGGGCTCCGCGTCGGGCTCTCGTGTCGCGTTGGCTTGTCGTGAGGGGTCGGCCTGTGGCCTTGGGTCGGCTCGTCGCCTTGGGTCGGTCCGTGGCGTTCGTCGCATCTGGCGTGTCTTGTCGATGGGGCGCGTTCAGTGGATGCGGCGCCTTTTGCTGGTGCGCCGGGTTGGGCGGATGCGGTGTGATCCGTCGGTGGGTCGCGTTCCGTGGGCGACGCGCGTTCGGTGGGCGCGGCGGATCGGCCGGGCGGCGGTCGCTATGATCGCCGCCACCGCCACTGCCGCCGCGATTGTCGTCGCCGTTGTCGTTGGCGGCTCGGGGATGTCGGATGCCGGGGCCTCGGCTCGCGGGAGGGTGGGGCCCGGTGTGGGCGGGCCCTCAGCGGTGGGGTCCGAAGCGGGTGGGCCATCAGCAGGTGAATCCGTAGCGGGTGGGCCTTCATCGGGTGGGCCTTCATCGGGTGGGCCTTCAGCGGGTGAATCCGTAGCGGGCGGGCCCTCAGCGATGGGCGCCCACCCCGTTCGGCCTGCCCCCGCCGACTTGGGCGGGGACGGGGGCGGACTCCCTGCGCCCGCCGGTGGCCTGGGTATGGCGGGCGGCCGATCCTTGGCGTTCGCTGGGGGTCTGGAGGCGGCGGTCCCGGTGTCGGCTGGTGGCTTGGGCGGGGCGGGGGGCCGATTCGGGGCATCTGCTGGTGGCTCGGGTGTGGTGGGTGGTGGCTTTTCCGGGCTCGACGGTGGGGCGGGTGGTGCTTGGGGGGTGGGGAAGTGGGCTGGGGGTTTTGGGGGTGGGCGTGTGGAAGGGCGTGGGTGGGGGTGGGAGGGGTGGTGGGACTGTGGGGATGGGTTGCAGTGCGGGAGGTTGTCGGTGCCGGTCGACTGGGCTCGGCCGGGCGGCGCCCGTACGGAGATCGATCTGGCCAGGATGCCTGCCCGTGACCCGGTCCGGAGCATGGGGGCGCTGGTCGTGAACACGGGGGAGGGCTCCACCGTGCAGGGGGTGCGGCACCGGCCCGACACCGTCAGCGAGCTGGCCCGGTGGTTCGACGTGGTGCTCGTGGAGCCGCGCGGCATCGGTGACCGGGGGAGTCCGGCCATGGTGCGGTGTTCCGTGCCGCAGCCCGACCCCCGCAGGCTCCAGGTGACCCCTGGGCGGGCCGCGTGGCGTGCGTACGCGCGTGACAACGCCGCCTACGACCGCAGTTGCCGCATCGCCGCCGGACCCGCCTACGCGGGCCTCACGTCCTGGCAGGTGGCACACGACCTCGACGCCCTGCGTGCCGCCCTCGGCGAGCGGCGGCTGCGGTACTTCGGCAACGGCTACGGGGCGGTGTACGGGCAGGCGTACCTGGAGCTGTTTCCGCGCAGGGTCGAGCGGATGTACCTGGAGGGCGTGCCCGACCATGGCGAGCCCGGCGTCGGGCGAAGGCTGATCGCCCACGCGCGGGCGGCCGAGCGGCAGTTGGCCCGGTTCCGCGACTGGTGTGCCGCGCACCTGGGCTGTCCCCTCGACGACGACGCCGTGTCGGTGCTCGACGGGCTGCTCGACGGGGCGCCCCTGCCCGGCCCAGGACGTACGCTGGACGGCCGCCGGATCGCCGCCGCCGTGTTCGCCGGGCTCGTCCCTCGGCGCTGGCCCGAGTTGGCGCGGGCGTTGTCGGCAGCCGAGGCGGGCGACGTGGGTCCGCTGGCCGCGATGGCGGCCGAGCCGCCGCCGGTCGCGCCCGCGACGGTGACCCGGTCGATGCTGTGCCACGACTTCATGCCCGCCGTGCCCGGCTACCGCCGGTTCCTGGCGATGGAGGAGCGGCTGCGCGCGGTCGCGCCCCGCGTGGGCTGGCTGAGCGGCCGCTACGAGGTCGGCCGCTGCCTGGGTCTGAGCGGACGCCCCGCCTGGCCGCCGCGCCCCGTTCACCTGGGCAAGGGCCCCTCGGTGCTCGTCGGCATCGGGCGGCTGGACACGGTCGGCCCCGCCTCCGCCTCCGCCCGCCTGGCCGCGCGGATCCCCGGCGCGACGGCGCTCTGGCACGGCGACGGGCACGGCGCGTACCTGGAGCAGGGGGCCGCCAAGCTCCGCGCCACCTGCCTGCGCGCCCGGGTGCACGCCTACCTCGTCAACGGCCGGCCGCCCCCGCCCCGCACCTTGTGCCCGGCGGAGCTGACGGCCGGTCACGGCTCCTGAGATAGGGTGGCGCGGGTGGTCATAGAAGCGGCTGTGGCGGCGGACGCGGGCGAGATCCTCACCCTGCAGCGGGCGGCCTATCTCAGCGAGGCCCAGCTCTACGGTGATCCGTACATCCCGGCGCTGGTGGAGTCGCTGGAGCAGGTGCGCAAGGTCATCGAGGGCGCGCTCGTGCTCAAGGCGGTCGACGCCGGGCGGATCGTGGGCTCCGTACGCGGGCGGTCGTCGGGCGCCACCTGCCTGGTCAGCCGCCTCGTCGTCGCCCCCGACCGTCAGGGGCAGGGGATCGGCACGGCCCTGCTGCGCGCCCTGCACGAGCGGGTGGCCGAGGCGACGGCGTTCGACCTGTCCACCGGCCACCTGTCCGACGGGCACCTGCGGCTCTGCCGACGCCTGGGCTACCGGGAGACCAGTCGCGAGCGCATGGACGACCACCTGACGATCGTGCACATGCGCAGGTCACCGGACCGGTCGCAGCCCGCGCGGTGACCCGCCGAGCCCTCGCCTCTTCGAGCCCGACCTGGCCGTATGCCGGGGTCGGCGGCTCGCGGTGAGGGTGGATAGGCTGCTCGGGTGCTGAAAATCGGGCTCACCGGCGGGATCGGCTCCGGCAAGAGCGAGGTGTCCAAGCGGCTGTCGGCCAAGGGCGCGATGGTGATCGACGCCGACAAGATCGCGCGTGAGGTGGTGGCGCCGGGCACGCCGGGGCTGGCGCGGGTGGTGGCCAGGTTCGGCGACGAGGTGCTCCATCCCGACGGTTCGCTCAACAGGGAGAAGCTCGGCTCGCTCGTCTTCGCCGACTCCGAGCAGCTCGCCGCGCTCAACGGGATCGTGCACCCGCTCGTGGGGGAGCGGGTGGCGCAGCTCCAGCGGGAGGCCGCCCCCGGCGCGATCATGGTCTACGACGTGCCGCTCCTGGTGGAGAACAAACTGGCCCCCATGTACGACGTCGTCATCGTCGTCGACGCCGCCGACGACCTGCGCATCAGGCGGCTGACCGGGCAGCGCGGCATGTCCGAGTCCGACGTCAGGGCCCGCATCGCCGCCCAGGCCACCCGGGAGGAACGCCTGGCGGCGGCCGACATCGTCATCCCCAACGAGGGCTCACTGGAGGAGCTGGACTCCCGGGTGGACGAGGTCTGGGGCGACCTGCTGCTCCGCGCCGCCGGAGGCTGAGACCGCGCGGAGGGCCACGGGCGTGAGCAGGGGCTGCCGCCGGGAGCGCAGGCTTGGCGCTCCTCCGCGCGGCAGAGCGCTGAAGCGGCTTGGCGCTTCTCCGCGCCGCAGAGTGCCGAAACCGGCCCGTGGGCGTGCCGGAGCTGCCGCCCGTCGCCCCGTTGACGGCATGACGTCCTTCCGTGACGATCGGAAAGATCGCCCGACAGGATCGTGGAAGGACCGCCGATGCCGCGTCCATCACTCCGGCGTGCCGCCTTGTCCGGCCTGGCCGTCGTCGTGAGCCTGATCGTCGCCACAGACCCCGCCATCGCCACAGACCCCGCCATCGCCACAGCCCCCGCCATCGCCACAGGCCCCGCCGTCCCCGCGGACGCGGCGGTGGGGTCGTTCCGTAACCCGGTCAACGCCGCCGCCGACCCCAGCCTGATGTACCACGACGGCAACTACTACGTGGCCACCACGCGCGGCGACCGGATCGGGATCTGGCGCTCGCCCAGCCTCGCCACCCTGCTGGCCGCGCCCGAGCAGGTCGTCTGGCGCGACGCCGACCCCGGCCGCAACACGCAGATGTGGGCGCCCGCCTTCCGCCACGTCGGATCCCGCTGGTACATCTACTACACCGCCTCCGACGGCGTGGACGCCAACCACCGCATGTACGTCCTGGAGTCGGCCGGCGACGACCCCATGGGCCCGTACGCGTTCAAGGCCAAGATCGCGGACTTCGGCGAGTACGCCATCGACGGCGAGCCGATCACCCACAACGGCGTGTCGTACTTCGTCTGGACCGGCCCAGGGCGGGGCATGGGCGGCCCCGCGCAGCTCTACATCGCCAGGATGAGCGACCCGTGGACCGTCACCGGCGGCCGGGTCGCCATCCCCGCCGACGGCGGCTGCGCCGAGGTGCGCGAGGGGCCGACCCCGCTCTACCGCAACGGCAGGACGTTCCTGACCTACTCCGCGTGCGACACCGGCAAGCCGGACTACCAGCTCTGGATGAAGAGCATCGCGAACGGCGCCGACCCCATGGTGGCCGCCAACTGGACGCAGCACCCGGGCCCGGTGTTCTCCCGCAACGACGCGACCGGCGTGTGGGGGCCCGGCCACCACTCGTTCTTCCGCTCCCCGGACGGCACCGAGGACTGGATCGCCTACCACGCCAAGAACACCGGCGTCTACACCTACGACTTCCGCACCACCCGCGTGCAACGGTTCACCTGGAACGCGGACGGCACTCCGAACTTCGGCCGCCCGCTGGCGGCCGGGGCCACCCAGCAGCTCCCGTCCGGCGACCCCGGCGCGGCCACGTCGGTGATCAACGACTTCGACGCGCAGGTGACGTACGCGGGCACGTGGCAGTCCGGCTCCGGCTGCGGCACCCAGTGCTTCTGGGGGAACGACCACTGGAGCGGCCAGGCCGGCGCGACCGCGACGGTCAGCTTCACCGGCACGCGGGTGGCCCTGCTGAGCGTGCGCGACCGGGGCAACGGCATCGCCGCCATCTCCATCGACGGCGGCCCCGAGCAGCGCGTGGACTACTACAGCGGCATCCGGGTGGGCGAGCAGCTCAACTACCTGAGCCCGGTGCTCGCGCCGGGGCCGCACACGCTGCGGGTGCGGGTGACCGGGGAACGCAATCCCGCCTCGGGCAGCACGGTGATCAGCATGGACCGGATCGAGGTGTACTGACCGCGCCCTGCCGGGACCGTGCCACGCCGCGACGCTCAGATGGGCGAGTCGAGCGGCACCTGCCGCACCCCCGGCAGGTACGCGTCCAGCTCCCCCAGCTCGAACCGCGACATGCCCACCACGTGCCAGAACTGCCCGCCGGGCTCGCCGTGGACCTTGTACCGGCCGTCGGGCGCCAGCGCGGCCCACCCCTCGGGCAGCGCGAGCAGGGTCGCCCGCCGCTCTCCGCCCGCCCAGAGGATCACCACGCCGTCGTCGCCGGCGCTGGCCAGCAGGTCGGAGACAGGGCTGAAGGCGACCGACCAGACCCGCCGGCTGTGCCCGGCCAGGACGTGCCGCGCCACGCCGGTCGCGGTGTCCCAGACGCGTACGAGCAGGTCGTCGCCGCCGGTGGCGATCCTGTCGCCGGAGGCGTCGAACGCCACGCTCCACAGCCGTCCCTCGTGCCGCAGCGTGTGCACCAGCCGTGGCTGCCACGCCTGGCCCGGCGGCAGCTCCCACACCATCGCCCTGCCGTCGTTGCCCGCGCTGGCCAGGTGGCGGCCGTCGGGGGAGAAGGCCACCGAGAAGACCCGGTCGGCATGCCCCTCCAGGGTGGCCACCCGGCCGCCGGTGGCCACGTGCCAGAGCCGGACGAGCTTGTCGTCGCAGCCGGTGGCCACATATTCGCCGTCGGGGCTGAACGCGATCGAGCGCACCCGCCCGCGGTGGTCCGTCAGGTTGACCACCAGCCGCCCGGTCGGGCGGTACCAGACGCGTACGCTGTCGTCGTCGTTGGCCGTGGCCAGCGCCTTGCCGTCGGGGCTGAACGCCTCGGCCCACACGTGGTCGGTCTCGGCGTGCAGCTCGCGCTCGTAGTCGCCGGTGGCGGCGTTCCAGAAGTGCACGCCGCCGTCGTTGCTGGAGGTGGCCAGCGTCGGGCCGGCGGGGGAGAAGGAGGCCGAGATCAGCCGGTCGGACGTGCCGGTGAACTCGCGTAGCCGCCGCCCGGTGCGCGGCTCCCACACGCGGACGATGCCGTCGTTGCCGCTGGTCGCCAGCATCGTGCCGTCGGCGCTGAACCTGACGGAGGAGATGCGCCGCCCGTGCCCGCGCAGCACCCGCTGGCTGTGGCCCGTCGCCGGATCCCACAGCCGCACGGTGCCGTCGTTGCTGCTGGTGGCCAGTTGCTGCCCGTCGGGGCTGTAGGCGAACGGCCAGACCGAGCTGCGGTGCCCGGTCAGCTCGACCCGCTGCCCGCCGCCGACGGGCTGCAGCCGCACCACGCCGTTGGCGTCGCCGCTGGCCAGCACCTGCCCGTCGGGGCTGAAGGTGACCTGGTAGACGGCCGCCGCGTGGGTGGTGTGCACGCCTCGGGACTCGCCGGACGGGCTCCACAGCCGTACGGCGCCCTTCGTGTCGCCGGAGGCCAGCAGCGAGCCGTCGGGCGAGAACGCCACGCAGTAGACGCTGCCCAGGTGCCCGGTCAGCTCGTGCAACCGGGTCCAGGTGGCGGTGTCCCACAACCGGACGGTGCCCGCCTCGTCGCAGGTGGCCAGCAGCCGGCCGTCGGGGCTGAGGGCGGCGCGGTAGACGCTGCCCCGGTGCTCGCCGAGCGTCTCCTTCATCTGCCCGGAGCCGAGGTCCCAGACCCGGACCACGCCCGCCGAGTCGCCGGTCACCAGCGCCGAGCCGCTGAAGCAGGCCGTGAAGACCGGCGCCCGGTGCCCGCTCAGCTCGTGCGCCAGCCGCCCGGTGGCGGTCTCCCACACCCGTACGACGCCGTCGCCGCCGCCCCCGGCCACCAGCTCGCCCGAGGGGTCGAGGCGCAGCGGCCAGACGCCGTCGGGATGGCCCGCGAGCTTGCGCAGGGGCTCGCCGGTCAGCGTGTCCCACAGCAGCACGACGCCGTCGCTCGCGCCCGTGGCCAGCAGGTCGCCGGCGAAGCCGACCGCGTAGACGCGGCCCCGGTGCCCCTGGAGCGTCCGCACGGGCGTGCCGCCCGCGCACAGCAGCACGCCGCCGTCCTCGTTGCCGACCGCGATCATGGCCCCGTCGGGGCTGTAGGCGATGGGCTCGGGCAGGCGGCTGGTGTCGAAGCGGTAGCCGTACGGGACGCCGATGCCGGCGGGCGCGAACTCCACCTCGACCGGCTGCCTCGGCACCACGGCCGCGCCCGGCAGGTGGGGCAGCGTGCCGGTCACGTCGATGAGCGAGGCCCGGTGCCAGCGGGCGCCCTCGACGGTCGCGTCGCTCAGGTCGACCCGGGTCAGCCGCGCGCCCGACAGGTCCGCGTCGCGCAGGTCGGCGCCGGTGAGCTGGGCGCCGTCGAGGCGGGCGCCCCGCAGCGCGGCCCCGCGCAGGGTGGCCCTGGACAGGTTGGTGCCGGCCAGCGTCGCCTCCGACAGGTCGGCGCCGGTCAGATCGACCTCCCGCAGGTCTCTGGCCGACAGGTCCTCGCCCTTGAGGTTGGCCCCGCGCAGGTCGGCGTGGGCGGGGGTGCGCAGCCTGGCGGCGATCTTGACCGCGTTGGCCCTGGACACGTCGTCGGGCGGCGGGTCGTTCACCCACGCCCGCAGCGCGCGTACGTCGGCCAGGTCGCACAGGAACTCCACGGTCAGCGCCGACAGCGGCCGGCGCGACAGCAGGACCGGGTTGTCCGCGGTGGCGGCGATGTGCCGGGCGATCAGCCACTCCATCACCGAGGCGTGGATGAACCCGAACATCCCCTCGTCGGTACGGACGAGCAGGCTCCCCGAGCCCATCCTGAACGCGGCGTGCGCGGCCGAGAGCTGCCCGTCGGCCAGGTCGGTCAGCGTCTCGCCGATCTCGGTCAGCTCGTCCAGGCCCAGCAGCGACTCGCCGGACTCCCACAGCCGCGCCGCCAGCGCGGTCACCGCCCGCCACAGCTCGTCGAGGGTCAGCCCGGCCGCCGAGCCGGGGACGCGCGCCCGCCGCTCCTCGAAGGCCAGCCAGGAGCCGAGGATCTCCTCGTACAGCAGGGCGGGGCTGATCGTGTGGCGGGCCTCGGCCACCGTACGCAGGCGGTCGGCGTCGAGGTCGGCGATGAAGCTGAGCATGCGCGGGTTCTGGGCCAGCGCCAGCAGGTCCTCGATCTCCCCCAGCAGCGACATGCGCGCGCGGGCCTCGTCGCCGCCGGAGAACCGGTTGGCCAGGTAGGAGCGGATCTGGTCGGGAGCGAAGTTCTGGACGGCGAGCACCCGCCGCTGGGGCAGCACCCCGACCATCTCGCCCAGCGAGGTCAGCACCTGGCTGTGCGACTTGAAGTGCTGGGTGCGGCTGGCCACCACGATCTTGGCCTTGTCGTCGGCCGCGGCCAGCAGCGTGGCCAGGTGGTCGGCCGCCCGGTCGTAGGTCAGCCGGGCCACCAGCTCGTCGAACCCGTCGAACAGCAGCACGATCCGGCCCTGCCGCAGCAGGTAGCGGAACGCCTTGAGGTCGATGAACTCCTCGCCGTGGCTCGCCAGGTGGGCCGCCACCAGCGCGTCCACCGACTGCGCCTTGTCGAGGGCGCGCAGCTCGATGAGGATCGGCGTCAGGTGCGGCAGCTCGGCCGGGATGCGGCGGGCCAGCTCGCGCAGCGCGAACGTCTTGCCGTGGCCGAAGTCGCCCAGCAGCAGCAGGAACCGGCCGTGGTCGGCGGCCAGCAGGCGCATCAGCTCGTCGGTCAGGCCGTGTCTGACCTGGCTGCCCGGGCGGTCCAGCTCGCGGTAGCGCTGGGGCACGTAGAGGGCGGGCGGGTAGCGGCGGTCGTTCGTCAGCCGGACGGTCTGCTCGGTGACGTAGCCGCTCAGGTCGAGCAGCCCCTGGAACTCGGCGAAGCTGCGCAGCCGCACACCCCTGCGCATCAGGTCGTCGCGCAGGGCCCGCGGCGCGGGCGGCCCCTGGTAGACCAGTTCGGCGGACAGGCCCGCCGCGTGCGCCCGCCGGACGAACTCCGCCGCCGCCTCCTCGGCCACCTCGCCCACGTGCGCGCCGATCATCATCTGCCGGACGAACCCGTCTTCGGGGTGGGTGACGACCAGGTGCGCGTCGAACCTGCGGATCCTGGCCCGCTCGTGCCGGGCCTCGCAGACCTCGGCGATGCGGTCGAGCAGCAGCTCGACCGGGGTGGGCTCGCGTACTTCCGGCTCTGGCGCTGGCGGCGGGAGCGCCGGGCTCTCGCCGCTGAACGTGGCCTGCGCGGCCCGCCAGCGGGCGCGGACCCGGTCGGGGCGCCCCTCGTCGGGCAGCCACGTGCGCAGCCCGTCGGGGCCGATCTCGACGACCTGGTGCCGCCCTGCGCGCGGCGTGGCCACCCGACCCTCGGCCGCCGTGCCCGTGCCGCCGTGGAAGAGCAGGTGGAGCCGGTGCCCCAGCAGGCGTTCGAACGTCGCCGCGTCTCTCAGCTCCTCCGGTGGGTGCCCCAGGGCGCCCAGGCGCAGCCACGCGCTCTCCTCGTACGGCCGCAGCCGCTCGGCGAACCAGGCCGCCTGGGCCTCCCCGAGCAGCGCGTACGCGTCGCGTTCCAGATGGCTCATCGCCATCGTCGAGTTGAGCCCGGCCACGACCACCTTCAGGTCGGGCACCTCGAACAGCGTCCACGGCTGCCCGCCGTCGAACACCCGGTCGTCCAGCCCCTGGTACACCTCGCCGAACAGCTTGGCGAAGTGGCGCCACTTGGGCCAGTAGGGCGGTTGCGGCCGCTCGTCGTCGGCCTCGCAGGTCATGAAGTACGCGCTGGCGGCGGCCTTGGTGACGTCGCGCGGGCCGGGCAGCAGGACGAGGCGGTGCGGCTCGAGCCCGATCAGCAGCCGCAGGTCGGTCACGAACCGCGTCGCCTGCCCGAACTGCCCCAGGCTGCCCGACTCGGTCAGGTCCCCGCTGACGACCATCAGGTCGGGGCGGGGCATGCCGCGGTCGTACATGGCGGTCAGGTCGGCCCAGATGCGCGCCTGCATGTCCTCCGGCGTGAACGGGTCGCCGGGGTCGGGCAGCGCCCGGCCGAACCGGGGCCCGCCGATGTGCAGCACGCTGATCGACTCGCGGGCCCGGCCGTCACCGGCCGACGGCGGGAACTTCGGCGCGGTGACCGGCGTGCGCCGGGCCCTGGACCGCTCGGCGGGCGGCGGGAGCGTCGGGGCGGGCGGCGGCGGGCGGGAGCCGTCGGGGAAGGCCGGCGCGGCCTCCGGCTTGGCCCGGCCGGACATCGCCTCTCTGACCCGGCCCAGCAGCAGCGCCCTGGCCTGCCCAGGGTCGGTGACGCCCAGCAGGTCGACCCAGGTGATCGTGGACAGCAGCCCTTCGAGCCGCACGTCCTCCAGCCTGATCGTGACGAGCTTGTTGGACGGGTGGTCGGGGTCGGCGCGCAGCGCGGCCTGCCACTCCAGGCGGCCGTAGCGGGAGCCCAGGTAGTTGCGCGAGAGCACGGCCACGACGAGCTGCGCCTCGCTGACCCCGCGGTCCATGAAGTCGATGAAGTTGGTGCCGGGCACGAAGTCCCACGCCTGGATCATGGTCTTGTAGCCCGCCGCCTCCAGCTCCCAGGCGATCCAGGTGGCCCAGGCCGTGTCGGCCGGGGAGTAGCTGACGAAGATGTCGGTCGGCCTGCCGTCACGTGCCATCTGCTCAGTATCCCCCGTGGGATCGGTGATTTGGAGTCCGTGTGCGATCATCGTCGGGTGGGGCGGCGTCTGGGCGTACTCGACTGGGTCAGGATCGGGCTGCTGGCTCTGGGCCTGGTCTTCCTGGTCACCGGGCTGCTGCCCTGGGCCCAGGCCGCCGAGAGCTTCGAGAGCGTCGGGCCGCTGCTGATCTTCCTGGTGGCGGTCATCGTGCTGGCCGAGCTGACCAAGGAGGCCCAGGTCTTCGACGCCATCGCGGCCAGGATGGCGGTGCTCGGGCGGGGCAACTACGCCGCGCTTTTCGTGCTCTGTACGGCCTTCGCGTCGTTCGTCACGATATTTCTGAACCTGGACACGACGGCCGTCCTGCTCACCCCCGTCATGCTCGCCCTGGCCCCCCGGGCCCGCATCGCCGCGCTGCCCCTGGCCATGACCACGATCTGGCTGGCCAACACCGCGAGCCTGCTGCTGCCGGTCTCCAACCTGACCAACCTCCTCGGCATGGACAAGATCGGCCTCGACGCCACGGAGTTCGCCGCCCGCATGTGGGCGCCCCAGGTCGTCTCGATCGCGGTGACGATGGCGTTCCTGTGGGTGTTCTTCTGGCGGCGCGGCGAGCGGCGCGACCTGCGCTACACGCCGCCGGTGCTGGAGCCGGTCGCCGACCGCGCGCTCTTCGCGGCGGCCTCGGCCGGCTGCCTGCTGTTCATCGTGCTGCTGCTGGCCGAGACACACGTCGCCGTCGCCGCCACCGCGGCGGCCGCCGTCGTGGTGGCGGCCTTCGTGCTGCGCGCCCGCGAGCGCCTGACGTGGAGCCTGATCCCGTGGCAGCTCGTCGTCCTGGTGACCGGCCTGTTCCTGGTGGTGCCCACGCTCAGCGCGCACGGCCTGTCCGGGCTGATGAGCTGGATGATCGGCGCAGAGGGCGACCCCTACCGCACGGCCGCCGTGGGCGCCGCGCTGTCCAACGCGATCAACAACCTGCCCGCCTACCAGGCCGTCGAGGCGGTCATCCCGGCCACCGATCCCGACCGCCTGCTGGCCCTGCTGGTCGGCACCAACGTCGGCCCGGTCATCACCCCGTGGGCGTCGCTGGCCACGCTGCTGTGGTTCGAGTCGTGCCGCCGCCACGGGGTGCGGGTGCCGATGCGCCGCTTCCTGCTCACCGGCGCGGGCCTGGCCGTCGTCGGGCTGGTGGCGACGGTGTGGGCGCTGGTCGCGTTCGCCTGAGGCGGCTTGACCGAGGTGGCGGACCGGCCTCAGCCCAGGAACGCCAGCAACCCCGGCAGGGCCCTGGGGTGGGCGGCCACGAAGCTGCGCTCGTCGGCCGGGGTGTCGATGCACTCCTCGTACGGCCCGCCGTCCAGCGCCCGGATCTCGATGCCCGCCTCCTGCGCCAGCAGCGCCCCGGCCGGCAGGTCGACCACCCCGGCCCGGTAACCGACGATGCCGTCGATGTCGCCGCGCGCCAGCATCGCCCACGCCAGCAGCGGCGCCCAGAGCTGAAGCACCCGGCGCGCGTTGAGGTCGAGCGCCGTCTTCAGCCGCCGTACGGTCGCGTCGTCCCTGGCCAGGCCGTAGCCCTGGGTCCAGGCCAGCAGCGGACCGTGCGGGCTCGGCGCGTAAGGGGCCGCCAGGCGCGCCCCCGAGGACGCCACCGCGCCCCCGCCGCGCACGGCCGACCACGTCTGCGCGGAGACCGGGTCGTGCACCACGCCCAGTTGGGGGCACCCGCCCCGGCAGAGCGCCACGCCGACCACGTACGCGGGCAGCCCGATGGCCACGTTGTTGGTGCCGTCGAGCGGGTCGACCAGCCACGTCCACTCACCTCCCGCCGCCCCCGCCAGCCCCGACTCCTCGGCGATCACCGTGTGCGACGGGTACGCCGTCAGTATCCGCTCCAGCAGCAGCTTCTCCGAGGCCAGGTCGAGATCGGTCACCACGTCGCCCGCCGCGCCCTTGGCCCGCACGCCCAGACCGGCCAGATCCTCTCCTGCGCCCCGCACGCCCTCCCGGAGCAGCGCTCCCGCCGCCTCGGCGGCTTCGACGGCGACCGTGCGAGCGTGATCCAGGTCCATCGGGTGCCCTCTCAGGTCAGGTGCGCGGTGATCAGACGGACGGCCAGGGCCGTCTCCTCGGAGTCCAGCGACTGCCTGGACACGTGGTGGGCGGCGCCGCCCAGCGGGCCCAGCGACAGATCACGGCTGCCGGGCCGGCCGCGCCCCAGCGCGATCGTGGCCGCCTCGTCGCCCTCGGGCACGACGCTGCTGTGGAACCGGCCCGCGCCAAGAGTGTAGGTGTCGCCGGGCCCGAACACCTCCACCAGGCTCGTGGCGTGCCGCACCGTGCGGCGGGTGGGCGAGATGCGGTCGCCGTCGGCCCCGCTGACCACCTCGTACACCCGGTGCGTGGCGTCGGAGCCGGCGTCGGTGACCATCGCGTGCACGTTGCGCATCTGGCCGTAGAGCACGTGGCTGACCAGGTCCCAGCTATGGCAGTGGATCTGGGAGGTGGTGGTCTCGGCGTGCGGGATCGAGCCGGACCACAGGTGCAGGCACACGCCCTCGCCGCCGTCGCGCTCCAGCGGCAGGCACACGAACCCGAGCGGGTGGCGCACCGCGCTCAGGCCGGGCCTGGACAGCTCTCCCAGGGCCCACGCGCGGGCCCTGCCCTCGCGAACGAGCCGCTGAACCCGTCGGTGACTCATGCGTACGGGTCCGGGGCACGGAGCGCCTTGAGGGCGATCTCGACGATGTCACGATCGCTGTAGGTCTTGGGCAGGGGCACCCCGATGCGTTCGAACAGCTCCTGCACCTCCTCCGTGGTGGGCTCCTTGCTGAGCGGCACGTCCTGGTACATCTCCAGCGGCACCCGCCGCGCCTGCTCGAAGCTGAGCCGCAGCTCGGTGTCGCAGTTTTCGTAGTAGAACGTGCCGGCCAGCGCGGTCATCGCCATGTTCGGGTCTTCGACCGTCATGATCAGCCGGGTGGTCGACAGGTCCCAGCGGAACGTGGTCATCGTCGACGACAGGCCCACCCCGATGTCGAGCAGGGTGTAGTCCTGGCGGTGCCAGAAGGCGGCCAGGATGGTGGCGTACGACTCCTTCCTGACCCGGTCGGTCGTCCACACCTCGCCGGTGCCGTCGGGGAGGTTGGACAGCGAGCGGCGGTAGTTGGCGTACTTGGCGCACAGCTCCTTGCTGGACGGGTCGATGACCTCGATCCGTACCGTGAGGTGGCGTTTGTCCCTGCGGGCGGCCTCGACGCACTTCGGCAGCGTGACCGCGCGCAGGTAGGTGCCGGTGCCGCCCTTGAAGCTCCACCGGGTGGTGTCCTTCCTGGCCTCGGCGTGGGACTGGGCGATCTCCTGCCTGCTGCCCAGCACCCGGACGAGCTGCAGCGCGTCGAGCGCCCTGCGCGTGCTGTGGGCCAGCGTCTCGATCTGCTCCAGGCGGGCCAGCCGCACGGGCAGCTCGGCCAGCGCGCCCGAGGTGATCGTCTTCTCGACGGGGGCCTGGCGGGCGCGGTCGCGCAGCAGCGCCGTGGCCACCAGCGCCAGGATCACGAGGGTCGCGGCGGTCACGAGCTGCGCCTGGATCTCGTCGCCCTTGGGGCCGAAGATCTCGTCGGGCATGATGCCGAGCACGCCGACCACGATCGCCAGCCCGAGCGCGATGGCGCCGTCGGCGTTGCGCGCCGCCCATGGGGCGCTTCGCTTCAACGCCGCCATGAACCGTGCCATCGCTCGCCCCACCGTCCGACGATCGGTCAGTCCCCGACGTCATGGTAACGACCGCGCCAGGCGACTGCCAGCACACGGAAAGGAGCGAAGTGCCTAGCCTCCGGGACTTTCCCGCCCGCTTTCGCCAGCGTCCTGAAACCCGCCGCGCTTCGGGACGGACGACGGCGGGCGGCGCCGAGCCGCCGCTCGACGCCGCCCGATCGAGGGCCAGGGGCCGGGGGTCAGAACCAGCCGCGCTTGCGGGCCATCTGCTCCAGGCCGCGCTGCAGGGCCGCCTCCGCCGAGCTGGGCGACTCGTCGTAGCGGACGGTGAAGCGGTTGTAGGAGTCGTGGCTGGAGGTCAGGAAGCCGCCCCGCTTGTCGGCCTCCAGGATGACGTCCATCTGCCGCGGCCCGGCGATGAACGTCAGCTCCAGCTCGTTGAAGTGACGCCGCCACTGGCCGCCCGCGTAGTACTCGATCTCCTGGAAGAACGGCATGGTCGACCCGTAGAGGGTGCCGCGCTCCAGGTCGGCCTTCTTGAACTGGAAGCCCAGCCGGTCCAGCGCGCCGATCACGTGGTCCTGGGCCGGCAGCGGGCTGACGAACAGCGGGTCGAGGTCGCCCTTGTCCAGCGCGCCCGCCAGCGCCAGCTCGGTCTGGACGCCCAGCTTCATGCCGTGCAGCGGGTGCCCGGCGATCGCGCTGATCGGCGTCTCCCACGGGATCGGGATCTCGAACGGGTGCTGGTGCTGCGCGCCCGCCGCGAGCTGGAACGTCCCGGCCACCTGCTGGCGCAGGAAGCTGTAGGACGTCTTGTACTCGCTGTCGCCCGACTCGACCTCCACCACGGCGGTGAGGTCGATGTAGATGCCCTCGACCTTGTACTCGGAGTTGCCGCCACGGAAGTGGACGACGCCGCGCAGCGGCTCGCCCGGACGCACGCCCGTGTTGGTCAGCACCGTGTCGACCTCGACGCCCGCACCGAACGCGGCCATCAACTTGCGGAACACCATGGGGTTCTCCTATGCGGAAGGTTTGTGACCGTTGATCTGGCCTGCTCCCGTGCCCGAGATGCGGGGGAGCAACTGGGCCAGGAGGAGGGTGGACAGAGCGGAGTCCGACTGGCCCTGCTGGGTGCGTACGACCAGGGGCTGGGGGGCGTTCTCCGCGAGTTTGGCGCCCACGTCGAGGCGCCGGCGGGCCAGCTCGTAGTGCAGCACGGCCCGGTTGTCCCGGTACGACTCGGCCAGCCGCCGCAGCGCCTTGGCCTCGTTCTCGGCGGCGGTCAGCTCGGCCCGGCCGCGCGCCTCGATCTCCCACGTCACCCGCTGCGCCTCGGTCTCCTGCTCCTCCAGCATGCGCGCCACGTCCTTGCGCGCCTTGTTGTGGGCGGCCTTGACCTCGACGACCCGGGCGTCACGGGTCTTCTTGGAGCGTTCGATCTCCATGAGCAGCGTGTCGATGCGGCGCTTGCGGGTCAGCTCCCACTCGCGCTCGTACGCCGACAGCTCCTTGGCCACCTTCTCGCGGGTGGCCAGGTGCTGCTGGTACTGGTCGGGCAGTTGCACGTCGGGGATGTTGGCGCCGGTGACGCGCACGCCGTAGCGGCCGAGTTGGCGGTTGAGCGCGTCCTGCATGTCGCCGACGTCGGAGCCGCGCAGGTCGTAGGCGCGCTCGGTGTTGACCCGGCGGCTGCGCTGCCTGATCGCGTCCTGCACGGCGCTCGACAGCACCAGGTCGAAGTTGCCCGCGCCGATCGTGCGCACGAACGCCACGGGGTCCACGATCCGGAACTTCAGGAAGAACTCGATCGACTTCAGCGGCACGTTCTCGGCCGTGGGGCAGGCCACGATCGGCGCCGAGTACGGGATCTCGGTGGAGGTGTCGACGACCGCGTCCACCCGGTCCCACGGCAGCCACAGGTAGTGGCGGCCCGGCGGGAGGGTGCCGACGATGGCGCCCCAGCGGCTGCGCACGCCGGTGGTGCCCTCCTCGATCTCGATGATCGCCTTGCGCCACATCGTGACCAGCGCCGCGAGCAGGGACACCAGCGCCGCGAGCCCGGCGAGGAGGGTGAGGTCGGTGAGCGCCGCCATCCCCGCGAAGTACAGCGCCAGGAACACCAGCGTCATCCAGGCGAAGCCGCGCCGGTCCTTGGGGATGACGACGGGCACGAGCTGGCCCTGCTCGCCGCCCCGCAGGAGCTGGCGGATGTCTCCCCAGGAGGCCAGCGACTCCTTGATCTTCGAAAACTCGCGGCTCATCAGCTCTCACTCCCCGGCTTGACGTGGTGCCTGCCGCCCGGCAGCAGCCGCTCGACGGTGCTCTCCAGCTCGGAGTCCGGCTCCGGCGTCTCCGGCGGCTGGGTGACGTCGGCGGCGGTCCGCTCCAGGAGGGCGCCGATCTCGTCCTCCCGCTCGCGTACGCGGGTGGCGATCTCGTCGAGCCTGGAACGGATGGCGGCCATGTCCTCGGCGGAGAACAGCACCGCGTCCTTGCCGCCCACGAGCTGCTGGGCCAGGGCCAGGAAGTCGATGTCGGTCTGCTCGCCCACCTGCACCACCTGGGGCAGCCGGGTGGCGACGGACTCGAGCTTGTTGAGCAGGTCCTGCTGGAAGCGGTAGTCGAGGATCTCGGGTGCCTCGGCGGCCGACAGCGCCCGGATGTCCAGCGCCTGCGCCTCCAGGAGCGCGGCGTTGGCGTTGGCCGTGGACTCGGCCTCGACCAGGCGCTGCCTGGCCTGCGCGGTGGCCTGGTGGGTGGCGCGTTCGAGCGCGGTGTCCATCCTGGCCTGGTAGCCGGCGATCTCCGCCTGGATGGCGCTCAGCGTCTCCTGCAGCCCGGCCAGCTCCTTGACCAGGTCGCCCTCGTTCTGCTCCTTGCGCAATTGCAGCTCGTACTCGTAGGTGTAGGCCTCCTTGGCGACCCGGACCATCTCGGGGGCGGCCAGGTCCATGCGGTACTCCTGGCTGGACGGCTCGGCGTGCGTGATGTTGACGTCGGTGAGCCGTACGGCGGGCAGGAACTGCTGGTTGAGGCTCTCCAGTATGCCGAGCGTGCTCTCGCCGACGAGGTCGTAGATGTCCTCGGCGCGCTGGGCGTAGATCAGGGAGCGGGTGACCTCGCTGATGGCGTTCTGGAGCTTGGACTGGAAGCCGCTGACCGAGCCGAGCACGAAGATGAACTCCGCCGGGTTCTCGATCCTGAACTGCAGGAAGAGGTCCACGCTGGCCTTGACGCCCTGCTGGGTGGGCGCCTCGCTGATCGGCGCGTTGAACGGGTACTCGCGGGTGGTGTTGACGATGTAGCTGACCCGCTTCCACGGGTTGAACAGCGTCACCCGGCCGGGGTCGGCGATCTGCACCAGCTTGCCGAACTGGGTGATCAGCGCCTTGCAGCCCTCGGGCACCATCACCACGCTGCGCCGCCACCACAGGAACGCGGCGGCCAGCACCAGCACCACCCAGTAGTGCGGGCCGAACACCACGTCGGAGCTGGGGATGATGTTGCCGAGCGCGCCGATGAGGCCGAGCAGCACGAGGATGCCCAGCGGCACGACCATCTTGGCGGTGCTGCCCTTGGGGATCACCACGGGGGAGATGACGTGCATGCCGTTCTCGGCGAAGCTGCGGTTGACGATCTCGCCGGCCTCGTTCAGCGACGCGGACCTGGCCTCGATGAGGGTGCCGACGGACGCGCCGCCGTCGCGGGCGGCGGCGAAGTCGTACGGGTTCAGCCTGAACCCCGGGGCTTGACCCGCCAGGTTCCCCGCCTGGTCCATCACCTGGCCCATGGCCTGTCCCATCGCATGGCGTACGTCACCCCCCTGGGCCACCGCTTGGGCTATGCCCTGCCCCGCCTGGATCAGTGCCTCTCTGGGTCGTGACATCGAACCTTCCTTTTCCGCTACAGGCGATTCAGACCGTATCGGGTGCGACTTACTGTTCGCTTGCAATGCGTGTCATATGTCTATTGCAGGATGTAGTAGGTGTGCTATTGATGTAGTAGACCTACTATCTGGAGGATCGATGGGAGCAGTGAGAGAGCTGACAGGCGGTACGGACCTCGGGGAGACGGCCGCCGCCATCGAGGCGCGCGGGCTGCGGATGGCGTACGGGCAGAAGGAGGTCCTGCGGGACGTCGCCTTCGCCATCCACCCCGGCGAGGTGATCGCGCTGCTCGGGCCCAACGGCGCGGGCAAGACGACCACGATCGAGATCCTGGAGGGGTTCCGGGTGCCGTCCGCCGGCCACGTACGCGTGCTGGGCGTCGAGCCGGCCCGCGGCGACGAGCGCTGGCGGGCCAGGCTGGGCGTGGTGCTCCAGTCGTGGCGCGACCACGGGCGCTGGCGGGTGCGCCAGCTCCTGGAGCACCTGAGCCGCTACTACGAGCCGTACGCGGACCCCGGCAGGACACCGCTCGACACCGGCGAGCTGATCGAGGCCGTCGGGCTCGCCGAACACGCCGGCCAGCGCATCAACCGGCTCTCCGGCGGGCAGCGGCGCCGCCTCGACGTCGCCATCGGCATCGTCGGGCGCCCCGAGGTGCTCTTCCTCGACGAGCCGACCGCCGGCTTCGACCCCCAGGCCAGGCGGGACTTCCACGACCTCGTCCACCGGCTGTCCGACCTCGACGACACCACGATCCTGCTCACCACGCACGACCTCGACGAGGCCGAGAAGCTCGCCGACCGCATCCTCATCCTCGCCGGTGGCCGCATCGTCGCCGACGGCAGCCCCGACAGGCTCGCCCGCGAGTTCTCCCGCGACGCCCAGGTGCGCTGGAGCCGCGACGGCGAGCACTTCGTGCACGCCACACAGGACGCCGTCGGCTTCGTCCGCGAGCTGCTCGACCAGCACCCCACCGGGATCGGCGACCTCGAGGTACGCCGGGCCACGCTCGAGGACACCTACATGACCATCGTCAAGGGGGAGGAAGCGTGAACCCCACGCTGCACGCCGCGCGGCTCGGGCTGTCCCGCGGCTGGGTCGAGTTCAAGCAACAGTTGACCAGCCCGCAGGACCTGGGGTTCACCGTGGTCAGCACCGTGGCCTTCGCCGTCGTGCTCTACTTCCAGCGCGACGCGACGCTGCCCGGCACCGACCTGCCGCTGGCGGCGGCCACGCTGCCCGGCCTGCTCGGGCTGCTGATCCCGGTCAACGGACTGCTGGGCGCGGTGGGCTCGCTGTCCGTCGAAAGGGAGGACGGCACCCTGCTCAGGGCCAAGGCCCTGCCCCAGGGCATGGTCGGCTACCTCGTCGGCCGGATCGTGTCGCTGTCCTACTCCACCGTGGCGTCGCTGGCGCTGATGCTCGTCGCGGGGCTGTTCTTCGTGCCGGGGCTGCTCGGGATCGGGCTGGGCAACTGGCTCACCATCGCCTGGCTCACGGTGCTGGGCCTGCTGTCGGCGCTGCCGCTGGGCGCGGTCATCGGCTCCCTGGCCGCCAGTCCGCAGACCGCGGCCGGGATGTCCATGCTCGCCATCGGCGGTCTCACCGCCGTCTCGGGCGTCTTCTACCCGATCACCGCGCTGGCCGGCTGGCTGCAGGCGCTGGCCCACGTCTTCCCGCTCTACTGGCTCGGCCTGGGCATGCGCTCGGCGCTGCTGCCCGACGCGGCCGCCGCCGCGGAGATCGGCGGCTCGTGGCGGCCGGTGGAGACCACGCTCGTGCTGCTCGCGTGGGCCGTGGCCGGGCTGGTGCTGGCGCCCCCGATCCTGCGCAGGATGGCCAGGCGCGAGTCCGGCTCGGCGATGGAACAGCGCCGCCATCGGGCGATGCAGCGGGTCACCTGAGAAACTACGTCCTGATGAGCGAGATCGTCTACAACCGCATCGCGCTGCTGCGCGCAGAGCGGAACGTGACCCGCAGGCAGCTCGCCGACGCGCTGGGGGTGCACTATCAGACCGTCGGTTACCTCGAACGCGGCGAATACAGTCCAAGCCTTTACCTGGCGCTGCGGATCGCCGATTATTTCGAGGTGCCTGTCGAGGTGGTCTTCTCCACCACCCCGTTCCCTCGCATCGGCGAGCGTACGGCCTGACGACGGCGTCCGGCGAAGATGTCGGTGGCGCCGCCTACAGTGGCAGCATGCGACCGGTCACTGATTTGCAGCGGAAGGTGGCGCCCTTCGAGGTCGTCACCGAGATGACTCCTTCCGGCGACCAGCCGACGGCCATCGCCGAGCTGGAGCGCCGCGTCAAGGCCGGGGAGAAGGACAACGTCCTGCTGGGCGCCACCGGCACCGGCAAGACGGCCACGATCGCCTGGCTGATCGAGCGGCTGCAGCGGCCCGCGCTGGTCATGCAGCCCAACAAGACCCTCGCCGCGCAGTTCGCCAACGAGCTGCGCGAGATGCTGCCCAACAACGCGGTCGAATACTTCGTCTCCTACTACGACTACTACCAGCCCGAGGCGTACGTCCCGCAGAGCGACACCTACATCGAGAAAGACTCCTCGATCAACGACGAGGTCGAGCGGCTGCGCCACTCGGCCACCAACTCGCTGCTCACCCGCCGCGACACCATCGTGGTCGCCTCGGTGTCGTGCATCTACGGCCTGGGCACGCCGCAGGAATACGTCGACCGCATGGCCCGGCTGCGCGTCGGCATGGACGTCGAGCGCGACCAGCTCCTGCGCCGCCTGGTCGACATGCAGTACGCGCGCAACGACCTGGCCTTCACCCGGGGCACGTTCCGGGTGCGCGGCGACACGATCGAGATCATCCCGAAGTACGAAGAGCTGGCCGTGCGCATCGAGATGTTCGGCGACGAGATCGAGAAGCTCTCGACCATGCACCCGCTGACCGGCGAGGTCATCACCGAGGACGAAGAGCTCTACATCTTCCCCGCCTCCCACTACGTCGCGGGCGAGCAGCGCATGGCCGCCGCAGTGGCCGGCATCGAGATCGAGCTGGCCGACCGGCTCGCCGAGCTGGAGCGGCAGGGCAAGCTGCTGGAGGCGCAGCGGCTGCGGATGCGCACGACGTACGACATCGAGATGATGCGCCAGATCGGCACCTGCTCCGGCATCGAGAACTACTCGCGCCACATGGACGGCCGCGAGGCCGGCAGCGCGCCCAACACGCTGCTCGACTACTTCCCTGAAGACTTCGTGCTGGTGCTCGACGAGTCGCACCAGACGGTGCCGCAGATCGGCGCGATGTACGAAGGCGACGCCTCCCGTAAGCGCACGCTGGTCGAGCACGGCTTCCGGCTGCCGTCGGCGCTCGACAACCGGCCGCTGAAGTGGGAGGAGTTCCTCGATCGCATCGGGCAGACCGTCTACCTGTCGGCCACGCCCGGGCCCTATGAGCTGGGGCGGGCCAAGGGCGACGTGGTCGAGCAGGTCATCCGCCCGACCGGCCTGGTCGACCCCGAGATCGTGGTCAAGCCCACCAAGGGCCAGATCGACGACCTGGTCCACGAGATCCGCGAGCGGGCCGGGCGCGACGAGCGCGTGCTGGTCACCACGCTGACCAAGAAGATGTCGGAAGACCTGACCGACTATCTTCTCGAGCTGGGCATCCGGGTCCGCTACCTGCACAGCGAGGTCGACACGCTGCGCCGCATCGAGCTGCTGCGAGAGCTGCGCACGGGCGAGTTCGACGTGCTGGTCGGCATCAACCTGCTGCGCGAGGGCCTCGACCTGCCCGAGGTGTCGCTGGTGGCGATCCTCGACGCCGACAAGGAGGGCTTCCTGCGCTCGGAGACGTCGCTCATCCAGACCATCGGCCGCGCCGCCCGTAACGTCTCCGGCCAGGTCCACATGTACGCCGACAAGGTCACCCCGTCGATGGAGCGCGCGATCGACGAGACCAACCGGCGCCGGGCCAAGCAGATCGCCTACAACGAGGCCAACGGCATCGACCCGCAGCCGCTGCGCAAGAAGATCGCCGACATCCTCGACTCGCTCCAGCGCGAAGACGCCGACACCGACCGTCTGCTCGGCGGGGGCCGTCAGCAGTCGCGCGGCAAGGCGCCCGTGCCCGGCCTGGCCCGCCAGGCAGGTCAGGCCGGTCAGCACGCCAAGGCCATCGCGGGCGAGATGCCGCGGGCGCAGATGGAGTCGCTCATCGAGTCGCTGACCGAGCAGATGCACCAGGCGGCGGCCGACCTCCAGTTCGAGGTGGCCGCGCGGCTGCGCGACGAGATCAAGGAGCTCAAACGCGAGCTGCGCGACATGCGCGAGGCGGGAGTGAAGTAAGCCGTGCCCGCTGACCTGGGCGAATGCTTTGCCTTCTGGCGGGCAGCGTCCAGGTATGAACAAGACGATCATCGGGGCCCTGATCGGCGCGACGGTGCTCGCGACAGGCTGTGGCACCGCCGCCAGGGAGGCGGAGCGGTTGTCCGCGCAGTCCTCGCCGACGCCGCCCACGGCCACCATGGAGCCGGCCAGCCCCACCGGGTCACCGACCGGCAGCCCAGGCACGGTCAGCCTCGAACACCTCAAGCAGGCCGCCCAGGCCGCGACCGCGGCGGTGCCCGGCTCCAAGCTCGTCGGCATCGAGAGCGAAGAGAACGGCCGGTGGTGGGAGGCACACGTCGTCGGGGAAGACGGCACCGAACACAAGATGGACATCGAGAACGGCAAGGTCGTGCGCGGCCCCACCACCGAGGAGGAGGACGCCGCCGCCAAGGCCAAGCGCAAGGAGGAGCTGGCCGCGGCCAAGGTCGACTACGTCCAGGCGGCCGACAAGCTCGTGGCCGCCGTGCCTGAGGGGCGGATCGTCGAGTTGCGGCTCGACACCGAGCACGGCAAGACCGTGTGGGAGGGTGAGCTGGTCACGCCCGACGGCACCAAGCACGAGGCCACCGTCGACGCCGCCACCGGCGAGGTCGTGAAGGGCAGCGCCTCCCCGACGTGACATCGGGCCGCCGGTCGAGCGCGCACCCCTGACCGCCATCCAGGACGCCCGCTCGACCGCCGCGACGGCGGGCCGTACCCACGGCCCGCCGCCGTCCCGTCCACCTCCGCAACGAGAACCGCAGACGGAGCCGCGACCGGAACCCAGATGAGGTCGCAGCCGGAGCCTCGGTTGGAGCAGCGGTTGGAGGCGTGGCAGGGCTGGGGTGGTGTGGTAGGTGAGCTGATATTGCGATGCGCCCGTCTCGCCCCACCTTGTATGTTGCGCACATGGGACGCTGCCCCGAATGCCATCGCTGGGAGCCCGCCGGGGTTCTCGGCTGCGCCCGATGCGCCGGGATCGTCGACGAGATCGTCGAGGAGGGCTGGCGGGCCTTCCTGGAGAGCGAGTTCGGCGCCGCCGAGCCGCCGGACGAGCGCCTGATCGCCGAGATGGTGACCGAGGAGCCCGACAGGCATCCGTGGCGCGTGGTCGACGCCGCGTACGACCGGCTGACCTGCGCGGAGTGCGGCGGCAAGCTCAGCAGGGGACCGGCCGGGTGCGGCCCGTGCGACCTGGCCAACGGCTTCCGCTACAGCGCCGTCGAGATCGACCGCCCGGGTGTGCCGCCGGGCAACGAGCACGCGCTGCGGGTCAACGTGTCGGTGGCCCGCCGCCCGTCGGGGATCTCGGCCCCGGAGGTGCTCGTACGGTGCCTCTCGCTGCCCCTGCTGCTGGCGGGCCGGCTGCCGACCCACGCCCAGGCCCAGGCCGTCAAGTCGCTGGCCGCCAGGGGCGCTACGGAGGCGGAGCTGGTCGCGGCGGTCTACGGCGACGACGGGAGCGCGGCCTGATCCGGCTCAGCCCGAGACCTGCCGCAGATCGAGGTCGAGGTCCACGTCGAACCCGAGGTTCGTCCGGAGCCGCCTGCGATGGATACCGGTGGGGACGTAAGCCTTGACCACGGGCTCGAGCTCGAACGTATACACCACCGCCAGGCCGTCCTCCTGCTCCACCCGCCAGAAGTGCTCGATGCCGGCGTCGGAGTATTTGATCGGCTTGGTGACTCGATCCCGCTCTCCGGATTCGTCGGAGACGACCTCGACGACCAGATGGACGTCCTCCGGCCGGAACGAGGTGATCTTCGTGCTGAAGGCAGACCTCTGGACCAGGAGGAGGTCGGGTTCGAGCCGCTGCCGCATGCCCAGCGTCACCGTCATCCCGCGCACGACCATGAGCGTGCCGGGCGGCCGGAACGACTGTTCGAGCAGGCGGAGCATGAGCATGTGGAAGCCGGTCTGCGGCGACCTCGAGATGAGGGACCCATCGATCAGCTCGACGTGCCGGGGCGCGTGAGGGGGCAGGTGATCGAGCAGGTCGGCGGTCCACCCGCCGGCGGGGCCGGGACGGAGCCGTTCCGGCCAGGCTGCGCTCATGGGGACGTCTCCTCAGGCCGTTGCACGCGACGCGTTCATCATGTCGCATGCCGTAGCCGTCAGGGGCGGTCCTTGCGGTCTTCGATCGTGCGGCGGTACAGCTCGTCGATCTCGTCGAGGGGGTCCTTGATCGGGGCCTGGCGGCGGGCCTCGATCTCCAGGTCGGTGCGCGAGGTGAGGTCGGCGATGCCCGTCGCCGTGTGCTGCACCTGGTCGCCCAGCAGGTCGGCCCGGATGCGGGCGCACATGGCCGTCAGCTTGGCCTGGTGCTCGCGCAGGCGGTCGAGGGTGGCGTGGTCGACGTAAGGGGACACGCGGCGCTGCTGGGCGTACATGCCGAGCTGGCTGTCGTGCACGTCGGCCTGGGCCGTCAGGTCGGCCAGCAGGCGGGGCAGCTCTCCGAGCCCCCACCCCTGGTGCTGGGCGTTCTCGACGGCCTGCCGGGTGAGGGTGACCTCGCGGCGCAGGTCGAGCCGGAGGCGCTCGACCTCGGCGGCGTCGCCGGTGCCCATCGCGTTGACGTGCGTGCTGAGCCGGACCGTGGCCTGCCTGGCCTTCACCGCGGCCTTCTTGCCCAGCTTGACCAGCAGGTAGATGCCCACACCGCCCAAGAGCAGGAGGAACGCCAGGATCACCAGCACGATGACGAGGAAATCGCCGAGCATTGCCACCTCTCGTTGGTGTTCGTGCCTTGAAGGATAGTCCGCCCCGGGCGTTCCGGCGCGCGTGAGGCGGTCCCGATGCCCAAGCAAGCTCTTGATCGAGGCGCGACGCCTGTGTTTCAGTGCACATGTCCGCTGAACCACCCCAGAAAGGGCGTACGGCGTGCTGGACGGCAAGGTAGTGATCATCACGGGCGGCGCCCGGGGCATGGGCGCGGCCACCGCCCGGCGCTGCGTGGCGGCCGGGGCGCGGGTCGTGCTGACCGACCTCCTGGTGGAGGAGGGTACGGCCACCGCCAAGGACCTGGGCGCCCGGTTCATCGCCCACGACGTGACGAGCCAGGACGACTGGGCCGCGGTGACCGCCGAGACCCTGGAGGAGCACGGACGGCTCGACGGCCTGGTGAACAACGCCGGCATCGCCACCGTCCTGCCGATCGAGCAGCAGTCGCTGGAGGAGTTCGAGCAGGTGCTCCGGGTGAACCTGGCCGGCGTCTTCCTGGGGCTCAAGGCCGTGGTCGGGCCCATGCGCGACTCGGGCGGCGGCGCGATCGTGAACGTGTCGTCGGTCGCGGGGCTGTTCGCCCTGCCGGGGACGGGCGGCTACGGCGCGTCCAAGTGGGGCGTGCGCGGGCTGACGAAGATCGCGGCACTGGAGTTCGCGCGGGATCGCATCCGGGTCAACTCCGTACATCCCGGGATGATCGCCACCCCGATGACGAGGCTGCTCGGGGCCGTGCCGGAGGAGGGGACCTTCGGGCTGGCGCCCGCCGGGCGGTGGGGCGAGGCCGCGGAGGTCGCGGAGGCGACCGCGTTCCTGCTGTCCGACGCGGCCTCGTACGTGACCGGCGCCGAGCTGGCCGTCGACGGCGGCTGGAGCGCGGGGGAGACCGCCATCCTGCCCCGTCCGAAGCCGCCCATGAGGCCGCCGACCTCGGACGGGAGCGCGGGATAGGTGCCATACGCGCAGGTCGGGCCCGAGGTCAGGCTCTTCTACACCGACGACGGGCAGGCGGGTGGCGGGCCGCCGCTTTTGCTCGTGCACGGCTGGGGCGCCGACTCCCACCAGTGGGCCTGGCACATCGACGCGCTGGCCGCCGCGCACCGGGTGATCGCCGTGGACCTGCGCGGCCACGGCTACTCCTCGGTCCCCGAGACCGGGAACACGCCCCGCATGATGGCCGCGGACCTGCACGCCCTGCTCGACCGCCTGGACGTCCCGCAGGTGGTGGCGGTCGGGCACTCCATGGGCGGCCAGGTGGTCTCGATCCTGGCGGTCGAGCACCCCGACCGGGTACGCGCGCTCGCCGCCCTCGACCCCGGCTACGGCATGACCGCCGAGCTGGCCCGCGGCTTCCCGAGGATGATCGAGGGACTGAGGGGCGAGCGCCCGCACGAGGCCGCCGAGCGGATCGACGAATGGTGCACGAACGCCGCCACCCCCGCTCTCATCAGGCGCTGGCACAAACGCCGCCTGTACGGGACGCCGCCGCACGTCCTCGCCCAGGCGTTCGAGGCCATGTTCACCGGCCGGGACGCCATCGGGGTGCGCCCGGCCAGCGACGACTACCTGGCGCGCAGGCGGTGCCCGGTGCTGTCGATCTGGGCCGACCCGGGGCGGGCGGAGTGGGAGGCGGGGCTGCTGAAGGACCCGGCGTCCGCGGTCGTGTGCTGGGAGGGGGCGAGCCACCGGCTGCACGAGGAGCGGCCCGCCGAGTTCGTGACCGCCTTGGAGGGCTGGCTGCGCACGCTCCAGGACGCCGCTCGGGAGCCGGGTCAGCCTGGCGGGTGACCGCCTGTCGCCCCCCTGCGGGCCCTCCGCCGTGCCCGGAAGCGGCGTACGCGCCGGATGGCCCACCACGCCACCACCGCGAACAGCAGCAGCGCGACGATCACCAGCGCGGGCGCGAACACCGCGACCAGGCTCATCCCGAGCGACCCCGCGTCCTCGGCCGTGCTCACGACCGGCGCCCCGACCCCGGCCGTCCCGGCGTTGACCACGGGGCGGGCGGCGGCCTTGACGGCGTGTACGGCCAGCGCCACGACGATGCCGAGCAGCCACCCGGCCCACGGGTGCTCGGTCATCCAGGACGAGCGCTCGAACTCGGCGGCGGCGTTCGTGGCCGAGAAGACCACGCCGCCCGAGGCCGGGCGCACCACGGTCTGGATGGCGTCGTTGACGCTGTCGACGGCGGGCACCTTGTCCAGCACCGTCTCCGCGACGAGCAGCACCGCGATGACGCCGAGGACGCCCCAGTTCGACAGCCAGGAGTAGCCGTCGGGCAGCCGGACGGCGTCGGTGAAGTTCGCGAGCACGCCCACCACGAGGAGCGGGATGTACGCGTTCAGCCCGGCGGCCGTGGACAGGCCCAGACCGGTCAATGCGGCGAGCATGCCCCTAGTCTGCCCGGACCGCCTCGTCCATGAGGCCGGTGAGGCCGGGATCGGTGAACTCGGCCACCGCCCGCTCGTACTTCTCCACGCCCCACGACCAGAAGTCGAAGTCGATGGTGTCGTTGGCGCCGTCCTGGATCGAGGCCCACAGGGTCCAGCCGTACTTGGACATGAGGCCGAGCAGGCGCGCTCGGGCGATCTTGTGGCGCAGGCGGCGGCCGTAGTAGGCGGTGACGAGCGCGTCCAGGTGGCCCGGCGGCAGGTCGGACTCGCTCCAGATGTTGCCCAGCTCGAAGCAGGCGTCGTTGTTGCCCGCGTACTCGTAGTCGATGAGCCACAGGCGCTCGCCGTCATCGAGGATGTTGCCGGGCAGCAGGTCGTTGTTGCACGGGACGGTGCCCTCGTCGCGCACGGCCAGGCACCTCCTGATCCGGGCGACGTCGGGCATGAAGTCGAGGTAGCGCGGCGGCAGCTTGAAGCCGCGCTCGCGCACGATCTCCAGGTAGCGCCGCTGGACCTCGAACATGTCGAAGTCGCGCACGAACCGCGGCCCCGCGTGCAGCCGCCGGCACGCCTCGGCCACCCGGGGCAGGTTCGCCGGGTCACGCAGGTCGTCGGCCGTGAACGCGCGCGCCGGCAGGTACCCCACCACCAGCACCCCGAGAGCGGGCAGATAGTCGTGCACCGGCGCTCCGACCCCGGCGCGGGCCGCCGCCACGGAGTTCGCGTGCTCGGCGTCCCTGTCGATGGCCAGCAGCGCCCCGTCACTGGCCCACACGCGGACGACGTAGACGCCACGCGGGGTCGTGACCTTGTAGTTGTGGTTGGTGAGCCCGCCGGGCAGCTCCTCGACGGAGCGCGGCACGCCGGACAGCAGGGGGATGCGATCGAGGACCTCGGGCGTGACCATGCTCGATGCTAGCCCCGGCGCCCTAAACGGTCTAGACCTTTTACGGCGTGCCGGTTAGCCTCGCGACCATGAGCGACTCGGCCCGCATCGTGATCATCGGTGGCGGGGTGGGCGGCGCGTCCGTCGCCTACCACCTCACCCGACTCGGCGAACGCGACGTCGTCCTGCTGGAGCGGGACGAGCTGACCAGCGGCTCCACCTTCCACTCCGCCGGGCTCGTCGGGCAACTGCGCGCCGACCCCACGCTGACCCGGATGAACCAGTACTCCGTCGAGCTCTACCGCACGCTGGACGCCGGATGGACCGAGTGCGGCGGCATCAAGCTGGCCGCCACGCCCGAGCGCATGGCGGAGATCCGCCGCCAGATCGGCTGGGCGCGCACGTTCGGGCTGCCGCTGGAGGAGATCTCGGTGGCCGAGGCCGTGGAGCTGTTCCCGCTCATGGACCCCGAGGGGGTGGTGGGGGCCGCGTACCTGCCGACGGACGGGCAGATCGACCCGTCCCAGCTCTGCTACGCGCTGGCGACCCGCGCCCGCGAGGGCGGGGCGACGCTGCGCACCCGCACCCGCGTGCTCGGCGTCAAGGTGGTCAATGGCCGGGTCGCCGGGGTCAGCACCGACCAGGGCGACATCGACTGCGAGATCGTGGTCAACTGCGGCGGCATGTTCGCGGCCGAGATCGGCCGCATGGCGGGGGTACGCGTCCCGATCGTCCCCATGTCGCACCAGTACGTGGTCACCGACGCCTTCCACGACCACACGGGCCTGCCCACGCTGCGCGACCCCGACCTGCTCGTCTACTACCGGCAGGAGGTGCAGGGCCTGGTCATGGGCGGGTACGAGCGCACCTGCGCCCCCTGGACGGCCGGGCCGAACTCCTACGACGCCGTGCCGCCCGACTTCAACGGCAGGCTGCTGGCCGAGGACTGGCCGAGGTTCGAGGAGATCTCCGGCAACTCCAGGATCCGGGTGCCCGCCATGGCCGACGTCGGCATCCGCAAGCTGATCAACGGGCCGGAGGCGTTCACCCCCGACAACGAGTTCTGCCTCGGGGAGACCGAGGTCGGCGGGTTCTTCGTCGCGGCCGGGTTCTGCGCGCACGGCATCGCGGGCGCGGGCGGCATCGGCAAGGTCATGGCCGAGTGGATCGTCGAGGGCGAGCCCGGCATGGACGTCTGGCACATGGACATCCGCCGGTTCGGCCGCCAGTACCGCTCGCCGTCGTACACGATCAAGCGGGCGGTCGAGAACTACGAGACGTACTACGACATCCGCTACCCCGGCCACGAGCGGTCGGCGGGACGGCCGCTGCGCGTCTCGCCCGCCTACGGCTGGCACGCCGCGCACGGGGCCGTCTTCGGCGAGAAGTCCGGATGGGAGCGGGTCAACTACTACACCGCGAACGAAACGCCAGGCGGGCCCGCGGGCGAGGACGAGCGCCCGCACGGGTGGGCGGGACGGCTGTGGTCGCCCGCGATCGGGGCCGAGCACCGGGCCACGCGCACGGCGGCCGGGCTGTTCGACGAGAGTTCGTTCGCCAAGATCGAGGTCACCGGGCCGGACGCCGCCGAACTCCTGGAGTGGGTGTGCGCCAACCGGGTCGCCCGCCAGGACGGCGTCGTCACCTACACGCAGGCGCTCAACCGGCGCGGCGGCATCGAGTGCGACTTCACCGTCACCAGGCGCGGCGAGCGGGAGTTCCTCGTCGTCACCGGCACCGCGTTCGGCTCCCACGACCTGGGCTGGCTGCGCAAGCAGGCCGCGCTCACCGGCGCGAACGCCAGGATCGCCGACGTGACCGGCCAGTACGCCTGCTTCGCCCTGTGGGGTCCGCGGGCCCGCGACGTCCTGGCCGGGCTGACGCCCGACGCGCTGGACTTCCCGTTCATGTCGTCCCGCGAGCTGACCGTGGGGGACGTGCCGGTGCTGGCGCTGCGGGTGACGTTCGTGGGCGAGCACGGGTGGGAGCTGTACTGCTCCAGCGAGTACGGGCTCGGCCTGTGGCAGGCGCTGTGGCGGGCGGGGGAGCCGTACGGGCTGGTGGCCGGGGGCTACCGGGCGATCGACAGCCTGCGGCTGGAGAAGGGCTACCGGGTGTGGGGCGCGGACCTCGGGCCCGAGACGACGCCGTACGAGGCGGGGCTGGGCTTCTGCGTCAAGAAGGAGGGCGACTTCCTCGGCCGGGACGCCCTCGACCCCGATCCTGGGCGCAGGCTGCGCTGCCTGACGCTGAGCGACCCGCGCGCCGTCGCGCTCGGCAACGAGCCGGTACGCCTGGACGGCCGGGTGGTGGCCCGCGTCACGTCCGGCGGCTACGGCTACACCGCCCGCGAGTCCATCGCCTACGCCCACCTGCCGGCCGAACCAGGGGCGCCGGTCGAGGTCGAGGTGGAGGGCCGCTGGGTGCCGGGCACCGTGGTCAAGGGCCCGCTCGTGCCCTGACCGCGCCCTGACCATGCCAAATTGCGCTCCGTCAGGGACTCCCCGGCTCCTGGACGCCGCTGCGCACCGAGATGCGGACCCGGTCGGGACGGAACAGGTCGAGCGCGTACTCCACCGGCGTGCCGTCGGCCGCGTAGGCGGTCCGCTCGATCAGCATGAGCGGCGTGCCGGGCTCGATGCCCAGCTCGGCGGCCTCGCCGGGCCGGGCGATCACCGGTTCGAGGTGCTCGACCGCCGTACGCGGCTCCAGGCCGTAGCGGGTGGCCAGCAGGGCGTAGAGGGAGCCGGTGAGGTCTTCCCCCAGCAGTCCGGGCAGGTCGGGGAAGTACGAGCGCTCCAGGGCCACCGGTGAGCGGCCCGCCGAGCGTACCCGGGTCACCTCGTGCACCGGCGCGCCCGCCGCCACCCCGAGCGCGCGGGCCGCGGCGACGGGCGCGGGCACGGTCGCGGCCCGCAGGATCCGCGCCCGCGCCCGCAGGTGGGCGCGGCGCATCTGCTCGGTGAACCCGGCCAGCCCCGTCAGGTCGCACTCGACGCGCGGCTCGGCCGGGGGCCGGGCCACGAACGCGCCTCCCGACCTGCCGGGTACCCGCAGCAGCACCCCCTCGTGTTCCAGCGTGGCCAGCGCCTGCCGCAGCGTCATCCGGCTCACGCCGAGCCGCCCGGCCAGCTCCCGTTCGCCGGGCAGCCGGTCGCCCGGCGCCAGCTCGCCGCGCGCGATCGAGGCGAGCAGCCAGCGCTCGATCTGCACGTGTGCGGGGACGCCGGTGCCACGCTCCAGCTCAGGGGGGGTCCCGACCACAGGCGCAGGTTACCTCCTGACGAAATCCCGGCAACGCCGGGAGACTGCGGGAGACCGCCGGGAGACCGCGGGAACGGCCCGGCCGCGCTACGGAGCGCCGACGGCGGCGCCGCCGGAGCGCAGGGAGGCGGCCGGGAGCGCGTTCACTCCGACAGGCGCCGGAGCCGGTCGACCGCCTCGCCGAACTCGCTGACCAGGTCGTAGACGACGTCCTTGGCGGGCCTGACCTGGCGGAGCTGGCCCACGACCTGACCCACGTAGTAGTTGACCAGCTCCAGCGCCCCCTGCTCGCCCTTCTCCGCCGCCGCCTCGACGCGGGCCATCGCGGCCTCGGTCACGAGGAGCTGCAGGGGCATGCCCAGCGGCCCCGGGCTCTCCTGGCCGGAGTCCCACTCCTCGGTCCAGGCCGACCTGAGCTGCCTGGCCGGCTTGCCCGTACGGGAGCGGGAGCGGACGGTGTCCAGCGACGAGGCCGCCAGCAGCTTGCGCCTGACCGCCGGGGACGTCTCGGCCTCCTCCGTGGTCAGCCAGACCGAGCCGCACCACACGCCCTGCGCCCCGAGCGCCATCGCCGCCGCCATCTGCCTCCCGGACGCGATCCCGCCCGCCGCCAGCACCGGCACGGGGTCGACCGCGTCCACGACCTGCGGCACCAGCACCATCGTGGAGATCTCACCGGTGTGGCCGCCCGCCTCGGTGCCCTGGGCCACGATGAGGTCGGCGCCCGCCGCGACCTGCCTGCGGGCGTGCTCGACCGTGCCGACCAGCGCGGCCACCGGCACGCCCGCCTGCCTGGCCCGGGTCACCATCTCGGGCGGGGGCGGTCCCAGGGCGCTGGCGATCAGCCCGATCCGGTGCTTGAGCGCCACGTCGATCAGCCCGGTCGCCCCGGCCGCCGTCACCCGCCTGCCGACCTCGTCGGCCACCGCGGTGAGCGGCTGGCCGGTGGCGCTGACGCCGTACTTGGACAGCAGGTGCGTGACGAAGTCCCGGTGCCGGTCGGGGACGGCGTCCATGAGGTGCACGCGCCGGTCGAGGGCGGAGGCGTCGATCTTGCCGGGCACGAGCACGTCGACGCCGTAGGGGCGGCCGTCCACGTGCTCGTCCAGCCAGGTCAGCTCCGTGTCGAGCTGATCGGGCGAGTACGCGACGGCGCCCAGCACCCCGAACCCGCCCGCGTTCGTGACGGCGGCCACCACGTCGCGGCAGTGGCTGAAGGCGAACAACGGGAACTCGATCCCCAAACGCTCACATATGGCGGTCCGCATGACCCGACGCTATCCGTCAGAACCTTGTTCGGTCCATCCCTCTCCTGAGCCGTCCCCGGCCCTCCGCCCGCCGGATCCGGGTGCGCGGGGCGGGTCAGGTGGTGGCGTCCAGCGTGACGGGGGAGTGCCAGCCCAGCTCCGGGGTGTACCCGCGGACCCGCCTGGCCGGGACCCCGGCCACCACGCTGTGGTCGGGGAACTCGCCCCGCACCACCGCCCCGCCCGCCACCACGCACTGGCGGCCGAGCGTGGTGCCCGGCAGGATGATCGCCCCCGCGCCCAGCCACGAGCCCGAGCCGATCGAGACCGGGCTGTTACGCGGCCACTGGCGGCCGATGGGCACGTCCGGGTCGTCGTAGACGTGGTTCTGGTCGGTGATGTAGACGTACGGGCCGGTGAAGACGTCGTCGCCGATCTCGATCGACTGGTGGGCGACGATGTGCGAGCCCCGGCCGATCGAGCAGCCCCGGCCGATGCGCAGGATCGAGTCGGGGCCGAGGTCGGGGCCGGGCATCATCCCGCACGAGATCGACACCCGCTCCCCGATGAGCGTGTGGTCGCCGATCTCGATCCACTGCTCGCCGAAGATCGCGCCGGGCGGGAAGGCGATGCTGACACCGTCGCCCATCAGGCGGAACCGGTAACCCGCGGGGGTGGCCGGAGTGATCGCGCCGGCGTGGCGGATCGCGCCGTAGGCACGGTGCATCAATGTGCCCAAAGCCCGCCGAACTACTGACATAAGGACCAAAGTTACCGCTAGGTCGGGCCGTTCAGGCATGTGAGGGGCGTTGTTTGATATCCTGAGAGCCCGTGGACACTTCGACCACACCTCGAGCCACGGGAGCCCCTTTGCGCAGCGCATCGCAAACCAAGCATCTGTTCGTCACCGGCGGTGTCGCCTCCAGTCTCGGCAAGGGGCTCACGGCGTCAAGCCTCGGTCGCCTGCTCAAAGGGCGCGGTCTCAGGGTCACCATGCAGAAGCTCGACCCCTACCTCAACGTCGACCCCGGCACCATGAACCCGTTCCAGCACGGTGAGGTGTTCGTCACCGACGACGGCGCCGAGACCGACCTCGACGTCGGCCACTACGAACGTTTCCTCGACACCGACCTGCACGGCTCGGCCAACGTGACCACCGGCCAGGTCTACTCCAACGTCATCGCCAAAGAGCGGCGCGGCGAATACCTGGGCGACACCGTCCAGGTCATCCCGCACATCACCAACGAGATCAAGGACCGCATCCGGGGCATGGCCGGTCCTGAGGTCGACGTGGTCATCACCGAGGTCGGGGGCACGGTGGGCGACATCGAGTCGCTGCCGTTCCTGGAGGCCGTCCGCCAGATCAGGCACGAGGTGGGGCGCGACAACGTGTTCTTCCTGCACGTCTCGCTGCTGCCGTACATCGGGCCGTCGGGAGAGCTGAAGACCAAGCCGACCCAGCACAGCGTCTCGGCGCTGCGCAGCATCGGCATCCAGCCCGACGCGATCGTGCTGCGGTCCGACCGGCCCGTGCAGGCGGCGATCAAGCGCAAGATCAGCCTCATGTGCGACGTGGACGAGGACGCCGTCGTGTCCGCCGTCGACGCCGACTCGATCTACGACATCCCGAAGGTGCTGCACTCCGAGGGCCTCGACGCGTACGTGGTGCGCCGGCTCGGCCTGCCCTTCCGCGACGTCGACTGGAAGGAGTGGGAGCAGCTCCTGCGCCGGGTGCACCGCCCGGCCAGGGAGGTCACGATCGCGCTTGTCGGGAAATATATTGATCTGCCGGACGCGTACCTCTCGGTCACGGAGGCGCTGCGCGCCGGCGGGTTCGCCAACGACGCCCGCGTCAACATCCGCTGGGTCAAGAGCGACGACTGCGAGACCCCCGAGGGCGCCGAGCGCGAACTCGACGGCGTCGACGGCGTGCTGATCCCCGGCGGCTTCGGCGTACGCGGCATCGAGGGCAAGATCGGCGCCATCCGCCACGCCCGCGAGGGCAAGATCCCGCTGCTCGGCATCTGCCTCGGCATGCAGGGCATGGTCATCGAGGCCGCCCGCAACATGGCCGGCATCGAGGGCGCCAACTCCGCCGAGTTCGACCCCGACACCAAGCACCCGGTCGTCTCCACCATGGCCGACCAGGAAGACGTCGTGGCCGGCGAGCGCGACATGGGCGGCACCATGCGCCTGGGCATCTACACCGCCAAGCTCGGCGAGGGCACCCTCGCCCGCCAGTTGTACGGCGGCAGGGCCAAGGCCGACGAGCGCCACCGCCACCGCTACGAGGTCAACAACTCCTACCGCGGGCGGCTCGAGAAGGTCGGCCTGGTCTTCTCCGGCCTGTCGCCCGACGGCCGCCTGGTCGAGTACACCGAGCTGCCCACCGACCAGCACCCGTTCTACATCGGCACCCAGGCCCACCCCGAGTTCCGCTCCCGGCCCACCCGGGCCAACCCGATGTTCGACGGCCTCATCGGCGCCGCCCTCATCTACGCCGACAGCCGCGTGGGCAGTGCCAAGGTGGGCCCGTGAAGAAAGAGGAGATCGAGAAGGGCGGCGTCCCCGTCGAGGACACGCCCGAGGCGTGGGACGTCGTCGAGACCAGGCATCGCTTCAAGGGCCACATCATCGACGTGGTCACCGACACCGTCAGGATGCCCCGCGACGAGGTCGCCGAGCGCGACTACGTCGTCCACCCCGGAGCCGTCGCCGTGCTCGCGCTCGACGAGCATGACCGCGTCCTGATGATCAGGCAGTACCGCCACCCCACCCGCCACCTGATGTGGGAGCTGCCCGCCGGGATCCGCGACGTGGCAGGCGAACCGCTCGCCACCACCGGCGCCCGCGAGCTGGCCGAGGAGTCCGGCTACCGGGCCGGCACCTGGCACACGCTCGTCGACCTGCGCTCCTCGCCCGGCATGACCGACGAGCGCGTCCGGGTGTTCCTGGCACGCGACCTGACCAAGATCCCCGACGAGGAGAACGGCTTCGTCCACCGGCACGAGGAAATCGACATGCCGGTCGAATGGGTCCCTCTGGCCGACGCGGTGGAGAAGGCGCTCATGGGAATGATCCACAATTCCTCGGCCGTGGCCGGTATCCTCGCCGCATATGCCGCGTCGGTCGAGGGGTACGCCCTGTTGCGCCCCGCCGACGCCCCGGAGGCGTGACGGAAGGACCAGTTCGTGGAGGCGGTGCTCTCCAGCTACCTCGCCCATCTGGCGGTGGAGCGCGCCCTTGCCGCCAACACGCTCGCGTCCTACCGGCGTGACCTGCGCCGATACTTCGAACACCTCCAGGCGCGCGGTCGGCGGGAGCTCGACCAGGTGGGGGAGGCCGATGTCCTGGCCTTCCTCGCCGCGCTGCGCGAGGGCGACGGTGAGCACCCCGCCCTCGTGGCCAGCTCCGCCGCCCGCGCCCTGTCCGCCGTCCGCGGGCTGCACCGCTTCGCCCTGCGCGAAGGGGTCACGGCCCACGACCCCGCCCACGAGGTACGCCCGCCGCGCCAGCTCCGCAGGCTCCCCAAACCCATCGCGGTCGACGAGGTCGAACGCCTCATCGCCGCCTCGGGCCCCGACGGCGCACCCCTGACCCTGCGCAACCGGGCCCTGCTGGAGGTCCTGTACGGCACCGGGGCCCGCATCTCCGAGGCCGTCGGGCTGGCCGTGGACGACCTCGAGGACGACCAGGTACGCCTGCGCGGCAAGGGCGGCCGCACCCGGGTCGTGCCCCTGGGGCGCTACGCGCGCTCGGCGCTGGACGCGTACGTGGTGCGGGCCAGGCCGGGGCTCCTCGCCCACGGGCGCGGCACCCCGGCCGTCTTCCTCAACGCCCGTGGCGGACGCCTGACCAGGCAGGGCGCCTGGGAGGTGCTCCAGGCCGCCGCAGAACGCGCCGGACTCGACGGGATAAGCCCGCACGTGCTCCGGCATTCCTTCGCGACCCACCTTTTGGACGGCGGCGCGGACGTTAGGGTGGTGCAGGAGTTGCTCGGCCACGCCTCCGTGACGACCACTCAGGTCTACACCCTGGTCACGGTCGACAAGCTCCGCGAGGTGTACGCGGCCGCGCATCCGCGTGCCCGGCAGTGATCTATAGTCTTTTGGGACGTGCGCCACCCACGGCGTGCCGCCTTGCCGCGTTTAGTGGTGACGCCATAGTGTCCGTCCGGACGGTCCGGTTCGGGATCGTCAGGGAGGTTCGAGCTGGTGACTGTGACGACCAAGGGTTCGACCCCGGGGACCCCCGACAACCCCTGGGGCGACACGAAGACCAACACGCCCTCCAACGGCGTCAACCTGGGCCCCACACGGCGGCCCAGACCCGTGTTCCCCGAGCCGGTGCCCCCCGCGGTGCACGGCCCGGCGCGCGTGGTCGCGATGGTCAACCAGAAGGGTGGCGTCGGCAAGACCACGACCACCATCAACCTGGGGGCCGCGCTGGTCGAATGCGGTCTCAAGGTGCTCCTGGTCGACTTCGACCCGCAGGGCGCCCTCTCCGTCGGGCTGGGCATCAACCCGCTCCAGCTCGACCTCACCGTCTACAACCTGCTCATGGAGCGCGGCGTCACCGCCGAGGAGGTGCTGCTGGAGACCGGCGTCGAGGGCCTCGACCTGCTGCCCAGCAACATCGACCTGTCCGCCGCCGAAGTACAGCTCGTCACCGAGGTGGCCCGCGAGCAGGTGCTCGGCCGGGTCATCAAGCCGCTGCTGCCGCACTACGACGTGTGCCTCATCGACTGCCAGCCGTCGCTGGGCCTGCTCACCATCAACGCGCTGACCTGCGCGCACGGTGTGATGGTGCCGCTGGAGTGCGAGTTCTTCGCCCTGCGCGGCGTGGCGCTGCTCATGGACACCATCTCCAAGGTCCAGGAGCGGCTCAACGAGGAGCTCGAGATCGAGGGCCTGCTCGCCACCATGTACGACGCCCGCACCCTGCACGGGCGCGAGGTGCTGGCCCGGGTGGTGGAGGCGTTCGGCGACAAGGTGTTCCACACGGTGATCAACCGTACGGTGCGCTTCCCCGACGCGACGGTGGCCGGCGAGCCGATCACCACGTTCGACCCGTCGTCCCTGGGCGCCAACGCCTACCGTGAGCTGGCCCGCGAGGTGCTCTCGCGCTGGCCGGCGCCTGCCACAATGGCCAGGTGACCGCAGAGCAGACCGCGCCCCAGGGCTTCCAGGTCCACCTGGACGTCTTCGAGGGGCCCTTCGACCTGCTCCTCGGTCTCATCGCCAAGCACAAGCTCGACATCACCGAGGTCTCGCTCTCCAAGGTTACCGACGAGTTCATCGCGTACATCCGGTCCCGTGGCCCCGAGTGGGACCTCGACCAGACCAGCCACTTCCTGCTGGTCGCGGCGACCCTGCTGGATCTCAAGGCGGCCCGGCTGCTGCCCTCCGGCGAGGTGGAGGACGAGGAGGACCTGGCGCTGCTGGAGGCCAGAGACCTGCTGTTCGCCCGGTTGCTGCAGTACAAGGCGTACAAGGAGGTGGTGAAGGTCTTCGCCGGGCGGATGGCGGAGGAGGCGCTGCGATTCCCCCGTACCGTGCCGATGGAGGAGCAGTTCGCCAACCTGCTGCCCGAGCTGATCCTCGGCATCGGGCCCGAGCAGCTCGCCCGCATCGCGGCCAGGGCGTTCACGCCGAAGCTGCCGCCGACCGTCAGCGTGGGGCACATCTACCAGCCGCTGGCCAGCGTCAGGGAGCAGGCGGCGATCCTGGTCATGCACCTGCGCAGGCTGCGGCGGGCCACCTTCCGCGCGCTCGTGGCCGACTGCGGGGGGACCATCGAGGTCATCGCCAGATTCCTGGCCGTGCTGGAGCTGTTCCGTGAGTCGGCGGTGACGTTCGAGCAGGTCGAGCCGCTGGGGGATCTGCACGTGACCTGGACGGGGTCCGACGACGGGGACGTCGCGGTGGGGGACGACTACGAGGAATCCGCGGAGAAACCATCCAATGACTGACGACAACCCGCTGCCCAACCCGCGCCGTTCGCCCGACTCCGAGCCGCCGCTGCCCTCCTGGATGACCCTCCCGGGCTCCCTCGCCCAGCCGGGGGCGCCGCACTTGGAGGACGAGGCGGACGCCGCCCCCGAACCCTCCGAACCCCCGCCCTCGCCGGTCACCGACGAGGCCGGACCCGGCTCCGAGTCCAGTGCCGAGTCCATTACCGAGTCGATTTCCGGGGCCGGTTCTGAGGCCGGTTCCGAGGTCGGAGAGGTGGACGCCGAGGAAGCGGCAGCCGCGGGCGGTTCCGAGGCTGGAGCGGTGGGCGCCGAGGAGGCGACAGCCGTGGCCGAGACCCCGGGCTCCTCCGACGCCGATTCCGCTGTTCGCGAGGCAACGGCGCCCACCGCGCCCGAGACAGCGGCTGCGCCCGACGCGGCAGGCGCGCCGCCTGCGGAGGCGGTGCTCGCGGACACGCTGCCTGCGGAGGCGCTGCCTGTGGCGGGCGTGGAGGGCGAGGAAGACGCCGTGCCCGTCGCTTCCCCGCCGACGGACGGGATACCGGGCGCGATCGTCGAGCCTGAGCCTGAGCCTGAGCCTGAGCCTGAGCCTGAGCCTGAGCCTGAGCCTGAGCCTGAGGCGGAGGTGGACGTTGCGCTCGGCACTGGGGTGAGCACCAAGCCAGACACCGAGCCAGACGTTGCGTCGCCCACCGCGTCGCCCACCGCGTCGCCCACCGCGTCGCCCACCGCGTCGCCCACCGCGTCGCCCACCGCGTCGCCCACCGCGTCGCCCACCGCGTCGGACATCGCGCCGGACATCGCAGTGGGCGGTGTGGTGGGTGGTGGGGCTTGGGGAGTTGGTGAGGCGGAGGAGGGGCTCGCGAGGGAGCCGGAGGAGGCTGGGGAGCCGGGACCGGCGCTGGAGGCGGCGTTGGAGGCTATCCTGATGGTGGTAGATGAGCCCGTCGCCGAGGTGACTCTCGCTCAGGTGCTGGAGCGGCCCACGCACGAGGTGGCCGCCGCTCTGCGGGGCCTGGCAGCGGAATACACGGCCGCCGGGCGGGGTTTTGACTTGCGGGAAGTCGCGGGCGGCTGGCGGTTCTACACGCGGGCCGACTGCGCGCCGCTGGTCGAGCGGTTCGTACGCGACGGACAGCAGACGCGGCTGACCCAGGCCGCGCTGGAAACTCTCGCGGTCGTGGCCTACCGGCAACCGGTGAGCCGTGCCCGCGTCGCCGCGGTACGCGGTGTCAACAGCGACGGCGTCATGCGGACGCTCGTCGCCAGGGGGCTGGTCGAGGAGGCCGGCACCGACCCGGAGAGCCAGGCAGTGCTCTACCGGACAAGCTCATACTTCCTTGAACGTCTGGGACTGCGGGACCTCAGCGAGCTTCCCGAGCTCGCTCCCTTCCTCCCGGACGACGTGGAGAATCTCGAGGAGACGACAAAGTGATCAACAGGCGTAGTACCCCGTCCGGTGATGGACGCGGTCGTGGACCCGCCGGCGGCTCCGGCCGTGGTGGGCGTCCCGCCTTCCGTTCCGACGACAACCGCCGCGGTACCCGCCGCGGTGACGACAACCGCGGTGGTTTCCGCCGCGACGACGACTTCCGCGAGCGTCCGTCACGCGATTCGCTGCGCGCCGACCGGGGCGGCTCCCGCTCCGGGTACGGCACGCGCGACGGAGACGGCGGCCGCGAAGGCACCGGACGCCAGGGCCAGGGCCAGAACCGCCAGGGCCCGGGTCAGAGCCGCGGCCGTCAGGGCCAGAGCCAGAGCTATGGTCGTCCGGGCCAGGGCCAGGGCCAGGGCCAGGGCCAGGGCTACGGCCGTCCGGGCCAGGGCTATGGCCAGAGCCAGGGCCGGGGTCGTCCGGGCCAGGGCCAGGGCCGAGGGCCGGGCCAGGACCGAGGCCAGGGCCAGGGCCGGTTCGAGCGCGATGACCGCTACCGGCGCGACGAGGGTTACGGACGTGAGCGCCGCTACGAGCAGGGCGACCGTTACCAGCGCGGTGACCGTTACGGGCGCGATGAGCGTTACGGGCGGGGCGATCGTCCTGAGCGCCGTGAGGGCTCGGGGCGTGATGATCGTTTCGGCGGCGACCGCTATGAGCGCGGTGCGCGTTCCGGACGTGACGACCGTTCCGGACGTGACGACCGTTACGGGCGCGGCGAGCGGTACGAGGGCCGCGGAGAGCGGCGTGACGAGCGGCCCGGCGAGCGGCCCGGCGAACGGCATGGTGAGCGTCGCGGCGAGTGGCGCGGCGAGCGGCGTGACGAGTCCCAGGGTGAGCGGCGCGGTGAGTGGCGCGACGACCGGGCCGGTGGTTTCCGGGCCGGTCGGAGCGGGCGGCGTGAGGACGTCGCCCCCAGGTCCGCCGCCACGTCCCGCTCCCGGTACGGCAGGAGGGACGACGACCGTCCCGAGCGTTCCGAGTGGCGTGGCGGGCAGGGGGAGCGTCCCCAGCGGCCTCAGCGCGTCGAGCGGCCCGACCGGCCGGGTGGCGGCGAATGGCGGTCCGACCGATCGGGCGGCGGTGAGCGGCGGTTCGACCGGACGGGCGGCGGTGAGCGGCGGGCGCCTCGTACGCCGCGTCGCGACGACGTCCAGACCACCGGCGGGCCCAGGCGTCCGGGCTCCGGCGGCCCCGGCAGCCCGCAGCGCGACCGGATCAAGGCGGCGAGGCAGCCCATCCGCGACCGCGACCTCTTCCCCGAGGGCTACACCGACGAGCGCGACACCACCGAGGTGCCCGACGGCATCCGGCTGCAGAAGGTGCTCGCCCAGGCGGGCGTGGCCAGCCGCAGGGCCTGCGAGGAGATGATCGGCGAGGGCCGCGTCACCGTCAACGGCCAGGTCGTACGCCGGTTCGGCGCCAAGGTCGACCCGGCCGCCCAGGTCATCCACGTCGACGGCAAGCGCATCCCGACCGCGCCCGACCTGGTCTACTACGCGCTCAACAAGCCGATCGGCGTCGTCTCCACGATGGACGACCCGCAGGGGCGTCCGTGCCTGGCCGACTACGTCGAGGAGCTGGCGCCCAGGTTGTTCCACGTGGGGCGGCTCGACACCGAGACCGAGGGCCTGCTGCTGCTCACCAACGACGGCGAGCTGGCCAACCGGCTGACGCACCCGAGCTACGGCGTTCAGAAGAAGTACTGGGCCAAGGTGCCCGGCCCGATCCCGCGCGACCTGGGGCGCCGGCTCAAGCAGGGCATCGAGCTGGAGGACGGCCTGGTCAGGGCCGACTCGTTCTCCATCGTGCAGGAGCACGGCCAGCAGGCGCTGGTCGAGGTCGTCCTGCACGAGGGCCGCAAGCACGTGGTCAGGCGCATGCTGGAGGAGACCGGTCACCGGGTGATCGACCTGGCCAGGATCGAGTTCGGGCCGGTGAAGCTGGGCCGCACGAAGCCCGGCACCATCAGGGCGCTGACCTTGAAGGAAGTCGGCGAGCTGTACGCGGCGGTGAAGCTGTAATCTGGCCGGACGTAGGGGCCCGCGCGATCCGCCGCGCGGGCTCTGCGGGCACAGAAGGAGACGAAGCGCATGGTGCGGGCGATCCGCGGGGCGATCCAGGTGGACGCCAACGAGCGCGCCTCGGTCATCTCGGGCACGACCGAGCTGGTCAGCGCGATCATGGAGCGTAACGACCTGAGCCCCGACGACGTGATCAGCGTGCTGTTCACCGCCACGCCCGACCTGACCGCGGAGTTCCCCGCGCTCGCCGCGCGTAAGCTGGGTTTCCACGAGGTGCCGTTGATCTGCTGCACCGAGATCGACGTGCCGGGCGCGCTGCCGCGGGTCGTCCGTCTCATGGCGCACGTGGAGAGCGATCGTCCGCGTTCCGCGATCCAGCACGTCTACCTGCGCGGCGCGATGGCGCTGCGCCAGGACATCGCCCAATAGACCTCAGGTAAACCAGGTAAGCAGCAGAGCAGTTCAGCAGCCCGTACGGCCCATACACCAGGACATCGAGATGGAACTACGTACCGTGCTCGTCGTGGGCACCGGTCTGATCGGCACCTCCGCGGCGCTCGCGCTGCGCAAGCGCGGGGTGCGGGTGCTGCTCGCCGACCGCGACCCGGGAGCCGTGCGCCTGGCGCGGGAGCTGGGCGCGGGCGAAGACTGGCTGCCCGACGCCGCCGAGCGTGAGTCGGCCGATCTCGCGATCGTCGCGGTGCCCCCGGCCCACGTGGCGAGCGAGCTGCTGGAGCTGCAGCGCATCGGCGCGGCCCGCTTCTACACCGATGTCGCCAGCGTCAAGGCCGAGCCCATTCACCGGGCCGCGCAGCTCGGCTGCGACCTGGCCGCCTACGTGGCCTCCCATCCGCTGGCCGGGCGGGAGAAGTCGGGGCCCGGCGCCGCCCGCGACGACCTGTTCCTCGGCCGTCCGTGGGCCCTGTGCCCGACGGACGAGGCCGACCCCGAGGCGAAGGCGGCCGTGCTGCGGCTAATCGAGCTGTGCGGGGCCAACGCCGTCGAGGTGAGCGCGATCGACCACGACCGCGCCGTGGCCGTGGTCTCCCACGCGCCTCACGTGGCCGCCTCCGCGGTGGCCGCCAGGCTGGCCGACGCCACCGACGTGGCGCTCGGGCTGGCCGGGCAGGGGGTGCGCGACGTGACCCGCATCGCGGGCAGCGACCCCGGCCTGTGGCTGGGCATCCTGTCGGGCAACGCCTCCCCGGTGGCCGAGGTGCTGGAGGCGGTGGCCACCGACCTGGCCGACGCCGCCACCGCGCTGCGGGCCATGGCCGAGGGCGACGGCACCGCCACCAACGAGATCACTGAGCTGCTCAAGCGCGGTGTGGTGGGCCACGACCGCATCCCGGGCAAGCACGGCGGTCCCGCCTCGTCCTACGCGGTCGTCCAGGTCGTCATCGGTGACCGTCCCGGGCAGCTCGCCCGGCTCTTCCAGGTGTGCGACGAGGTCGGGGTCAACGTCGAGGACGTACGCCTCGAGCACGCCCCTGGCCTGCCCCTGGGCATCGCGGAGCTGTCGGTGGAGCCCGACGCGGCCACCGCCCTCACCCAGGCCCTGCGCGAACGGGGCTGGCAGGTGCCCTGACCTCCGCGAGCACAGACAGCACCGCGGGCGGGACCGGGTCATCGGTCCCGCCCGCGGCGTTCTTACGGATCAGTGTTTGTTGATCGCCTGGCTGACGGCGCTCGGGCCGTCGTACTGACGATCGGGCATGGCCTGGAGCGCCTTGACTATGGCGTCGCTCGCGTTGTGCTTGCGGGCAGCCCTGATCAGGTCTTCCTTGGTGGCCGGGTAGTCGACGCCGCTCAGGTGTTTCTGCAGGTCGATCGGGTTCGGTGCTGTTGTCATGGCCCTCTGCTGCCCTTCGCTCACGATGGGTAACGAGTGACTTCGAGATTTCTTCCGGAACTTTCCGGTTCTCCTGTCTCGTCGGGGCGTTGACGGGTGGCCGGGCGTGGCATAGAAAGGCGGTAACAGCGTTACCGATAAGAAACGGTGTTACCGGGCATGGCGGGATCCGCGTATCAGCAGGCTCAGCGGGAGGGGCAGGGCGTCGTCAGGGCGGCTGTCCTGGAGGTGGCCAAGCGGCTGCTGGTGACCGAGGGGCCGGGGGCGCTCACCGTGCGCAGGATCGCCGGCGAGGTGGGCTGTTCGACCAAGGTGATCTACACGCTCTTCGGCGGGAAGGACGGGCTGAGCGAGGCGCTCTGGCTGGAGGGGTTCGCCAGGTTCGAGCGGCGGCTGGTGGAGGTGCCGCCGGACGACGACAAGCTCGCGCGGCTGCACGCGGGGCTCCTGGCCTACCGCGAGTACGCGCTGGGCGAGCCCGACTACTACAGGGTGATGTTCCAGGGGGCGATGCCGGGGTTCCGTCCGGGGCCGGAGGCGGTGGTGGCGGCCAAGCGCACGTTCGACCTGCTGGTACGCGGCGTGGCCGAGTGCCTGGAGGCCGGGGTGTTGCGGGGGGCCGAGGCGACGGAGATCGCCGATGTGCTGTGGATGGCCGTGCACGGTGCGGTGAGCCTGGAAATCCTGGGCTATTTCGATCGGGCCGTGGCAGAGCAGCGCTACCGGCTGCTCTGCACCTCGGTGCTCACACCGTTCCTGGCCTCCTGCCGGACGGGTGCCCGTGAGACGGACGCAGACGAGAGGGAAGTGTGATGATGAAATCTCCCTTCAGCGATGGATTCGCCCCGGTGGCCGAGGAGATCACCGCTTTCGACCTCCAGGTCACCGGCCGCATCCCGGACGAGCTGAACGGCCGCTACCTGCGCAACGGCCCCAACCCGCTCAGCCTCGACGACCCCTCCGCCGGGCATCTGTTCCTGGGCGAGGGCATGGTGCACGGCGTACGGCTGCGTGAGGGCCGCGCCGAGTGGTACCGCAACCGGTGGGTGCGCTCCGCCCGGGTCGCCGAGCGGCTCGGCGAGCGGCCCCGTCCAGGGCCCGTGCACGGGGGCATGGACTTCGCGGCCAACACGCACGTCATCGGGGTGGCCGGGCGCACGTTCGCGACGGTGGAGGCGGGGGCCCTACCGTACGAGCTGGGCTACGAGCTCGACACCCTCGGCTCGTGCGACTTCGGCGGCGGCCTGCCCGGCGGGTACGCCGCCCACACCCACCTCGACCCGGTCAGCGGGGAGCTGCACGCGCTGGCGTACTTCTTCGCCTGGGACCACCACCAGCACATCGTCATCGACCCCAAGGGGACGGTCACGCAGGTCAGGGACATCCCGGTGCCCGACTCGCCGATGGTGCACGACTTCGCGATCACCGAGCGGTTCGTGGTGATCTACGACCTGCCGGTCACGTTCAGCATGGGGCACGCGGAGAAGGGGGTGCTGCTGCCGTACGCGTGGAACGAGGAGCGCGCCCCGCGCGTGGGGCTGCTGTCACGCGAGAGCGGCGAGGTGCGGTGGGTGGAGGCGCCGTCCTGCTGGGTCTTCCACACCCTCAACGCCTACGACGACGGCGACCAGGTGGTGGTCGACGTGGTCAGCTACCCCAAGGGCTTCGTGGACGCGCGTCTCGACCTGGGCGGCTCGCCTGCGCTCGACCGCTGGCGGATCGACCTGACCACGGGCAGGACGGCGGTGACGCGCCTGGACGACCGCGCGCAGGAGTTCCCGCGCATGGACGAGCGCCGCACCGGCCGCCCCTACCGCTACGGCTACGCGGCCGCCACCACGGAGCTGCGCGACATCGTCGGGAACGAGTTCGAGGACCTGCCCGACGAGGCGTTCGAGAACACGCTCATCAAGCACGACCTGGTGCGGGGCACGCAGGAGACGCGGGTGTTCGGGCGCGGCGCGTACGTGGGCGAGCCGGTGTTCGTCGGCTCGGGGGCGGCCGAGGACGACGGTTGGCTGATCGCGTACGTCAACGACCCGGCCAGGGGAGCGACCGACCTGGTGATCCTTCAGTCGCAGGACTTCACCGGCGAGCCGGTCGCCACCGTGCACCTGCCGGCCCGGGTGCCGCTCGGCTTCCACGGAAGCTGGATCGCCGACTGACGGGGAGCTGGATCGCCGACCTGGCCGGAGGCGGTAGCCTCTTCGCGTCGGACAAGACGTGATTGAAGAAGGAGCGCCGTGACCGGTCTGGTCGTCGCCATGGACGGCCCTTCGGGGTCGGGTAAGTCGAGCGTGTCGCGTGGCGTGGCCCGCGCGCTGGGCCTGCGTTACCTCGACACCGGCGCGATGTATCGCGCGATGACCTGGTGGATGCTCCGGCAGGGCGTCGACCTGGCCGATCCCGCCGCGATCGCGGCACGCTGCGGCGAGCCGGGCATCGTGTCCGGCACCGACCCCGACGCCCCCGCCATCCACGTCGACGGCGTCGACGTGGCGGGGCCGATCAGGGAGGCCGAGGTCACCGGCGGGGTCTCGGTCGTCGCGGCCGTTCCCGAGGTGCGGGCGCTGCTGGTGGCGCTGCAGCGGGAGATCATCGGCAAGGGCGACATCGTGGTCGAGGGCCGCGACATCGGCACGGTCGTCTGGCCGGACGCCACCGCTAAGATCTACCTCACGGCCAGCGCCGAGGCCCGCGCCCGCCGCCGCAGCGCCGAGCTGGCCGGGTCCACGGTGGAGGCGCAGCAGCAGGCCATGGCCCGGCGTGACACCCTCGATTCGACACGCAAGACCGACCCACTCTCGATGGCGGACGGCGCCGTCGAGGTCGACACCACCGCGCTCAACCTCGAAGAGGTCATCGCGGAGGTGCTGAGGCTGGTCGCGGAGCGGACGGAAGCCGACGGAGCGCGCGAGCCGCGCCCCGGCGGGTCCGGAAGCGGGCGCGGCCGTATCCACGAGCGCACCTGAGACAGGCTCAGGTGCGGTACTCACAAAGGACGAACAATCGTGACAACGGGGGATTGGGTCGAGGCCGACCTCGACGACCTTGAGATCGGCGAGCACGAGCACGGCGCTCCGGCACCGGTCGTGGCCATCGTGGGGCGGCCGAACGTCGGCAAGTCCACGCTGGTCAACCGCATCATCGGCCGCCGCGAGGCGGTCGTCGAAGACGTGCCGGGGGTCACCCGCGACCGCGTCACCTACGACGCCAACTGGCGTGGCCGCCGCTTCACCGTGGTCGACACCGGCGGCTGGGACCCCGAGGCCACCGGCATGAACCTGCGCATCGCCGAGCAGGCCCAGGTGGCCGTCGAGCTGGCCGACGTGATCGTGTTCGTGGTCGACGCCACCGTGGGCGCCACCGACGCCGACGAGGTCGTGGGCTCGGTGCTGCGCCAGTCGGGCAAGCCGGTCGTGCTGGCCGCCAACAAGGTCGACAACCAGCAACTCGAGCTGGAAGCCGCCGCGCTGTGGTCGCTCGGGCTCGGCGAGCCCTACCCGGTCTCCGCCCTGCACGGGCGCTCCAGCGGCGACCTGCTCGACGTCGTGCTCGACGCGCTGCCCGAGACGCCGCAGCTCACGTTCGAGGCCGAGCGCGGGCCCGCCCGCGTGGCGCTGCTCGGCAAGCCCAACGTGGGCAAGTCCTCGCTGCTCAACAAGCTGGCCGGAGAAGAGCGGGTGCTGGTCGACCCGATGGCGGGCACCACCCGCGACCCGGTCGACGAGCTGATCGAGCTGGGCGGGCGCACCTGGCGCTTCGTCGACACCGCCGGAATCCGGCGGCGCGACCGCGAGCTGCAGGGGGCCGACTTCTACGCGGCCATGCGCACGCGGGCGGCGCTGGAGCGTACGGAGGTGGCGATCGTGCTGATCGACGCCAGCGAGCCGCTCACCGAGCAAGACCTGCGCATCATCGGCCTGGTCATCGAGTCCGGGCGGGCCATGGTGGTGGCCTTCAACAAGTGGGACCTGCTCGACGAGGACCGGCGCTACTACCTGGAGAAGGAGATCGACCGGCAGCTCGTCCGCACGCCGTGGGCGCTGCGCGTCAACATCTCCGCCAAGACGGGCCGCCACGTCGACCGGCTGGTCCCGGCCCTGGAGAAGGCGCTCGACTCGTGGTCCACGCGGGTGCCGACGGCCAGGCTCAACGCGTTCCTCACCGAGCTGGTGCACCAGACGCCGCCGCCGGTCCGGGGCGGCAAGCAGCCGAAGATCCTCTTCGCCACGCAGGCGTCGGTCGAGCCGCCCAAGTTCGTGCTGTTCACCTCGGGCTGGCTGGAAGACACCTACCGGCGCTTCATCGAGCGGCGCATCCGGGAGGAGTTCGGCTTCGCCGGCTCGCCGATCGAGGTGACGATGAAGATCCGCGAAAAGCGCGCCAAGAAAGACAAGTGACCTGCGGTAAGATCGACCGCAACACGCTGACGGAGACGAGTAGCCAGCGGGCCGCACGGCCCCAGAGAGCCGCCGGTAGCTGCGAAGGCGGCGCCGTGCCCCGCTGGTGAAGACACTCCCGAGTGCGGGGAGGAAATGCCCCGCCGGTCTGACCCCCGTCACAGGGTCGTGAAGGCCGCCCCGCGCACGGGGTGGCGAAAGTGCGGTGGCACCGGGAGCTCCCTTCTCCCCCGCACTCCCAAGGGGTCATGCACTTCCGCAGAGGAGCTGTAATGATCTCTCGTGTTCTGTCCGCCGAGCTCGCTGAGCACGCCGGGCAACGAGTGACGATCGCCGGCTGGGTCCATCGCCGCCGGCAACTCAAATCCGTGTCCTTCCTCGTCGTCAGAGACCGGTGCGGGCTGGCCCAGGCGGTCACCGCGCACGACCTGCCGCCCGAGGAGAGCGTCGTCGAGGTCACCGGCACCGTGGCCGCCAGCCCACAGGCCCCGGGCGGCTACGAGCTGGTCGCGCCGGAGGTCGAGGTGCTGGCCGAGCCCTCCGTGGCGCCGCCGTTCGACCTGTATCGGCCCGTGGTCGGGGCGGCGCTGCCAACCGTGCTCGACCACGCGCCGGTCGCGCTGCGGCACCCGCTGCTGCGGGCGCCGCTCGAGCTGTCGGCCGCCAGTGTGGCCGGGTTCCGTGAGGCGCTCGACCGGCTGGGCTTCACCGAGATCCACACCCCGAAGATCGTCGGCTCGGCCACCGAGTCGGGCGCGAACGTCTTCGGCATCGACTACTTCGGCCGGCCCGCCTACCTGGCACAGTCGCCGCAGTTCTACAAGCAGGCGATGGTCGGGGTGTTCGAGCGGGTCTACGAGGTCGGGCCCGTCTTCCGCGCCGAGCCGCACGACACCGTGCGGCACCTGGCCCAGTACACGAGCCTGGACGCCGAGCTGGGCTTCGTCCGCGACCACCGCGACGTGATGGCGGTGCTGCGGGAGGCGGTGGCGGGCATGCTGGAGTCCGTACGCCGCCGCGCCCCGTCGGCCCTCGACCTGCTCGGCGTCCGGCTTCCACGGGTACCCGAGGAGATCCCCGCCATCCACTTCACCGAGGCGCAGCGGCTCACCTCGTCGGACGAGCCCGACCTGTCGCCCGCGCAGGAACGCCTGCTGTCGGAGTGGGCCGAGCGGGAGCACGGGTCGGAGTTCCTCTTCGTCACCGGGTACCCGATGTCCAAGCGGCCGTTCTACACCCATCCCGACCCGGCGCGGCCCGGCCACTCCAACGGGTTCGACCTGCTCTTCCGTGGCCTGGAACTGGTCACGGGCGGGCAGCGGTTGCACCGGTACGACGACTACGTGCGGGCGCTGGCCTCCCGTGGGGAGGGGACGGAGGCGTACGAGGGGTATCTGCAGGCGTTCAGGTACGGGATGCCGCCGCACGGCGGGTTCGCGCTGGGGCTGGAACGGTGGACAGCACGGCTGACGGGTGCGGCCAACATCCGCCAGACCACCGCGTTCCCCCGGGACCTGCACCGCCTGTCCCCGTGACATGACGGGGCTGACGGGGCGGCCTTCCACGAGGGCCGCCCCGTCGTCGCCGTGACGCTATCTGCGGCGGGACGGCATCAACGCCGCGACGCCCACGCCGGCCAGGCAGACGAACGCCGTGACGAGGAACATCTCGGTGTACTCGATGTGCAGCGCGGCCTGCACCTTGGCGGTGTAGTCGGCGAGCTGCCGCTGGTACGTCACCCCGTCCACGCCGAACGGCAGCGGCGTGTCCAGGTCGGCGGTCAGCGAACGGAAGCGGTGGAACCCCCACGCCGACACGGCGGCGATGCCGATCAGCATGCCCATCATCCTGGCCACGACCACCGCCGCCGACGCCACTCCGTGCTGCCCGGCGGCGGTCACGCGCAGCACCGCCGCCGACATCGGGGCGATCACCAGGCCGAGGCCCAGGCCCGCCGTGACCAGGGCGACGTCCACCGCCAGGCCCGCCCCGGACAGGTCGGACGGCCAGCGGCTCATCAGCCAGTAGCCGGCCGTCGCCACCGCCATGCCCGCCACGGCCACCACGCGGTCGCCCAGCCTGCGGGCCAGGAGGCCGCCGAGCAGCGCCGCCACGGTGAGGGCGACGAGGAAGCGGCCCAGGACCAGCGACGCGCCCAGCTCGTCGGCGCCGAGCAGGGTCTGCGCGGTGAGCGGCACGAACACCATGGTGACCAGCAGCGCGGCCCCGGCCAGGAAGGCCACGGCCAGGGTGGCGAGCAGCGGGACCTTGCGGGTGGCGGTGAGGTCGAGCAGGCGTACGGGGGAGCGGACCTCCCACCACACGAACCCGGCCGCCACCGCCGCCCCGGCCGCGATCAGGTACGGGCCCCAAGGGGGCAGGATGGCGGTGGCGGGGTCGGGGTTGTAGAGGCCGATGATCAGCAGCGCGAGCGCCAGGGCCAGCAACACCCCGCCGACCACGTCCACCCGATCATCCGCCCGGCCGTCCACGTCACGGGCCGCCCGGCCGCCGGGTGCCTGCGCTGCCTCCGCTGTGGTGACGATGGTGACGGCGGGATCGGTGATGGTGGTGGGGACGGATGGGCGGGTACGGGGCGGGACGGTGAGGTGGACGGCGACGGCGGCCAGCGCGGCGAGCGGGACGTTGATCCAGAAGATGGCGTGCCAGCCCCCCAGCTCCACCCCCGCCACCACCGTGCTCGGTATCCCCGCCAGCAACCCCCCGTACAGCGGCCCGAGCGCACTGCCCAGCTCCTGCGCCGCCCCCACGGCGCCCAGGGCGAGCGGCCGCTCGCGTTCCGCCCACAGGTCGCCGATGAGCGCCATCGTGATCGGCAGCAGCGCGCCCCCGGCCACCCCCTGCACGGTACGCCCGGCCACCACCATGACCTCCCCGGACGCCAGCGCCGTCAGCACCGAGCCGAGCGCGAACGCCGCCAGGCAGGCGTGGATGAGCGGCCGCCGCCCGTACCGGTCGGAGAGCCGGCCGAGCAGCGGCATCGCGGCGACGTACCCGAGCAGGAAGCCCGTGACGATCGGCGTGGCGCGTTCGAGGTGGTTGAGCGGGATGCCCACGTCTTCGGCGATGCCGACCAGGACCGTCACCACCACGTAGGCGTCCAGGGCGGCCAGCAGCACCACCGCGCCACCGGTGCCGAGCACCACCCGGCGGGCGTGCCTCATCAGGTGTGCCTCACCCGGCGGGGGGCGGGGTGATCGTGACCGGCGCGTCGTACTCGCTGAACGCCACCGTCACCGTGCCGTTCTGCAGCGGCAGGCTCGCCTTGGTGAGCCTGCCGGTGGCCTGGTCGAGCCAGATCCTGCCGCTCACGCCCTGCGTGACGCCGGGGATGATCTGGCCCACCACGTTCCCCGGGAAGGTCGTGGCCACCCGGTACGCCCCGCTCTCCACCCCCTCCACCATGGGGTCGGTGGCCGAGGCGAGCAGGTGCGCGATGCCTTTGGTGGGCTCGAGGATCACCGACGGGTCGTAGATCTGGGCGAGCTGCTCCCGCGTCATCTTCTGGAACCCGCCCGTCGCGCCCTTGAAGTGCACGGTGTCGCCGACCACGGCGAACGTCACCTCGAGGAGGTTGCCCAGCGCCTCGATCGTGATCGTGCCGTCGGCGTCGCCCCCGGCGGTGAGCCGGCCGTCGGCCTTCTTGACCGGCACGTTCGGCTTGCCCTCGGTCGTGATCGAGAACCTGGCCGACTTGACGGCCTTCATGGCCTCGGCGGCCTTCGCCATCAGGTCGGGCCCGGCGGGCAGCTCGCCCCCCGCGCCGCTCGACGAGCACGCCGACGCCAGCGCGAGGACCACCACGATCAGTAGCTTTCTGAGCATGCCCCGGATGCTAGCGACCGGCCGTGAACTCCGTGTGGCGTCGCCGATATCGGTTGGATGTCAGCGCGGCTCCACCGACCGCTTCACGGTCCGCGCGGCCTCGTCGGCCGCTCCCCGGTCAGCGCAGCTTCTTCAGGTGCTCCACGATCGGCGCGTACGCCGCCTCGATCGCGTCGAGCTGATCGTCGGTGAGCAGGTCGACGAAGTGCTCGCGCACGCCGCCCACGTGGTGCGGCGCCACCCGCTGGGTCGTCTCCCAGCCCTCGTCGGTCAGCACCGCGAACGTGCCCCGCCGGTCGTCGTGGCAGTCTTCCCTGGCGACCAGGCCCTTGGCCTCCATGCGGGAGATCTGGTGCGACAGCCGGCTGCGTGACTGGATGGTCGCGTCGGCCAGGTCGCTCATCCGCATGCGGCGCCCGGGGCTCTCGGAGAGGTTGACGAGGATCTCGTAGTCGTTCAACGAGAGCGCGTGCTCCTGCAGCTCGCGGTCGAGCCGGTGCATCAGCAGTTTGTGCACCGCCAGGTGCGTACGCCAGGCACGCTGTTCGGCGGGTGATAGCCAGCGAGGCGCGCTCATGATCCCCAATTTAGCGCACATAGTGTGGTGTGCCATGGAGGACAGGTCGGGGGAGAGTCTGGGCACCGTGCTCGTGGCCGGCGCCGCGAACCTCGTCATCGCGCTGGCCAAGCTCGTCGCCGGGCTCATGAGCGGCTCGGCGGCCATGCTGTCGGAGTCGGTCCACTCCGCCGCCGACACGGTGACCGAACTGCTGCTGCTGGTGGCGGTACGCCGTGCGGCCAGGCCCGCCGACCAGCGGCATCCGTTCGGGCACGGCAAGGCCGGGTTCGTCTGGGCCATGATGGCGGCGGTGGCGACGCTGGTGGGCGGGGCCGGGTTCGCCATCACGCACGGTCTGCACGTGATCGGCCACGGTGAGGAACTGTCGAACCTCACCCCGTCCTACATCGTGCTGGCGGTCTCGTTCGTCATCGAGGGCGTCTCGTTCACGAAGGCACTCTCGCAGTTGCGCGGCCAGGCCACCCGCTACGACGTCGACCCGCTGCGCCTGGTGCGGCTCACCTCCGACACCCCGCTCAAGGCCGTGCTGTTCGAGGACGCCGCCGCCCTCGTCGGGCTGCTGATCGCCGGGGCGGGGCTGCTCGGCTCGCAGCTCACCGGCTCCGCGCTGTGGGACGGCGCCGCGTCCGTCGCGATCGGCCTGCTGCTGGTGGTCGCGGCGCTCACCCTGATCCAGTCGAACCTGTCGTTGCTCGTCGGGCAGGCCGCGCCCCGGAGCGTCGAGGGCGACATCCGCGCCGTGCTGCTGGAGCAGCCCGAGGTCGAGGACGTGGTCGAACTGCTCACCATGATGATCGGGCCCGGCGAGATCCTGGTGGCCGCGAAGATCGACTTCCGGGACGAGGCGAGCGCGGCCGGCGTGGAGATCGCCTGCGACGAGGTGGACCGGCGGCTGCGCGCCCGGGTTCCCGGGGTCAGGCACGTCTTCCTCGACCCCACTCCGAAACACTCCCGCTGACACGTGTCTCAGAGCCTGCTGACGTGTTCCAGAGGGAAGCGCCGGATTGTGGTCGTCTCGACTTCCCGGCGCACGAGGCGGCGGTGGCGGACCGGCCAGGCGAACGCCCGTCCCCTCGCCCGTCACTTCTTGGAGATCATGACCTCGTGGCCGTCCGGGTCGGTCGCCTTGATGTAGGTGCCCCAGGGCTCCTCCACCGGGTCGGTCACGGTGACACCGGCCGCGCGCAACCGACGCACCGTTTCGTCGATGTCGTCGCAGGCGAAGGTGAGATAAGCACCCTCGCCTGGCTTCTTGCCGAACGCCTCCGCGCTGTGCAGGGTGATCGAGGTCTGCCCGTTCGGCGGCTTGACCTCCACCCAGCGCGCGCCCGGCCACATCTCGGCGTCGACGGTCTTGGTGAAGCCGAGCTGGTCGACGTAGAAGTCCACCGACCGCTGCTGATCGGCCACGTACATGACGGCGACACTGATATGGGTGATCATGAACATCCCTTTTGTCGGCTCACCGCATCGGTCGTCAGCGACGACGGAACAGCAGAAGTTTAGGTGAAGAACTCATGTTTCGGGTGATCTTTTACCCGGTGGCGCCGCGTACCGGCTCCAACGGGTCGTGGCCCTGTGCCGCCGTCACGGGCCGCTGCCGGGCTCCGGGATGGGCACGCGCCTGGCGGGGGTGTCGGTGACGACCGCGACCCTGATGTCGGGCCCCACGCTCCACTCCAGCAGGTGCCGGCCGGTCAGGTCGTCGCCGCCCTCGCCGAGCTTGTCGAGCGTCAGCTCGCCGCGCTTGATGAGCGCCTCCTTGCGCGTCCAGTGCCGCATCAGCTCGTCGTTGCCGGTGACCAGCGCCCGCTCACGCGGGGTGAGCACCCGGTCGGCCAGCATCGTGTCCAGCGGGCCGGGACGTACGCGCTCGGCGTCCACGCCGACCTTGCCCGGCCCGGCCACCGCGCACACGTAGCCGCGCGTGTGACTGAAGCTGACGCCCAACTCGGGGGCCTGCTCGATGTGCGGCTTGCCGTGGCCGTAGCCGTGCAGGTCGCAATGTTGCAGCAGCGTCAGCCCGGCCGGGTCGGCGTCGAGCACGGCGGCGGCGCACAGTCGTACGAGGAGGTGGGCGGCGACGAAGCAGTCGCGGTCGTGCTCGAACCTGAAGCGCGCCGCGCGCTCCCTCTCCACCTCGGTGAGCCAGTCTTCCGGCGCGCGCACCTCGTCGGGGTGGCCGCCCATCGCTAAGGGGCCGATGGTCACTCCTTCGCCTTCGCGTCGTCGCCGTCGAGGTTGTACTGGTCTTCGGATGCCGCGCCGAGAACGGTCACGTCATTGATCTTCCAGCTCCCCTTCTCCTTCACAAGGCTGATCTTAAGGTGCGAATCCTTGACGGAGCGGATGGCTTCTGAAGTGTTCACCTGCTGGTCCACGACGACGATGGCGTGGGCGGTGGCCTCGTCCACGTCGGCCAGGTACACCTCGCGCACGGTGGCCTGCGAAGTGGCCTTGAGCTTGACGATGACCTGCGCCATCGCGCCGCCGAACGCCGCGTCGTAGGTCGACAGGAAGTCGCCCGTGGCCTGGGCGGCCAGGGTGGAGCGGGTGTTCTGCAGGCCCTGGTAGTCGTAGCTGAGCAGGGCTCGGCTGAACGCGCTCGCCGCGCCCGAGACCTCCAGGCGCAGGGCGCGCTCCGACTCCAGCCTGGAACGGGCGTCCTGGGCCTGCGCGGCGGAGATCCACTGCAGGACGGCGGTGGCGGCGATCGCGGCGACGAGCATGGCGGCCAGCGCGCCCAGCAGCCTGACCCGGCTGAGGCGCGAACGGGCCCGGCCCGCCGCACTCCCACCGCCCGCCGCCTCTCCGCCCGCCGTCGGTCCGTCCGCGGCCGCGGCCCCGGCGGCGGCGGGCCGGGAGGTGGATTCGGTGTCGGGGAGGTCGTGTCCGGTGGTCATCTCGGCTCCTCACGGCGGCGGGCGGCCCGGCCCGCGGCGACCCAGCCCACGATGCCACCGCTCGCCACCACGGCGAGGAAAATCGCGGCAATCAGGGGTGCGGTGTTCGGCGCGGTACCGGACGCGGTGCGGGTGGCGGCCACGCCCTCGGGTGGCTCGGTGGGATCCTGCTTCGGGGACGTTCCGGTCTTCTCGGGCGAGGTCTTCTCGGGCGAGGGACGGCCGGACCCGCCGGGCCGGGCGGCGGCGGCCTCGCCGGGGCCGGTGCTCCGGCCGGTGTCACGCGTGTCCTGGGCCTGCCGAGCGGCGTCCCGAGCGGTGTCCCGGGCCGTGTTCCGGACGTCGGGCACGGGGGCGCGGTCAGGGCAGGCGCGGAGCTTGGGCACCGTGGGCGGTCCCAGCGGCCCGGCGTACTCCTCGGCGGGCGGCGGCGCCCCGGGCACGCTGAAGACGAACGCCGCCTTGCCGTACACGGTGTCCCCGCGCCGCTCGGTGACGTCGTCGGCCAGGCTCAGCGCGGTCGGCATGATGCTGAGCAGATGGTGCACGTTCTGCCCGGTACGCGCGGAGAACGCCGGCTCGTGCGGCAGCCCGGCCGCCGTCAGCAGGCAGGAGAACCCCGGCCTGGACGCCCGCACGGCCGCGTCGAGCTGGGCGAACACCCCGGGACCCCGGTCGAGGAAGGCGTTGAGGTCGGCCCTCGACTCCCGCAGCGTGGCCGTCACCGTGCTCAGGTCGGTGATCCCGGAGGCCAGCTCCCCCCGCTTGCCTGCCAGCGTGTGCGTGAGCCGGGTGAGCTGCACCGACAGGTCGTCGAGCACCTCGGCGTTGTCGGCGAGCGTGCCGGTCAGCGTGTGGGCGTCCTCGATGATGCGCCTGATCGCGGGCGCCCGCCCGTCGAGCGCGACGGCCAGCTCGTGCACGATGGTGTCGGCGTCCTCGGGCGGCACCGCGTTCAGCAGCCTGCCGACGCCCTCGAAGAGCTTCTTGTAGTCGAGCGGCACGGTCGTCCTGGCCAGCGGGATCGTGTCGCCCGCCGCGAGTGGCGGCCCCGTGACGCCGGCGGCGGGCGGCGAGAGCTCCACGTACGGCTCCCCGATGGCCGACCTGCGCCGCACCTCGGCCGTGACGCCCTTCGGCAGCCGGACCTCCCTGTCGAGGTCCAGCCCCACGACGATCCTGCCGGGCGCCAGGCGCACGTCGCCGATCCTGCCGACCCGGACCCCCAGGTACGCCACGTCGAACCCCCGGATCAGCCCGGGGGAGGAGACGAACTCGGCCGAGACGCGGTAGGGCCGCTCGATCGCGTCCAGCCGGATGATCGTGCTGAACGCCCAGACCGTCATGACGATCCCGAGCAGTACGAAGAAGCCCAGGTTCAGGTGGATGCGGTGTCCCCTCATCGCGGTCCCGTCCTCATCGTGGCGGCTCCAGCAGCAGGCGGAAGTCCTCCACCCGGTCGCGTACGGGGTTCTGCCGCGCGGGCAGCAGCACGCCCTTCAGCCACAGGTAGATCAGGACCTGCCCGTTCACGGTGACCGGCGGCGCGTCGATGAACTTCTGGATCTTTCCCACCAGCGCCTTCAGGTCCTCCTTGCCCCGCAGCATCGACGACGAGATCGCCTCCAGCTCGCGCAGCAGGGTGCGCAGCCGGGCGGCGTGGCGCGGGTAGACGGTGAGGTTGGCCTCCCTGGCCAGCTTCGTCAGGGCGACGATGGTCTTCTTCACGTGCCCGCGCCCGTGGGCCAGGCGTTCGGTGGCGGCGGCCAGCGTCCCGGGCAGGCGGTCCAGCTCGGCGCTGCCCTTGGCCAGGTCGTCGCCGAGCCGGGCCAGCGCGTCGATGCTGGTGGCGAGGTCGCCGCGGGCGGCGGCGTAGGCGTCGGTGACCTCCGCGGTCTGCCTGATCAGCTTGTTGACGTCGTCGCCCTGCCCGGCGAACGCGGTCGAGGCGGCGTCGAGCACCGCGTTCACGTCCTGGGCGCCGAGCGCCGCGACGAGCGGTCCCGCCTTGGCGGTGACCTGCTCGATGTCCGGTTCGACCGACGTCTCGGAGATGGTGGCGCCGTCCTTCAGGTACGGCCCCGTGGCCAGGTCCTCGCCCGCCGGCGGGGCGAGCAGGACGTAGTTCTCGCCCAGCACCGACGTCTTGGCCACGGTGGCGGTGCTGCCCTCGGGCACCCGGTGCGCGGACTGGACCGACATGGTCACCCTGGCCCGGTAGCCCTCCAGGCGGATGCCGGTGACCGTGCCCACCCGTACGTCGGCGATCTGCACGCTGTGCCCGGCCACCAGGCTCTGCACGTCGTCGAAGACCGCGTGCAGGGTCAGGTCGCCGGTGGTCGCGCCGAGCGTCTGCAACGAGCAGGAGGCCGTGCAGGACACCACGGTGGCCAGCGCGACCAGCAGGCGTGCTCTCATCGCCGGCCTCCCCGCCGCTGGAAGGGGCAGTTGCTCAGCCCGCCGGGCAGGCACGGCACCTCGCCCAGGTTCAGCGCGTCGAACAGCGGAGTCAGCCACGTCCTGGTCATCGCGTTGAGCACCACCCGGATCTTGAGCACGTGCTGCTCGCGGTCCCACGACTCGATCAGCACGTCGGCGAGGTCGGCCGCGCCCTTGACCGCCCGCGCCATGGAGGCGCTGTTGGCCCGGACCGTCAGCACCAGCTCGGCCAGCGTCGTGGCGGCGGCGGGGAGCCGTTCCGCGTACTGCTCGATGATCACGTCGCCGCGCCGGACGAACCCGGCCATCGAGGAGACGAACCCGCGCAGCCGCTGCCGTTCCTCCGCCAGGATCGCGCCGGCCTCGGAGAACGCGTCGATCGCGCCCGTCACCTGGCGCTCGCGCTCGTTGAGGCCGGTGGCCAGCTCGTTGAGGCCCTTGGCCAGGTCGACGAGCCGCTGGTCCTGCGCGGCCAGCAGGCCGGTGAGCCGGGAGGTGTCGTCGAGCGCGTCGCCGATCGTCCTGCCCCGCCCCCTGACGCCGTCGGCGAGGTCGCCGGCCACGTGGCCGAGCTTCTCGTCGTCGAGCGCCTCGGTCAGCTTGGTGAACGCGTCGAGCGCGTCGTCGATCTCCACCGGCAGGTCGGTGCGCTCCAGCGGGATCGTCGCGCCGGGCTGGATCCGCCGCTCGCCGGGCTTCCACGGGGGGTAGAGGACGACGTTGCGCTCGCCGAGTGTGTTCTGCGGCGCGACGACGGCCTTGACGTCGGACGGCAGCGGCACGTGCCGGTCGACCAGAAGCTCGACGCGCACCCGGTCGCCGGTGATCCGGATCCGGTCCACGTACCCGGCGTCGAGGCCCATCACCTTCACCCGCGCCTCCTCGTACAGGGAGGGCGCCTTGGCGAAGATCGCCACCAGCCGGTACGGCTCCGCCCCGGTCACCGAGCACCCCGACGCCAGGAACGCCCCTGCCAGCAGCACCACCGCGAGCCGTCTCATCCGCCGCCCTTCCTGTCCTTGGCGATCGCGCCCAGCACCTCGGGGTCGATGGGCCCCAGGCCGGTGGCGATGGCCTCCAGCCAGGGGCCCTGGCCGCCCATGGTGGCCAGCCCGGAGAACGTCGGTCCCGCCCACGCCAGCAGCGAGTTCAGCCGTTCGCCGCTGCCGCTGAGCCGCGTCGTGATGGCGGCGTTGTCGTCGAGCACCTTGACCAGCGTGTCCTCGTGCGCGGTGATCAGCCGGGTGGTGCTGCGCACCAGGTCGCTGCCGTCGCCGAGCAGCGTGCGCAGCTCGTTCCTGCGGCGGCGCAGCTCGCCCAGCATGGCCTCGACCGCGTCGACGAGCCTGCCGAGCTGCGCGTCCTTCTTCTCCAGGACGTCCATGATCCGGGTGCCGTTGTCGAGCAGGCGCTGGAGCTGCGGCTCGCTCTTGCTGACCGTGTCGGACAGGTCGCCGATGTCGTCGAGCAGGCGGGTGACGCGGCCGCGCTTGAAGGTGTCCAGCTTGCCCAGCTCCTCGAGCAGGTCGTCCACGGCGTCGGTGTCGAGCCGCTCGACCAGCCGGGTGGCGTCGTTGACGGCGTCGTTGATCAGCGTGGGCACGCCGGTCCGCTGCACGGGGATGCGCCGCCGGGCCTCGGGGAGCTGGTCGAGGTAGGGGGGCGAGACCGCGCCCGTGAGCTTGACGTACCGGCCGCCGAGCAGGTTGGACAGGGTGATGTCGGCGCGGGTGGCGCGGCCGAGCCGTACCCCGTCGTCCACCCGCCAGGTGACGACCACCTGGCCCTGCGCGTAGTCGGCGCGGACCTCGGTGACCTCGCCCACCCGCACCCCTGCCACGCGTACGTCGTTGCCGGTACGCAGCCCGCCGGAGTCCGTGAACACGCCCGACACGGTGTAGCCGCCCTCCAGCAGCCCCAGGTTGCCGACCAGGAACGTGCCCACCAGGACCGCCGCCAGCGTGGCCAGCGACACCAGGCCGACGACGTGCTTGTCGCGGTCGCGGAAGGATCTGCCGGCCATCACTGCCCCACCAGCAGCTTCCGCAGGTCCTTCTCGCTCTGGATCCTGGTGTTGCGCAGCGGCGGCGGCGTCTTCATCCCGTACGGGCAGGGCGCGGCGCTCAGCGCCACGCAGGGGACCGCGGCGATGAAGTAGTGCCCCCGGTTGACCGACGAGTACGCCCGCGCGAACAGCGGCTGGAACGTGCTGACCGTCCTGTCGATCGCGCCCACGTTCCGCCGGAGGCCGCCGGTCAGCCCGGACAGGTTGTCGACCAGGCGGCCCAGCTCTCCGGCGTTCTTGCCGAGCACCTCGTTGGAGGTGCGGAAGGTGGCCGACAGCTCCACCAGCGCCTCGTCCACCAGCTCCCGGTTGTCGGCGAACGCCTCCGACAGCGTGACGAGGTTGTCCACGAGCCGCTCGATCTGCTCGTCCCGCCTGGCCACCACGCCGGTCACCGTGGCGTAGTCGTCCAGGAGCCGTTCGATGGTCTTCCTGCGCTCGTTGACCGTGGTGGTGATGGCGTTGACGTTGTCGAGCAGGCGCGGGAGGTTGCGGTCGTTGCCCCTGAGCGACGTGGCGGCGGCGGTCAGGAGCTGGTTGATCTGCTCGGGGTCGAGGCTGCGGGTGAGCGGGCCGAGGTCGCTGATCAGCTCGCCGAGGTCGACGACGGACGAGGTGCGCGCGATGCGCGCGCCGGGGGGCAGCCTGCCGGGCGCGGTGCCGGGCAGCAGGTAGACCACGCGCTGTCCCACGACGTTGCGCCAGCGTACGGCGGCCGCGGTGTCGGTGGGCACCCTGACCGAGTCCTGCACCTCCATGGTCACCTCCGCCCGCCCGTCCACGACCCTGATCGTGTCGACCCGGCCCACGGGCGCTCCGGCGATCTTGACCTGGTCGCCCTCGACCAGCCCGGAGACGTCGTCGAACAGGGCCACCAGCCGGTAGCCGCCGCCCGTGCCCACCCGCGCGACCTGCACGCCGATCACCACGATGAGCGACAGGCACAGGCCGACGAACAGCACGACGCGCACGAGGGTCCACCTGCGCCGGACGCGTTCCACCTCAGCGCCTCCCGTCGGTCGGGCCGCACAGGCCCACGATCAGCTCGCACACGTCCGTGGCGACGAACGCCTCCACCTGGAGCTGGCGTCTGCCGTCGGGGCCCGGCGCCTCGATCAGCTCGTTCAGCAGGTCCACCAGCCGGTTGAGGCCGCGTACGCCGTCGCCGGTCAGGCCGAGCTGGGCGTAGATGAGCGCGGCCACCCGCTCGCCGGAGCGCACGCCGGCCCGCAGGTTCCCGCGGTGTTCGGCCAGGCCGTGCGAGACCTGGCCGGAGACCGAGGTGAACTCCTGGAGCAGGGCGCGTACCTTGTCGGCCCGCTTCAGCAGGTCGGGAGTGATGACGTTCAGGTCGGAGGAGATGGAGACCAGTTCGTCGCCCTTGTCCGACAGCGCCGTGCCGAGCAGCGCGGTGTCGCGCAGGAACCGCCGCGCCCGGTCGCGCTGCCGATGCGCCACGCCGACGAGCGTGCCGGCGTCGCCGATCAGCTCGCGCAGGTTCGCGCCCTGGCCCTCGAGGCCCTTGGCCAGCGTGTGCACGATCACCGTGACCTCGCGCGGATCGACCGCGTCCAGGCCGCGGTAGGCGTCGCCGAGCGTGTCGGACAGGTCCAGCGGCTCCTCGGTGTCGCGGATGACCGCGCCGGCCGCCAGGTACGGGCCCGCCGTCTCGCCGGAGCCGGGCCGCAGGTCGACGAACTTGGGGCCGAACACCGACGCGGGCTCCACCGACGCCACCGCGGTCCCCGGCACTTTGACGGCCGCCTCGACGTGCATGGTGACCACGGCCCGGCCCTTGGCGTCGAGCGCGACGCCGGTCACCTCGCCGACCGTGATGCCGCGGATCTTGACCGGCGAGCCGGTCGTCAGGCCCTGCCCGGCCCGGCCGAACACGGCGTCGTAGCGGGTGCCGGTGACCTCGGTGGCGGCGCGCACCGCGTACAGGGTGGCCGCGGCGAACAGCACGAGCACGGCGAGCGAGACGCCCAGCCGGGCGGGGAGGGAGAGTTCTGCTCGGCCCACCGGCTCACCCCGTCAGCGGTATGCTGCCGCCGCCACCCCAGAACAGGTACGACAGCAACAGGTTGAGCAGCACGATCGTGACGATCGACTGGCGGATGGCCCGGCCCGCCGCCACGCCCACGCCCACCGGCCCGCCCGTGGCGTGGAAGCCGTGGAAGCAGTGGATGACGATGACCGCGAAGGCGAACACGGCGACCTTGGCGACGCTGAACACGATGTCGCTGACCGGCAGGTACAGGTAGAAGTAGTAGTCGTAGACCCCCGGCGCCAGCCCGAACAGCACCGTGCACATCAGCCGGGTGGCGAAGAAGCTGGCGAACAACGCGATCAGGTAGATCGGCACCAGCGCCAGCAGCGCGGCCACGACCCGGGTGCAGATCAGGTAGGTGAAGGCGTTGATGCCCATCACCTCCAGCGCGTCGATCTCCTCCGAGATCCGCATCGCGCCCAGCTCCGCCGTGAACGACGAGCCGACCTGCGCCGCCAGCGCCGTGGCCGCGATGATCGGGGTGATCTCGCGGACGTTGGCGAAGCTGCCCACCAGCCCCATGAACGACTCCGCGCCGATGGCCTGTAACCCCTGGTAGCCCTGCAGGCCCACGGTCGCGCCCACGACGAACGCCATCGTGAACACCACGAAGATCATGCCGCCGCCGATGACGGTCGCGCCGACGCCCACGACCACGTCGCTGACCTGCCGCAGGACGACCTTGACGTATTTGAGCCGCAGCACGATGTCGCGTACGGAGTAGAACAGCACCTTCCACACGAACAGCGGCCAGTCGGCGGGCGCGGCGAGCCGCTCGGCGAGGTCCCGCCCTCCGACGGCGAGGCCGGTCCCGGCGCCGGTCACGGCGTCCCCATCAGAACGACCTCGGCGGGTAGGCCAGGAAGTACACGGCCGAGATCACGTAGTTGAACGCGAACACCAGCATGAACGTCACCACGGTCGACTGGTTGACCGCCCGCCCCACCCCGACCGGGCTGGTGGCGCACGTCATGCCCTTGTAGCAGGCCACGCCGGCCGCGACGAACCCGAAGATCCACGCCTTGAACAGCGTGACGTACAGGTCGGAGGCCACGACCAGCGAGAGCGCCCCGTCGAAGTACGCGCCGGGCGTGACTCCCTGCACGATCACGTTGAAGAAGTAGCCGCCGGCCGCGCCCGCCACGATGACCAGCGGGCACAGGCACACCGCGACCGTGCTGGCCGCCCACATGCGCGGCGTGACCAGGCGATGGATCGGGTTGACCGACATGACCTCCATCGCGCTCAGCTCGTCGCGGATGTGGCGGGCCCCGATGTCGGAGGTCATCGCGCTGCCGCCGGCCCCCGCGATGAGCAGCGCGCCGGCCAGCGGGGCCACCTCGCGGACGAGGCCGACGAAGACGGCGCTGCCGGTGACGGAGCCGGCGCCGAGCTGCCGGGCCAGCTCGCCCACCTGCAACGCCACGGTGGCGCCCAGCGGCAGCGAGACCAGCAGCACGGGGACGCTGGTGACGCGGGCCAGGAACCAGCACTGGCCGACGAACTCCCACCACCAGTGCCGGACGTCCCAGCTCCGGCGCAGGCCCTCCAGCACGATGACGAACAGGTCTCCGACCTGGCCGAGAGCCGAGCCGGCCCGGCGTCCGACATGCCCGGACCAGGCCATCACCACCTCCGCCGCCTACGGAGTGGCCACGCTACTGACGGGCTGTCCAGCAGTCGATGCTTCAGTGAGAATTTGCGGAAAAGGTATGAGGGCCGGGTTGCGCCTTGCCAGTCGGCACTGAACGTGACAGGCTCGCTACCTATTGCCGTCGTGCGGGCGAGGTCGTCACGAGAGGGCGGCCATCCACGTCTCGATCTCGTCCGGGTGCCGGGGGAGCCCGGCGGACAGCATCGTGGCGCCGTCGGCGGTGACGACCAGGTCGTCCTCGATGCGGATGCCGATGCCGCGCAGCTCCTCCGGCAGCGTCAGGTCGTCGGGCTGCAGGTAGAGACCCGGCTCCACGGTCAGCACGTGGCCCTCCTCCAGGACGCCGTCCAGGTAGACCTCCGCGCGGGCCTTCGCGCAGTCGTGCACGTCGAGGCCGAGCATGTGGCCGCTGCTGCACAACGTGTAACGCCGGTAGAGGCCCGTCTCCATCAGCTCGTCGGTCGACTGCTTGAGCAGGCCCCAGTCGCGCAGGCCGTCGCAGATGACGCGCATGGCCGCCAGGTGGAAGTCACGGAACCGGGCGCCGGGCCGCAGCGTGGCGATGGCCGCGGTCTGCGCCTCGTAGACCAGCTCGTACGCCTGCCGCTGCACAGAGCCGAACCGGCCCGACAGCGGGAACGTCCGGGTGACGTCGGCCGTGTAGAGCGTGTCGGCCTCCACCCCCGCGTCCAGCAGCAGCAGGTCACCGGCGGCCAGGGCGCCGTCGTTGCGGATCCAGTGCAGCACGCAGGCGTGCGCCCCTGAGGCCACGATGCTCTCGTAGCCCGCCGCGTTGCCCTCCAGCCGCGAACGCAGCCCGAACACGCCCTCCAGGTACCGCTCGCCGCGCGGGTGACCGAGGGCCTGGGGGAGCGCGCGTACGACGTCCTCGAAGCCGCGTACGGTCGCGTCCACGGCCGAGCGCAGCTCGCCCACCTCCCACTCGTCCTTGACCAGCCGCATCTCCGACAGGAACGATGCCAGCTCGTCGTCATCCGCGCCCCGGGGCACCTCCGCGTCGACCGAGGCGTCCACCCCGCGCAGCACCCGCGCCGGGCCCGCCAGCTCGAGATCGCGGATGTGGGCGCACTCGATCTGGTACAGCTCCGCGGCCTCGGCCAGGTCGGGGCGCGGACCGGCCCAGAACTCGCCGTAGCGGCGGTCGCGGTAGAACTCCTCGCCCTCCTCGCGGGGGGCGCGCGGCCGGACGTACAGGACCGCCTGGCCGGACGGCTCGATCACCAGCACGTCGTCCGACTCGCCCGCGCCCGTCAGGTACGAGTACGCGCTGTGCGGCCGGAACCGGTAGTCGCTGTCGTTGCTGCGCACCTTCAGCGTGCCCGCCGGGATCACCAGCCGCTCGCCGGGGAAGCGCTGCGCCAGCGTGGCCCGCCGTTTGGCCGCCCACGGCGCGATCGGCCGCGCGCTCACCTCGGCCCTGCCCTCCCGCGCCCAGCCGGTGCGCATGAAGGCGGCCAGTTCGTCGGTGATGGGCAGATCGTGGCTTCCGATGTTGAGCGGCTCGTTCATGCGGCGGTCCTCGGGTGTCGATCCGGTGTTCGGTACGGGAGCAGCCTACGTGGGCCCCGGGTTGACTCCCCGCCCCCCGGCTTGTTTGCCTGGACGCAGGCTTGGAATATGAGGGAAAGAGGTGGTGCACATGCTCATCGGAACGATCCTTCGTAACAAAGGCAGTGACGTGACGACCGTGGCGCCTGGGGCGACCGTCCGGGAGTTGCTCGCCGAGCTGTCCGGGCACAACATCGGAGCCGTCGTCGTCTCCTCCGACGGGGTCACCATCGGGGGCATCGTCTCCGAGCGTGACGTCGTGCGCCGCCTGCACGACCGCGGCGCGGCCGTTCTCGACCTGCCGGTCTCGGCCATCATGACCACCGAGGTCACCACGGTCGGGCCGCACGAGAACGTCGACTCGGTGCGGCGCACGATGACCACGCAGCGCTTCCGTCACCTGCCCGTGGTCGAGAACGGCAGGCTCGTCGGCATCGTCAGCATCGGCGACGTGGTCAAGAGCGCCATCGAGGAGCTGGAGACGGAGAAGGCGTCGCTCGTTGACTATCTGCATCGCTGACGACTATCTCCGTCGTTGACAGGGATGGCAGGCTTGGTCCGTGATGTACGGGCCCCCTCCCCCTGACCAGTACCCCGCGTACCCTCCGGCGACGAGCAGCCCGCCGATCATCGTGCTCGTCGCGGGGCTGGCCGCGCTGCTGGGCTTCCTGCTGGGCGTGTTCGTGGGCTTCGGCGCGCAGACGACGGCGGCCGAGCCCGAGCCCGAGCCCACGGTCACGGTGACGGAGACCGAGTCCGCCCTGCCGCAGGACCCCCTCCCCTCCGACCCCGTCCCGACCCCTCCCGCCGGGACGCCGCCGCAGCAGACCGTCCCCAGCCAGACGCCGCCCGGCCTGACCCCTCCCGCGCAGACGCCCCCTGGTCAGACCCCTCCCGGTCAGACGCCGCCCGGCCAGACCAATCCGCAGCAGACCCCACCTGGTCAGACGCCGCCGGGCCAGACCCCTCCCGCGCAGGGCCCGCCGGAACAGGACCTGCTCGGGAGGGACGGCGGCTCCTGAGGCCGCCCGCCGCCCCCCGGGCCGCCGCTTCTCCGCTGACAGCGGTGTTTGCACTGGTAGGGCGGGCGTAGGAGGATGCGCTCAGCCCACCAAGGAGGAAGAAATGTCGGTGTTGCAGAGCTTTGTGGACAGCGTACGCAGCGGGGCGATCGAGGTGATCGACCTGACCGCGCCCCTCACGGCGGACACGCCGATCCTCCAGTTGCCCGAGCCGTTCGGCAACACGATCCCGTTCCGGCTGGAGGAGATCAGCCGCTACGACGACCGCGGCCCCGCCTGGTACTGGAACGACCTCCACCTGGGCGAACACACCGGCACGCACTTCGACGCGCCCGTCCACTGGGTCACCGCCCGCGACGGGCAGGACGTCTCCGAGGTGCCCGCGCGCAGCCTCATCGCGCCCGCCGTGGTGCTCGACCTCGCCGCCGAGGCGTCCAAGGACCCCGACTTCCTCCTGCAGGTCGACCACGTCAAGGAGTGGGAGCGGGTCAACGGCCCGCTCCCCGACGGCGGCTGGCTGCTCTACCGCACCGGCTGGGACGCCCGCTCCACCGACCAGGCCGCCTTCCTGAACGCCGACGAGAGCGGGCCCCACACCCCCGGCGTCTCGGTGGAGTGCGCCCGGTGGCTGGCGTCCGAGACCCCCGTACTCGGCATCGGCGTCGAGACCGTGGGCACCGACGCGGGCGCCGCGCACTCCTTCGACCCGGCCTTCCCCTGCCACTCCTTCCTGCTGGGCGCGGGCAAGTACGGACTGACCCAGCTCCGCAACCTCGACCGCCTGCCGGTGACCGGCGCCGTCGTGGTCGCGCCGCCGCTGCCCATCGTGGGCGGCTCGGGCAGCCCGGTACGCGTGCTCGCCCTGGTGGAACGTTGATCGTCGCCGAGGCGGTCGGCCGGGCCCTGGCCGCCTGCGGCGCCGAGACCGTCTTCGGAGTGGTCGGCAGCGGCAACTTCCACGTCACCAACGCCCTCGTGGCCGCCGGCGCGCGCTTCGTCGCCGCCCGCCACGAGGGCGGGGCCGCCACCATGGCCGACGCGTACGCCAGGATGAGCGGGCGGGCCGGGATCGTGTCGGTGCACCAGGGGCCGGGGCTCACCAACGCGATGACCGGCCTCACCGAGGCCGCCAAGAGCCGCACCCCGCTGATCGTCGTGGCCGGTGAGGCCACGGAGGTCCGGTCGAACTTCCACATCGACCAGGCGGGGCTGGCGGCGGCGGTGGGCGCGGTGCCGATGCGGGTCACGGGGAGCGCGCAGGCCGTGGCGCAGGTCGTGGCGGCGTATCGGGTGGCGGTGGAGGAGCGCCGGGCCGTGCTGCTCAACCTGCCCCTCGACGTCCAGGCGGCCCCGTACGACGGCGCTCTCGACCTTCCCACCCGGCCCCTGCCGTCGCCCTGGTCCGGCGCGGATGGGGGGTCGCCCGGCGAGGAGGCGGTGGGCGGCGTCGCCGAGCTGGCCGGGGCGTTGGCGGCGGCGGAGCGGCCGGTGTTCGTGGCCGGGCGCGGCGCCCGGCACGCGCGCCGGGAGCTGGTGGATCTGGCGGAGCGGACGGGCGCGCTGCTGGCCACGTCCGCGGTGGCCAAGGGGCTCTTCCGGGGCAGCCCGTGGGACCTCGACGTGTCCGGCGGCTTCGCCACGCCCCTGACCGCCGAGCTGATCCGGGCCGCCGACCTCGTCGTCGCCTGGGGGTGTGCCCTGAACATGTGGACCACCCGCCACGGCTCCCTCATCTCACCGGGCGCGACGGTGGCGAAGGTCGACCTCGACGCGGCGGCGCTCAAGACGCACGTCCCGGCCGACCTGGGCGTGGTGGGCGACGTGGCGCACGTCGCCCGGTCGGCGGCGGCCCGTCTCACGCCGGGGAAGGCGGGCTACCGCTCGCCCGCGCTGGCCGCCCGCATCAGGGACGAGGGACGCTGGCAGGCGGTCCCGTACGAGGACGAGAGCGGCGACGGCAGGATCGACCCCCGGACGCTGACGATCGCCCTGGACGGCCTCCTGCCGAGCGAACGCGTCCTCGCCATCGACTCGGGAAACTTCATGGGCTACCCGTCGATGTTCATGGACGTCCCGGACGAGGGAGGTTTCTGCTTCACCCAGGCGTTCCAGTCGATCGGGCTCGGCCTGGCCACGGCGATCGGCGCGGCCGTGGCCCGCCCCGACCGGCTCCCGGTGGCCGCGCTGGGCGACGGCGGCGCCCTCATGGGCCTGGCCGAGCTGGAGACCGTGGTCCGGCTCGGGCTTCCCATGGTGATCGTGGTCTACGACGACGAGGCGTACGGGGCCGAGGTGCACCACTTCGGCCCGCACGGTCACCCGCTCGGCACCGTCACGTTCCCCCCGGCCGACCTGGCGGCCATCGCCAGGGGCCACGGCCTGGCCGCCGTGACCGTCACTCGGCGGGCGGACCTGGCGGGAGTGTCGGAGTGGCTGGACGGTCCGCGCGACCGTCCGCTGCTGGTGCACGCCAAGGTGACGCGCGAACACGGCTCGTGGTGGCTGGAGGAGGCGTTCAAAGGCCACTGAGGGGGAGAGGGCCCGGGGGGGTCAGAGCTTGCGGTAGGTACGGGCCTCCTCCGCCGCGGCCAGGACGTCGGCCAGCGAAGCGCCCGCACCCGCCGCCACCGCCGCCGCGATGGCCCCCTCCACGAACGGCACGTCGGCCACGACCACCCCCGGTTCGGCCTCGGCCAGCAGCCGGGCGGTCAGCACCGAGCTGCCGAGGTCGGGGATGAGCACCACGCCGTGGCCCCGGTCGACGCGGCGCACGGCCTCCTCGACGAGGTCCACGCTCGTGCCCAGCCCGCCCTCCTGCGTGCCGCCCGCCGCCGCCATGGGCGCGTCCTCGCCCGCGATGCCCCTGGCCAGCGCCACCGCCTCGGCCGCCAGCCCCGCACTGTGCGAGACCAGCACGACTCCCACCATCACGCCGTCCCGCCATCGCACCGACATCTGCCCGCCGCCGTCATCCCGCCGTCCGGCCGGCGTCACCTGGGGACGTCATCCCGCCACCGTGGCCAGCGCCTCCATGAACAGCGCCGCCGAGGCCGCGCCGGGGTCCTCGTGCCCGATGCTGCGTTCGCCGAGGTAGCTGGCCCGCCCTCGCCTGGCCTGCATGGGGATCGTGCTCTTGGCGCCGTCGACGGCCGCGAGCGCCGCCTGGTCGAGCGCCTTGCGCACGCCCACCCCGTCGCGTACGGCCAGGGCCAGCGCGCGGGAGGCGGGGGCCAGCGCGTCCACCATGGTCTTGTCGCCCAGGGCGGCCTTGCCCAGCCGCTCGACCGCCACCACGCCCTCCTCGAACGCGCCGGCGAACCCGGCCAGCGTCACCGGCGACGTCAGCGTCCTGCCCATCTGCCGGAACGCAGACCCGTACAGCGGGCCGGAGGCGCCGCCGACCCGGCGGATCAGCGTCGTGCCCGCCGTCGTCAGCACCTCCGCGGCCGAGCCCGGCGCCGAGTCGGCCAGCACCTTGCGGACCTCGGTGAGGCCGCGGTCGAGGTTCGTGCCGTGGTCGGCGTCGCCGATCGCCGCGTCGAGCCGGGTCAGCCGGTCGCGGTCGCGGTGGATCAGCCTGGCGGCCTCCTCGAACCAGGCCACGAACAACTCGGTGTCCATCATCGCCCCCAGCGCAGCGCGGGTGTCTCGACCGGTGCGTCCCACAGGCCGGTCAGCCTGTCGTCGAGCAGGCAGATCGAGACGGAGAAACCCTGCATGTCGAGACTCGTCACATAGTTGCCCACCAGCGACCGGGCCACGCGTGCCCCCTTGCCCTCGGCGAACGCCACCACCTCCGCGAAGACCACGTACAGCTCCAGGAGCGGGGTGCCGCCCATGCCGTTCACCAGCACCAGCAGGTCGCCGCGCAGCGGCAGGTCGCGGTGGACGGCCTCCATCGCCACCCCGGCCAGCTCGTGCGCCGACGCCATGGGCACCCGGGCCCGCCCCGGCTCGCCGTGGATGCCGATGCCCAGCTCCACGTCCGTCTCCGGCAGGTCGAAGATGGGCTTTCCCGCGGCCGGGGGAGTGCAGGAGGTCAGCGCGATGCCGAACGAGCGGCTGCGCTCGTTCACCTCGCCCGCCACGGCCGCCACCTCGGTCAGCGGCGCGCCCTCCTCGGCCAGCGCGCCCGCGATCTTTTCCACGAAGACGGTCGCCCCGGTGCCGCGGCGGCCCGCCGTGTAGAGGGAGTCCTGGACGGCGACGTCGTCGTCCACCAGCACACTGACCACCTCGACGCCCTCGACCAGTTCGGCGGCCATCTCGAAGTTGAGCACGTCGCCGGTGTAGTTCTTGACGATGTGCAGCACCCCGGCGCCGCCGTCCACGCCCGTGGTGGCCGCGATGATCGGGTCGGGGCCGGGGGAGGTGAAGATCTCGCCGGGGCAGGCGGCGTCGAGCATGCCGTGGCCGACGAAGCCCACGTGCAGCGGCTCGTGGCCGGAGCCGCCGCCGGAGACCAGGCCCACCTTCCCGGGGCGCGGGCCCTCGGCGCGGTAGACCACCTGGTCGCGGACGCTCAGCGACGGATGGGCCGCGGCCACGCCGGTGAGCGCGTCGGCGACGACCGAGTCGGCCGCGTTGATGAGCTTCTTCATGGTCACAACATCTGCCCGTTTTCACGACCGCGCAAGCGTCGTAGCGTGGGCGGCGTGCATGCGCGCCGCCGTCTCGCGCGGTTTCACGCCGCGCAGGGTGGCCGCACTCGAACCCATGATCAGGCAGATCGTCCGCGGCCACATCGAGCGGGCCACGGAGCGGGGGACGTTCGACTTCGCCCGTGACCTCGCGGCGAGGCTGCCGCTCGACGTGATCTCCGAGCTGGTGGGGTGCCGCCGTCGGAACGGGCGAACGTGCGGCGCGACTCCAGCCTCGTGCTCGCCTACGACCCCGAGGGCCAGATGTCGGAGGAGGGCGTCAAGGGCATCGTCTCGCTCGGCGGGTGATCGGCGCGGGCGCGGAGACCACCACCCACCTGCTCTGCGCCGCCTGGTACTGGGCGTGGGCAATGTCAGGGGCATGGTCAGCCTCCCGACTACCGTCAAACCCGCCTGAGTAGGTTACGGTCTGCTTCATGGCTGAGATCGTGTACCCGCCGGTGATCGCCGCCGCGCGGACCCTCTTTCGCGTGCTCGACATCCGCTTCCACATGGAGGGGACCGAGCACGTGCCGCGGTCGGGGGGAGCGGTGCTGGTCAGCAACCACGTCAGCTACCTCGACTTCATCTTCGCCGGGTTCGCCGCGCTGCCCTCGAAGCGGCTGGTGCGTTTCATGGCCAAGCACGACGTGTTCGAGCACCCCGTCTCGGGGCCGCTGATGCGCGGCATGCACCACATCCCGGTGGACCGGGGGGCCGGGGCCGGCTCGTACGCCACGGCGCTGCGGATGCTGAAGGCGGGCGAGGTGGTGGGCGTCTTCGCCGAGGCCACGATCAGCCGCTCGTTCACCGTCAAAGAGATCAAGAGCGGCGCCATCCGGATGGCCCAGGCGACCGGCACGCCCGTCATCCCGGTCGGGCTGTGGGGCGGCCAGCGGCTGTGGACCAAGGGACGCCCGCGCAAGCTGCTGCAGCGGCACGTGCCGCTCACCATCCTGGTGGGCGAGCCGATCTATCCCAAGCGGGGCGAGAACGTCAACGACCACACGGCCGACCTGCACCGGCGGCTGTCGGAGCTGGTCGACCGGGCGCAGCGCACCTATCCGGAGGTGCCGCCGGGGGTGTGGTGGCAGCCGGCCCACCTCGGGGGCTCGGCTCCGACGCCGGAGGAGGCGGCGGCCATGGACGCCGCCGAGGCCGAGGCCCGCGCCCAGAAGGCGGACTAGCCGCGGCGCTGTCGTCTGTCGTGAGCGCCCGGCACGTTTCCGCGGGCGCTCAGGCGGGGCAGGTGGTCGCCGCCCCGCACGTCGGACGGCCGCCTGGTGCGCGGCACGTCGTCAGATGGCCGCCTGGTACGCGGCGCGTCGTCAGATAGCGGCCTTGTGCGCGGCGCGCCGTCAGATGGCCGCCTGGTACGCGCTGGCCCGCATGCCCGCCAGCAACCCGGCCGTCTGCTCGGGCGTGAACCGGCGCACCGGGTCGCGGTGCAGCAGCCCCTCGATGAGCGGCCGCATCACCCCGGCCCGCCGGGGCGGCGGGTAGGGGCCGCTCCTGGCCATCCCGAGCACCGTCGCGGCGTCCTGCCCGGGGTAGGGCGGCTGACCCTCGATCGCGCTGTAGAGCGTGGCCCCGAAGGACCACATGTCGGCCTCCTTGCTGGCCGGGCCGCCGTGCAGGCGCTCGGGGGCCATGAACGCGGGCGTGCCGCGCAGACGCCGCGAGGTCGTCATGCGGATGTCGCCCTCGGCGGTTGCGATGCCGAAGTCCGTCAGCACCACGCGGTCACCGGTCAGCATGACGTTGGCGGGCTTGACGTCCCTGTGCAGCACGCCCGCCTGGTGCGCGGTGCGCAGCGCCGCGAGCAGGTGCTGCCCGATCGCCACCACCGACTGCGCGGGCAGCGTGCCCACCTGGGAGAGCAGTTGGTGCAACGAGAGCCCGTCGAGGTACTCCATCACGATCCAGAGCTTGCCGCCCTCCTCGATCAGGTCGTGCACCGTGACGATGTTGGGATGCGTCAGCCCGGCGGCCATCCTGGCCTCACGCAACACCCGGCGGCGCACCATCTCGACCTCACCGGCCAAGGTCAGCTCCTTGAGCGCCACCGTACGGTGGAGGAGCTGATCGAACGCCCGCCAGACGACTCCCATACCCCCACGACCGGCCTCCTCGTTCAGGAGATACCGTCCGCCGATCTGCCGCATACCATCCCCTCAAGCTCGGGGATAATCATGTCACTTCCACCCAGGCTCTAGGGTGCCTAACGTGATCTGGATATGTCGGAAAGTGTAGGCGCGCTGGTCAGAGGCCCAGAAATTTGGTCCGACAGGGCGCGCCACACCAGGAAGACCCCCGCCAGACATACTCCCGTGGCGCCCACGAGGACGGCCGCGAGCCCCGCGAACTCGGCCACGACGCCTCCCAGAGCCGCTCCGACCGGCATGCCGCCCATCCCGACGAGCCGGTAGGCCGAGTTGACCCGGCCGAGCAGCTCCGGCGGGATCAGCCGCTGCCTGGCCGAGATCACCAGGACGTTCCCCGCCGCGCCGATCAGCCCCCACAGGACGGCCGTCGGGTAGAGCGCCCACGGCGACGGCGCCAGCACCGGCACCAGGAGCAGCAGGCTGCTGAGCAGCCAGTTGCCGAGCAGCGCCCTGAACTCGCCGAACCAGGCCGCCGCCCGGCCCGACAGCAGCGAGCCCAGCACGGCGCCGACTGCGAAGGCGGTGGTCATCAGGCCGTACTCGCCGGGCGCCAGGCCGATGGCGGACCCGTCGCCGACCGCCCACAGCACGAACACGGCGAAGTAGGCGGAGTTGGCGAAGTTGAGCAGGCCCGCGGTGATCGCCAGGCTCCGCAGGACGCGATGGGACCACAGGTAGCGCAGGGCCTCGGCGATCTCCGCGCGCATCGGCCGCCGCTCCCGCGGGCCGTCCACCCGGTACGCGCCCCGCATGCCCAGCAGGAGCAGCCCCGCGAGGGCGTACAGGAGGGCGGGCGCCCCGTAGAGGGCGGCGGGCAGCGACACCACCAGCAGGCCCGCCACGGGGGCGCCGACGAAGTCGTTGCCGATCATCTGGGCCGTGGAGACGCGGCCGTTCGCCCTGGTCAGGTCGTTCGTGCGGACGGCCATGGGCAGGATGGACTGCGCGGAGAGGTCGGCGAAGACCTCGCTCACCCCCGCCAGCAGCACGGCGGCCAGCAGCAGCCACAGGTTGAGCAGGCCGAGGGCGGCCAGCAGCGTGGCGGTGCCGAGGATCGCGGCGCGTACGAGGTTGGCCCTGACCATGATCCGGCGGCGGTCGGCCCGGTCGGCCAGCGCCCCCGCGTGCAGCGCCAGCGCCAGCCAGGGCAGCGTGGCCGCGGCCCCGACGAGGGAGACCAGGGCAGGGGAGCGCGTCATCGACACGGCCAGCAGCGGCGCGCCGACCTTCAGCACGCCGTCGGCCAGGTTGGACAGGGCGGTGGACGACCACAGGAAGGCGAACGATCGCCCAAGACCGGCCACGTCTCACTCCGATAGTGTGTAAGGGAAAGTGTGCATACGTTTCTTTGCAAAGATAGGCTTGCACGGGATGCAGATCAAGAGCTTCTCCGCCCGTACGCTCGACGCGAACGCCCTGAAGTCCTTCGCGCACCCCATGCGGCTGCGGATCTACGAGCTTCTCGACGAGAACGGCCCCTCCACGGCGACCCGGCTCGCCGCCCTCCTGGCGCAGAACAGCGGCGCGACCAGCTACCACCTGCGAGAGCTGGCCAAGCACGGCATGATCGAGGTGGTGCAGGGGATGGGGCGGGGCAAGGAGAAGTACTGGCGGGTCACGCCCGGCGGCTTCTCCTTCGGCGGCCCGCCCGCCGACCCCGAGGCGGCCGGCGCGCTCGACTACCTGCTCGACGACCTCGTACGCCAGCGCGGCGCGGAGCTGTCCCGGTGGCGGCAGGAGGGCGACCGGGCGCCGGAGGAGTGGGTCCAGGCCGGCGGGTTCGGGCGGCGGTCCCTGCGGCTCACGGCGGAGGAGACGGCGCGGATGCGCGACGAGGTGTTCGGGGTGCTGGAGCGCTACCGGGCGCTGTCGGACGAGCGGCAGGACGAGCACCCCGAGGGGGAGGAGCCGGCCGGGCACGTGATCGTGCACTTCGACGTCCTCCCCCTGGGCGCCGTCCGCGACCGCTGAGCGCGGAACCGGACGGCGCGGCGAAGATCCAGGGGAGTGCCGGTCAGGACTGCGTCGGTGAGGGGAGGAGGCTGAGGGCGCGCTCGGCCAGGCCCTCCGGGGCCGACCTGGGCGAGCCGGTGTCGAACGGCGGCTGCGGGTCGTACTCGATCAGGAGCTGCACGCTCTGCGCCGTCTCCACGTCCTTGGCCTGGGCCAGCAGCGTCAGCGCCATGTCGATGCCCGCCGACACCCCCGCCGCCGTCACGGTCTTGCCGGAGGTGACCACGCGCTCGCTCACCGGCTCGGCCCCGTAGCGGCGCAGTTCGTCGAGCAGCGCCCAGTGGGAGGTGGCCTTGAGCCCCTGCAGCAGCCCGGCCGCGCCGAGCAGGAGCGAGCCGCTGCACACCGACGTCGTCCACCGGGTGTGCCGGTCGGCCCGCCTGATCCAGGCGACCAGGTCCGCGTCCGCCAGCGACTCGAACGTGCCGCTGCCGCCGGGGACCACGATCACGTCCGGCGCGGGCACGTCCTCGTACGAGGCCGTGGCGGTCAGCAGGAACGTTCCGTGGTCGTCGCCGACGGGCCCCGGCTCGGCGGCCACGAACGTGACCGTGCAGCCCGGCGCGAAGGACAGCACCTGGTACGGCCCCACCGCGTCGAGCGCCGTGAACCGGGGGTAGAGCGGAATCGCGATGTGCATGTCGTCTCACCTTTCCTTCGACTGAAATCTGCGGCGGTGGTCGCCCGGCGAGACCCGCCAGTGCCGCCGGAAGACGCGGTAGAGCGTCTCCGGCGAGCCCAGCCCCGACTCCCTGGCCACCGCCTCCAGGGGCAGGCCGGTCAGCTCCAGCAGCCGCCTGGCGGTGTCGGCGCGGCTGCGCTCGACGTACCGGCCGGGGGGCAGGCCGGTCTGCTCGGTGAAGACGCGCGAGAAGTGGCGCGCGCTCATCCCGACGCGTACGGCGAGCGCGGGCACGCTCAGGTCGGCGCCCGGGTTCGCGTCGATGTAGGTCTGCAACTCCCTGAGCGGCTCGCTGCGCGGCGTCATGGCCCGCATGGGCACGCTGAACTGGCTCTGCCCGCCCGGCCGGTGCAGGTAGACCACGAGGCCGCGGGCGACGTCGCCGGCCAGGGCGTGGCCGTGGTCCCTGGCCACCAGTGCGAGCGCCAGGTCCACGCCCGACAGCACGCCGGCGGAGGTCCAGACGTGGCCGTCCTCGATGTAGAGGGGTTCGGCGTCCACCTCGACGCCCGCGTACCGGCTCTGCAGCTCCCCGGCCGACAGCCAGTGCGTGGTGGCCCGGCGGCGGTCCAGCAGCCCGGCCTCCGCCAGCAGGAACGCGCCGTTGCAGACCGAGGCGACCCGGCGGGCGCCGGCGGCCAGACGGGCGACGCCCGCGACCAGCTCCCGGTCGGCCAGCCGCGCGGGCAGCGCGGGACCGCCCGCCACCAGCAGCGTGTCGACCGGGCCCGTGGTCTCGCCGAGCGCGGCGGCGGTCACCGTGACGCCGTTGCCCGCCGGTACGGCCCCGCCCCCCGGCGCCACCACCTCCACCGCGTACGGATGCTCCGGCGCGAGCAGCCCGGCCGTGGCGAACACGTCGGCGGGGCCGGCCATGTCGAGGAGCTGGAACCCGGGGAAGACGACGATCAGGACCCGTCGTTGCATGTCTTCATGCTGGGCGGGACCCGCCCATGGCGTCAACGACACGGTCATTGCACATTACGCCACGTCCACCGGCGAAGCAGAGGGGCGCCGCGCCCTGGACGGAACGCCGAGAGCCCCCGGGGCAGGCCGGGGGCTCTCGCCGTAGATGGGCTGAGGAGGGGTGTTCAGCCCATGTGCGGGTAGCGGTGGTCGGTCGGAGGCACGAACGTCTCCTTGATCGCGCGGGCGCTCACCCAGCGCGTCAGGTTGAAGATCGAGCCGGCCTTGTCGTTGGTGCCCGAGGCGCGCCCGCCGCCGAACGGCTGCTGGCCCACGACCGCGCCCGTCGGCTTGTCGTTGACGTAGAAGTTGCCCGCCGCGAAGCGCAGCCGCTCGGCGGCGGCGGCGATCGCGTACCGGTCCTGGGCGACGATCGACCCGGTCAGCGCGTACGGGGCGACGCCCTCCATCTGGTCGAGCACCCTGTCGAAGTCGCGGTCCTCGAAGACGTGCACGCCGAGGATCGGCCCGAAGTACTCCTTGACGAAGATCTCGTCGGCGGGGTCGGCGCACTCCATGATGGTCGGCTTGACGAAGTAGCCGACGGAGTCGTCGTACGAGCCGGTGAGCACGTCGATGTTCGAGGCCGCCCGCGCCCGGTCGATGGCCTCCTTGTGCTTGGCGAAGGCCCGTCCGTCGATGACCGCGCCCATGAACGTCGACACGTCGGCCGTGACGTCGCCCACGGTCAGCGACTCGGCCGCGGAGACGAAGTCGTCACGCAGGCGGTTCCAGACCGAGCGCGGCACGTACGCCCGCGAGGCGGCCGAGCACTTCTGCCCCTGGTACTCGAACGCGCCCCTGACCAGCGCCGTGGTCAGGACCGCCGGGTCGGCGGAGGGGTGGGCGAGCACGAAGTCCTTGCCGCCGGTCTCCCCGACCAGGCGCGGATAGGTGCGGTAGCCGGAGATGTTCGTGCCGATCGTGTGCCACAGGTGCTGGAACGTCGCGGTCGAGCCGGTGAAGTGGACGCCGGCCAGCGCCGGGTGGGTGAGCGCGGCCGCGGAGACGGCCTGCCCGTCGCCGGTGACCAGGTTGATCACCCCGGGGGGCAGCCCGGCCGCCTCCAGCAGCCGCATCGTGAAGTGCGCGGCGAACTGCTGGGTGGGCGACGGCTTCCAGACGACGACGTTCCCCATCAGGGCGGCCGACGTCGGCAGGTTCCCGGCGATGGCCGTGAAGTTGAACGGCGTGATCGCCAGCACGAACCCTTCGAGCGGCCGGTACTCCATCCTGTTCCACACGCCAGGCGACGAGATCGGCTGGTCGGCGTAGAGCTGACGGGCGTAGGCCACGTTGAACCGGAGGAAGTCGATCAGCTCGCAGGCCGCGTCGATCTCCGCCTGCTGCACCGACTTCGACTGGCCCAGCATGGTCGCCGCGTTCAGCGTCGCCCGCCACGGGCCCGACAGCAGGTCGGCCGCCTTCAGGAAGATCGCCGCCCGCTCGTCGAACGCCAACGCCCGCCAGGCGGGCGCGGCCCGCAGCGCCGCGTCGACGGCGTCCTGCACGTCCTGGGCCGTAGCGTCGTTGGTACGGCCCAGGACAGCGGCGTGGTTGTGCGGTTGAACCACGTCAATGGGGGCGCCGCCGCCGAGGCGCTGCTCGCCGCCGATCGTCATGGTCAGGTCGAGCGACGACCCGGCCAGCTCCTTGATGCGGTCTTCCAGCGCCGCCCGCTCGCTGCTGCCGGGCGCGTAGCCGGACACGCGCTCGTTCGCGGGCACGGGAACGTTGCTGATGGCATCCATTTACTTACCCCCAAGGGCACGAAGGAAGAAGGCGACGTTGGCCGGCCGCTCCGCCAGGCGGCGCATGAAGTAGCCGTACCAGTCGTCTCCGTACGGCACGTAGACGCGGACCGTGTGACCGGCCCCGGCCAGGGCCTCCTGCCGGTCGGTCCTGATTCCGTAGAGCATCTGGAACTCGTGGTCGCCGATCGCCCGCCCGAACCGGTCGGCGAGCAGCTCCGTGATCGCGATCATGCGGTCGTCGTGCGTCGCCACCATGGGGTACCCCTGCCCCGCCATGAGGATGCGCAGGCATCGCGCGTACGCCCGGTCGACGGCGGCCCTGCCCTGGTGGGCGACCGAGGCGGGCTCGCGGTAGGCACCCTTGACCAGCCGTACGCGGGAGCCCTCCGAGGCCAGGTCGCGGCAGTCCTGCTCACTGCGGAACAGGTACGCCTGGATCGCCACGCCCGTCGCCGGATGGTCCTCCCGCAGCTTGCGCAGGATCGACAGCGTCGAGTCGACGGTGGTGTGGTCCTCCATGTCGAGCGTGACGGTGGAGCCGCCGGCCGCGGCGGCGGCGCAGATCTCGCGGGCGTGCTCGAGCGCCATGGCGTCGTCGAGCCGCTGCCCGACGGCCGACAGCTTGACCGACACCTCGCCCCGGGAGCCGAGCCCCAGCGGCCTGATCGCCTGGAGCAGCGCGAGGTAGGCGTCGGCGGTGGCCTCGGCGTCCCGCGCGTCGAGGGTCTCCTCGCCGAGGTGGTCGACGGTCACGGCGAGCCGGGCGTCGCGCAGCCGTTCGACGGCGTCGCGGGCCTCCTGGACGCTCTCACCCGCGACGAACCGCTTCACGACCTTCTTCGTGGGCGTGAAACCCGACACGGCGCGGCGTACGGCACCGCTCCTGGAAGCGGCGAGCAGCAGTTGACCCAGCATGCCCCCAAGTGTAAAAACGCAGCTCAGAGGGGGCCATCGACGCGCGTAACGCCGGGTGTGGGAGGCTGTCGTACAAATGCACAACTCGGCAGACCTACAAGAGATCGTCGACGAGATCGCCGCCCGCCTGGGGGCGTCCGCGACGCTGGAGGACCGCTCGTTCCGGCTGCTGGCCTACGGCGCGCAGCACGGCGACATCGACACGGTCCGCCAGGAGTCGATCCTGCGCCGGCGGGCCAGCGGCGAGGTGCGCGACTACTTCGAGCGCTACGGCATCGCCCGCGCCGGCGGCCCGGTCAGGATCCCCGCCGACGCCGAGCTGAAGGTCCTGGCCAGAGTCTGCTGGCCGCTGCGCCACGCCGACGTCACCTACGGCTACCTGTGGCTGCTCGACTCGGGCGAGCTGACCGACGCGCGGCTCGCCACCGCCGCGCCGCTGGTGGCCAGGGCCGCCGCCGAACTCGCGCAGGAGGCCAGGAGCAGGCAGGACCTCGGACGCGGCCTGCGCGCCCTGTTCTCGGCCGACCCCGAGGAACGCGCCGGCGTCTCGCTGGAGGTGAGCGGCCCGGTGGCGGCCATCGCCGTACGCGAGTCGCAGGAGCGCGTGGCCGCCCTCTGGACGCTGCCGCGCGGCGTCCTGGCCAGGCCAGGCTCGCCGGTCGCCCTGCTCGCCCCCGCCCACCTCGCGGGTGAGGTGGCCCAGACCATGCGCGGCGCGTACGGCACCGCGGCCGGCCTCGGCGCCGCCAGGTCCGACCCGGCCGACGCCTGGCTGAGCTGGCGCGAGGCCCGTCAGGCGCTGCGCGTCGCCGAGCACTTCCCCCGCTACGGGCCGGTCGCCCGCTGGGAGGACCTGGGCGTGCACCGGCTGCTGGCCCGCCTCGGCCAGGCCGACCTGCGCGAGCTGGCCGCCGAGACCGCGGCGCTCGACGCCGAGCTGGCCCAGACCGTGGAGGTCTACCTCGACCGCGGCGGGCACGTCCAGAAGACGGCCGCCGAGCTGGGCGTGCACCGCCAGACGCTCTACTACCGGCTGGGCAAGGCCGAACGGCTCACGCACCGCGACCTCTCCGACGGCGACGACCGGCTGGCGGTGCACCTGGGCCTCAAGGCCGCCCACCTGCTCGTCGCCGACCCCGGGGCCTGAAGGCGGCTCGGGGTCCGGCGGCGGCGCGGCAGGCTAGTCGTCGAGGACCTGACGCAGGCTGACGGCGAACGCCTCCGGCTCGCCGGCCATGCCGAACGTGTCGTCCATGAAGCCGCCGTGGTGGCTGGGGAAGACGACGGGCTTCGTACCGAGGCGCTCGGCGACCGCCTCGCCCGAGCGGCGCGCCATCTCGCCCTCCGACTCGGCGCCCACCGCGATCACGACCCGCGTCGAGGCGGCGCGCAGCGCGCCGAAGTCGTGCTCGTAGTGGGTGACGGCGATGAGGTTCTGCCCGAACAACGGGTCGTTCCCGGTGCCGTCGTCGTGCTCCGGCATCCCGGGGATGCTCGGGGCGGGCCGGTCGGCGAAGTCGGCGGGGATCTCGCCGCGCAGACCGGTGACCGCGACGAACTTGGCCATCGCCGCGCCGAACCCGTCACGCTCGTACGCCCGGCGGATGTCCAGCACGGCGGCCAGCGCGTTCTCCCGGTCCGGCAGGGCCTGGGCGGCCGGCGGCTCGTGCGCGACCAGCGTACGCACCTGCTCGGGATGCCTGGCCACCAGCGCCAGCCCGTTGACGGCCCCGCCGCTGCTGCCGAACACGTCCACCGGCCCGGCGCCGAGCGCCTCGATCAGCCGGTGCAGGTCGTCGGCGTGCTGGTCGGGCGTCGACTCGCGGGCGTCGTCGGTCCGCTCGCTCCGGCCGATGCCGCGCGGGTCGTACGTCACCACCGTACGGTCCTGGAAGAGACCGGCCAGGGCGGTGAACCCGGTGGCGTCCATCGGGCACCCGACCATGAGCAGGACCGGCCTGCCGCTCGCCTCGGCCGCGCGCACGTCGTAGTGCAGGACGGCGCCGGGCACCTCAAGGGTGTGGGACATGTGAAGGCTCCTTTTTCGCGTCTGCTGTGCAGACCGGTACGGCGACGGAAACTCATCGCCCGGCGCCCCTCGATTTTCGCGCCTCGCCGGTTCGCCTTCGCTCAGCCCTTCCCACGCCGGACCAGGCGGGTGGAAGGGTCAGGCGCGGGTGGCCTCGTAGACCCGTACCAGCTCCTGGCTCACCCGCTCCCACGAGTAGCGCGAGCGCGCCCGGTCGGCGCCCGCGTAGCCGAGCGCGGTCCGCAGCGTGGGGTCGTACAGCAGCTCGCGGGCCAGCCGCGCGGTGCGCGCGGGCCGGTCCGGCGGCACCAGCAGGCCGGTGACGCCGTCGATGATGGAGTCGAGGTGGGCCCCCACGGCAGAGGCGATCACGGGCACGCCACAGGCCATCGCCTCGAGCGCGACGACCCCTGTCACGGCCTCGCGCGGCACCGTCACCACGGCGTCCGCGCTGCGCATCAGCTTGGGCACCGCGGCCCGCTTCACCTGGCCGAGCAGCGTCACCCGGTCGGCCACGCCGAGCTGGTCGGCCAGCGCGCGCAGGCGGCGCGCGTCCCTGTCCTCGTCGAGCTCCTCGGGCTCGGGCCCGCCCGCGATGACGAGTTCGACGTCGTCGAGGCCCTGCAGCGCGCGTACGACGGTGTGCGCGCCGCGCTCGATCGTCAGCGGCCCGAGGTGCAGCAGGCGCTTGCGCGTGCCCCGCGTGGCGATCGGGCCACGGCGCTGGAAGCGTTCCGTGTCCACGCCGTACGGCACCACGGCGATGTTGCCGCGCGGCACCCCCAGCCGGATCAGCGCCGACTCCTCGTCACCCGAGCCGGCGATGACCGCGTCGGCCCGGCGGCCGAGCGCCCGCTCCAGCTCCAGGTGCGTGGCGTCGACCGTGTGGAACGTCTGTGTCACCGGGACGCCCAGCCCTTCGGCCCCCGCCACCGCGACCAGCCCGCCGGTCCACGAGTGCGCGTGGATGACGTCCGGCCGGTCCTGGCTCCAGCGCCGCATGAGCTGGTTGCCCACCTCGTTGAGGTACGGCACCAGGTCGTCGGCGGCCAGCTCCTTGGCCGGGCCTGCGTCGATGTGCTCCAGCGTGACTCCCGGGGCCACCCGCGTCTTGGGCTTGCCCTCCGCGCTGTCACGGCGGGAGTAGATGGTGACGTGGTGCTCGCGGCCCAGCTCGCGGGCCACCGACACGATGCGATGGCGCTGGTTGCCGTTGGCGGAAGCGACGATCGCGATATTCATGGCACACCTCAGCGTGGAAAGCCTCGAAGGTGTGCCTGCGTCTTAGGCACGTCGTTCTCCGATTTCGACCATACCCAGGTATCCGGCGATCGCAAACCACCGCAGATCAGACACCTCGGAGCGCGAAAACCACGATCTCATCCCAGACCCGGCCTCCCGAGAACGCGTGCCGGTCCGCCTCCACCGTCTTGACCACGGTGGACGGCGACTGCCCCGCGCACCGGCTGAGCACGTCGGCCAGCCGCTCCTCCCCGTACGGCTCGCCGCGCTCGTCGCGCGAGGAGACCAGGCCCTCCGAATAGAGCACGAGCGTCTCCCCCGCGGCCACCGTCAGCGTCTCCACCTCGGTCTCCGCCTCCGGCGAGATGCCCAGCGGCACCCCGCCGCCCGCGGTGAAGCGCACACCGCCGTCCGGCTGGAGCATCGCCGCAGGATGGTGCCCGGCCGACGACAGCCGGATCTCGCGCCCTCTGACGAACCCCGCCACCGCCATCACGAACATGCCCGTGCCCTGCGCGACCAGGGCCTCGTTGACCTTGCGCATCACCAGGTCGGGATCGGACTCCCAGACGCTGAGCACCCGCAGGCCGCCGCGTACCATGGCGCTGACCGAGGCCGCCTCCTCGCCCTTGCCCGCCGCCCCGCCCAGCGCGAACCCCCACCCGTGCGCGACGGGGAACACGTCGTAGAACTCGGCCCCCACCGAGGATCCCGGGTGGTAGACGGCCGCCGCCTCGTAGCCGGGCACGTCGGGCAGGTTGCGCGGGGCGACGCTGGCCGACAGCGCGTCGGCGGCCCGCGAACGGCTCTGGAAGCTGCCCTGCGCGCGTACGGCCAGGCCGATCTGCAGGCCCACCTCCTGCATGACGGCCAGGTCGGCCAGCGCGTACGGGGGCTTGTCGAGCGTACGCACGAGCGTCAGCACGCCGTCGGAACGCCCGATGGGCACGCACACCAGCGACCCCGCGCCCATCGCCGTCAGCAGCGGCCCCTCGGCGCAGAAGCCGAGCAGCGTCTCGTCGTCCACCATCTCCAGCACGACGCCGGAGCCGCGCTCCAGCACCTGCGCCACCACCTGGCCGCCCGCTGGATCGGCCGACTCCACCTGCCGTACGAGGTCGCCCAGCGGCTGATCCTTGGGCGCCATGACGGACGAACGGCGCGGCGTCCCGTCGCGTACCATGTCGGCGATCACCCAGTCGGCCCACTCCGCCGCCAGCAGCCGCATCGCCCGCTGCAGCGCGACCGGGCGCAGCAGCGCCTCCTCGTCCAGCAGCAGCCCGGCCATCCTGGTCAGCAGGTCCTGCCGCCTGGCCGCGGCCAGCAGCAGCGCGCCGTCGGTCAGCTCGGGCCGCCGCGCGCCCGGCTCGGGGAGCCGCACCTCGGTCGGCAGCGCCACCGCCGCCACCATCTGCTGCGGCTCGCCCGGCATCGTCAGCCTGGTCAGCGCGAGCTGCACGGTGTGCGTGCGCCCCTGGTGCGCCAGCCTGGTCTCGAACGCCGTCGGCTGCCCGGTCTGCAGCACCGACGTCAGGTGCGAGCGGAACGCCGCCCGCCGCGACACGTCCACCAGCAGCGGGAACGACCGGCCCACGAGATAGCCGTCGGGGCTGCCCAGCAGGCGCGCGGTCTCGGGGTTGATCCGCCTGACCACACCGCCGCCGTCGAGCACGATGACCGGCACCGGGAAGGCCCGCAGGACCTGGCGCAGCAGCTTCAGCTCCCGCTGCGTGCCGTCCTTCTTGCCGCCCGCGCGCTTGGGCGCCTTGCGCAGCTCCTCGCGGGCCTCGGCCAGCAACTCGGCGGCGGTGTCCAGCTCGGCCAGCGCGGCGTCGAGCGTGGGCGCCAGGTCGGCGGGGTATGCGGCCCTCGCGTCATGCAACGAGGACACGCGTGCGGTCAGCGCGTCCAGGGCGTGTTCGAGGTCCGGCATGGTCATGGTCTGACGCTACGCCACCCGGGATAATGCCAGCCATAAGGGGTAGAAGCATCTTGCTATGGAATCAGCCGGGTAGAACCCTTTCACCATGGAATCGACCGCTATGATCACCCCCGGTCTCGCCCGCGATCTCGCCGCGCTGGGCAGGCTGGGCGAGGGCACCTCGACGGAGAGCGTGCTGCGCGGTCTCACCACGGCGCTGGCGGCGGGCGTACCCGGCTGCTCGGGGGCCTCCGCCGAACACTGGCGCGACCACCGGGTGCTGGTCTCCGGCTCGCACAGCGAGCTGATCCTGCTCGTCGAGGGCGAACGCGAGCTGGGGGAGGGCCCCTCCATCGAGGCCAGGCAGAGCGGCGGGCGCGCCACAGTGACAGATGTGCTCAAAGAGACGCGCTGGCCGCGTTACGACGCGCTGGCCACCCGCTGGGGCGTGCGCTCGGCGCTCGTCGTGCCCATCGAGGCGCCGCCCGCGCTGCTGGTCGTCGGGCTCTACTCGGTACGCCCGGGGGCGTTCTCCCCCCAGGGGGCCGGCTTCCTCGCCGACATGCTGGCCGAGCAGGTCGGCGTGGCCATGGCGAACATCTGGGAGTTCGAGGAGGTGCGTACCGACGCCGCGCAGCTCCAGGAGGCCCTGGCCGGACGGGCGGTCATCGACCAGGCCAAGGGCCTCATCATGCAGACCAGCGGGTGCACCGCCGAGGCCGCCTTCGAGGAGCTGCGCCGGATCTCCCAGCACCACCAGGTCAAGGTGGCCGACCTCGCCAGGCTCCTGGTGGACGAGCACCAGCGCAAGTCTTCCGGCCGCTGACCCTGCTCCGGACCCCGTTCGCGGGCGGATCCTGTTTGCGGGCGGGACTTTGTGGGCGGGGCCCTATTTGCGGGCGGCCAGCGCGTCGTCCAGCGTGTCGTAGAGCGGCAGCCGCTGCGCCAGCCCCGTGATCCACATCACCTTGGACTTGGAGTACTCGACCCCGATCAGCGCGAACGTGGCCCCCGCCGCCAGGCTCGTCTGCCAGTGGTGCACGATCAGCCCGAGCGCGCGCGAGTCCATGAACGTCACCCCGGCCAGGTCGAGGATCAGGTCTGAGCCCGCCATCGCCAGATGGTCGGCGAACTGCGCGCGTGTCGTGGCGTCGAGCACGCCGTCGACCCTGACCACGGTGATCCCGTCGACAGTCGACGACGTCAGGCGCAGGGCCGCCACCGGCTCCCCGCCGTTCTCCGGCATTGTCACGGAGCAACCCTACTGTCCCGCGCGATCGAGGAATACTTCGCGCCACAGGGGGGGATACTGGAGGCGAAGTCCAGCAGAGGGCTTCGGTCTCGAGACCAGAGCGAGGCGTGCCTCTGCATGGGCTTTTTTGCTTTGCCGGAGGCCGCCTGCGATCCATATGAGGAGCAGCGATGGCTGTGCAGGAATACGTCCTCGAGGAGATGACCGCGGAAGAACTCCTGGCCGAGATGGCCGGGGAGCAGACACCCGACAGTCACAAGGAGCGCCTGCGCGAACGCATCGTCGAGATGCACAGGCCGCTCGCCATGGAGATCGCACGGCGCTACCGCTACCGCGGCGAACCGCTGGAGGATCTCCTCCAGGCCGCGTACGTCGGTCTGATGAAGGCCGTCAACGGCTTCGACCCGAGCCTCGGCCACGCGTTCAGGGGCTACGCGGTGGTGACGATGACCGGCGAGGTCAAACGGCACTTCCGTGACCGTACCTGGGCCATCCGGGTGCCCCGGCTTTACCAGGAGCGGCGCTCCGAGCTGAACCGGCTGGTCGCGGACCTCAGCCAGGACCTCGGCAGGTCCCCGACCGTGGCGGAGCTGGCCGCCAAGATGAACATCAGCGAGGAGGACGTCCTGCTGACGCTCGACGCCTCCGCCGCCTACAGCACGCTCTCGCTGGACGCGCCCCTGGGCACCGACGACGACGCCGCCTCGCTCGGCGACGTCATCCCGGAGGACGACGACACGCTGAGCACCATGGTCGACAGGGAGGCCGTCAAGCCGCTCATCGACGCGCTCCCGTCCCGCGAGAAGCACATCCTGCTGCTGCGGTTCTTCGGGAACATGACACAGGCCGAGATCGCGGCCGAGTTCGGCATCTCCCAGATGCACGTCTCGCGCATCCTCCGCAAGGTTCTCGACCAGCTACGGGCGGAGCTGGTCGGCTAGGGAGGACGGTCGCCGGGTGAACGAGGACGTCGAGCCTCCGTCGGGCCACACGGCCCCGCCACCCGGCACGCCCACAGTGGCCCCGCCACCCGGCACGCCCGCAGTGGCCCCGCCACCCGGCACGCCCACGCCGAGACCACCGGCCAGTGCGCCCGTGACAGGTCCGCCACCTGGCACGCCCGTGATGGGCCCGCCACCTGATGCGCCCCTGACAGGCCCGCCGCCCGCCACGCCCATGCCGGGACCGCCACCCGGCGCACCCGTCAGACAACTCACCTTCCGGCTGCCAGACCTGCCCGAAGTGCGGCGCTTCGCCGAGGACGAGGCCCGCGCGGTCGACATGCCCGACGAGGCCGTCGCCGACTTCGTCATCGCCGTCAACGAGGTGGCCACCAACGCCGTCACCCACGGGGCCGCCGACGCGCGCCTGCGCTCCTGGGCCGCCGACGGCGACCTGGTCATCGAGGTGCACGACGGGGGCACGTGGCAGCCCGGCCCAAGACCCGGCGCGGTGGGCGGGATGGGCCTGTGGGTGGCCCGCCTGCTGGCCACAGAGCTGACCCTGCGGACCGGGAACGGCGGCAGCACGGTCGTCATGCGCTTCCCCGGCAAGACCTGACCCTTCGACCCCGCCGTTCGATTACGCCGTTCGATGACGCCGCCTACCGGCGGGCGCGGCCGCGCCACTTGCCGGACCCGGTGCGGATACCGGCCGTGCCGACCCCCGCCTGGTGCAGAGCCAGCAGAGTCAGCCCCAGCAGGACGAACGTCATGCCGGAGAACCCGCCGGGAATCGACGCGCCTACCAGGTCGAGCAGGAAGCCCAACCCGAAGATGACGGCCGCGATGACTGCGAGCATGGTCATGTCACCTCGTTTCTTGATCCTGGTGTGACTTGGGTTCGATGGTGGTTCGGTGGGGTCTGATGGGGTCGGTGGGAACGTGCGCCGCCCCCTCCGTGGCCTCCGCGACACCTGGGCCGAGCCGCCTATGACCGGCTGGCTCACTGCGCTCGTCGAGCCCCGTGGACGCTGTGGGAACTTTGGGATCTCGTGAAGGGCGGGAGACGTCATTGGGGCCGTCGCCCTCGCTGGGGTCGATGAGCCGATCGCGCTCGGTGGTGCTGGTGGCCTCAATGAGGCGGTCGCGGTGTGGCGAATCGGTCGTGTTCTGACGTTGCGACGGCACTTTCAGCTCGTCGCCGCTCATATCGTTTCACCGTCCTCGCGTGGTGTCTGCGGTAACTCCTCGAACAGCACGCCGGCAGTGCACCAAGGGCTGCCGGAGTTCGTACTCGTCGGAGCCGAACGCGTTCGCGAAGCCGGGTGCGGCGCTTCCGCTGCGGCACGGGGTACCCCCACTGCGATGAGCGCCATCACCGCGACCACGACGACGACGGCCACCCAGGTCCAGGTGGTCATGATGTTCGCCTCCGGTCTCTGTGCCGAGACCGGTGACTGCCCTCGAAGGGCGGGCCGAAACCCCCGTCTCAGCGGGCTTCGAGCGCTTTCCTGGCCGCGTCCAGCACGTTCGCGATGTGGGAATCCGACGGCGGAGCCGGGATCTCGCTGAACCCCTCGGCGGCGTCGTACCGTACGTCGAGGCCGGAGTCGACGAGCCGTTGCGCCCACCGCAGCGCGGTGTTCAACCGCTCGGCCGCCGGCGGCTTGCCCTGCGCCGCCGCTGACAGGTTGCGCAGATTGGTGGCCGGCCCGGACTGGGAGTGCGCGCGGTCCAGCTTCCAGGGAAGGGCGGCACTGTGGTCGAGCATCGGCTTGGCCAGCCCGGCCGCCCGCTTCGCCTGCAGCACCCCGGACTCGCTGACCCCGAAGTGAGCGGCCAGCTCCTGCACGCTCCTGCCCTCGGTGACCAGCCGCGCCAACTCCTTCCGATCAATGGTCGGCTTACGCCCCACCTGGCCGCCTCCGCTCCCGCTTCACGTGTACGCGTGCACCTCCGATGTGCGCTAAGGTTATGACGTCCCGCCCCGCAGAGGGGCGGCCGACACGACCGGGACGTAGCGCAGCTTGGTAGCGCACTTGACTGGGGGTCAAGGGGTCGCAGGTTCAAATCCTGTCGTCCCGACCAGATTTTTTCTCTGGTCGATAAGGGTGTCACCTTTCTGGGTGGCACCCTTTCGCATTGGTGAGTGACCAACTGAGTGACTACCCTCTGAAGAGCGTGCCCATCTTCGCAGCTCCTTGCGGGAGTACAGGGCGGATCTGCTTGCGAGAGGCGGGCGATGTCCTCCGGGGGGACGCCGGAGTCGGACAGCAGCGAGACGAAGCCGCGCCGCATCTCGCGGGGCGTCCAGTAGTACGCGGGCATCCCGGCGTCCTTGACGATCTTCCGGAACGCTCTGCGTACGTTGTGGGCGTCAAGCGCTCGCTGCGCTCGCCACGGGGCTCCGGGTCGGATTGCCATGTTCCTGCGCAGGGCCATCCAGCCTCCGGCCATGGCCTGAATCTGCCACGCAGGGTAGTTGTTGATCAACTGCTGCAAGGTCACGGGCACGACTGCGCTCCGGCGACCGGCGTAGAGGATGTGTGAGCCTCCCGCAGTTGGGCGTAGCGGAGAGCGATTCGGTGGGCGGCCCGAGCAGGTTCGGTGGATGGGTGCGAGGCGTAGATGACTCGTTGTCGTCTCGCATCCCATGCTGATCGCCACCAGTACCGCCCGCCATGGCACCAGACGACTAATCCGGCCCAGACGGACACCAGTGCCAGACCGTAGCCATCATGCACGTCTGCGGAGACGCCATGAGCGGCGAGGGCCTCGGCCAGAGCTGCGGCGGTATGTGTCTCCAGCCGGGATGAAGAGGGGCTCACAGCGTCTGCTCCGCTGCGCCCTGCTTCTTCAACTGCTCGGCGAGCTGGGCGACGTCGTCCGCATCGATCGTCTGGCAGAGGCCGTGATCCACCTCTTGCGGGGATAGGCGTCGGCCGTTTCGCGTTGCCCAGAGACGCCCCGCAGAACTACGCCAAATGCACCAACCAGGAAAAGCCTCCTGGAGGTCTTCGAGAATTGCCGGTGTGGACATGGGGACAGCGTGCTTACCCAGGCGTTACGAACCCACCGCGTTATCAAGACGTCCAGGACGTTATGGAGTTACGCTCAAAACGTCCCTGACGTCCTCCGTTTCGAGGTGTGCCGTGGCCACCGCCCCCCTACGTGCGACACCAATGGGCCGCCGCAGAGGCACTAGGAATTGAGGCTACCGTGCTATGGCCAGACGCAATTCTCAATACGGTGAAAACAGGACCGGACAAGGAGGTGCTGACCGTTTACCCGTATCGGTCCGCATGCCCGAAATCAATCTGGCGCAATCTCATCAACTCGGCACGAAATGAGATCGTGTTCGCCGGTTACACGAACTACTTCCTGTGGCTGGAGCATCCGAACCTGGCGAAGGTCCTCAAGCGGAAGGCCCAGCAGGGCTGCAAGATCCGGTTTCTCGTCGGCGATCCGGAGAGTGACGTCACACGCAACCGTGAGGAAGTGGAGAACGTCCCGTTGACCGTCTCCACGCGTATCCGGATCACGCTGTCGGAGATCGAGCACCTCCGAGACGTCCCCGGCATCGAGGCCCGGTACGGTGACGAGCACATTGCCATGAGCGTGTTCCGGTTCGACTCGGAGATGCTCGTCACGCCACACTTGGCCAAGCTCGTCGGTCACGACTCGCCGATGCTGCACCTGCGGCGGTACCAGGACGACGGGTTGTTCGACCGGTTCGCGTACCACGCCTCTGAGTTGTGGAGCAATGGCCGTGACGTGTGGCAACAGCCCCAGCCCACAGGGCAGATCCTGGGTGACTGACTGAGTGACAACCGGCTCGGACGGCCCTGGACATGAGGGGATCGTACGGGACCGTAATCCCAGGTGGGGGCGGGTATCGATCGTGATCTCGCCCCCTTGTGACGTGCCTGGGGTCAAGGCGTCGCAGGTTCAAATCCTGTCGTCCCGTCCAGATTCTTGCTGGTCGAGCAGGGTGTCACTCTTCTGGGTGGCACCCCAAGTGAAGAGAGCGTCCAGCGCCGCAGCTCCTTGCGACAGTACGGGGCGGATCTGCTTGTGGTGGAGGGCTTCGGTGACGGTGGTGCTGCTGCGGGCGACGGTCGCGATTGACCATACTTCATTGAACGCAGTATGGTGCCGGGCATGTTGGAAAGATCCGCATTGGGGCTGATCGTGACAGCCGCGTCCACGGCCTCTGGCCGGGGCGAACGCCCCTTGCGGCTGACGCCGAGCGCTGCCGCAACAGTCGCCGGCCGGTCCCGCACGACCTGCCGGATCGGACGGTGGCCGGCTCGCAGGTGAGCCACGGAAGAAGCAGATCACGCGCGCCGGCGGGTGCGCCGGACGCCACCACGAGCCGTACGGGTGCCTCGGCGGTCGCGTGCGCGCGTGACGTCGGAATACGGGGAGAGCGACCATGAACACCATGAGAATGTCCGCCTTGGTGCTGGCTGCGACGGCCGTGCTCGGCGGCTGCGGGGGTGACGCCGAGCCGGCCGCCAAGAGCGCTGCACCTTTTTCGAAGTCGGCCCAAACGGTGCACGAGAAGCGGCGCCAGTTCGAGTCCGTCAAGGCCGACTGCATGAAGCAGAAGGGCTTCAGGTACATCGCCTACGTGCCACCGGAAGATCCCCTCACCGAGGAGGAGCGCAGGCGCAGAGTCGGCGACTATGAGGCGTTGAAGGCCCAGCGGGCGAAGTACGGCTTCGGGGTCTTCTCGCTGTTCGTCCACCCGAAGGGCCCGGACGCCCCCGCCAGCATGCCCGACCTTTCGGGGAGCGACCCCAACGGGAAGATCCGGGCGAAGCTCTCCCCGGCTCAGTACAAGAGCTACTGGAAGGCCGTGGACGCCTGCATCGTCGTCGCGGCCAAGCAGGTTCTCGGCAAGGAGGTGACGTCCGACATGGACCTGTTCGACCAGCTCGCCGCCGCCTCGGAGAAGGCGACTCAGCGCGAGATCGACGGCGACGCCGAACTGGTCAAGCTGGCATCGAGCATGGCCACGTGCCTGACGGGCAAGGGATACAAGGTTTCCGACACCAGGCCGGTGCAAATGGCGAACCGCGGCCGGCTCGCGTTCCTCGATCAGGAGGACGAGGTCGGCCGCAGGCAGCGCGAGAAGGATCCCGAGATGCCCTCGCCCCCCAGGAAGGGCGAGACCGTGCAGAAATTCGGGGCCCAGCTCACGGCTGCCCAGGCCAGACCGTACCTGGACAAGGAGATCAAGGCCGCTCTGGACGATCTGGAGTGCGGCAGGGACTTCTATCGGGTCTACACCCCCAAGTCGGAGTCCATCGCTCAGAAGATCGCCGAGGAATACAGCTACTGACGAGCCTCACCATGACGGTCCGTGATCTCCAGCGGCGTAGCTGTTCCGGGCCGCCACCGCCCTTGTCGTGGTGGCCGAGGGGCGTCGGCGGCCACCGGGGCAGGCGGCTCCAGGTGGTGATCGTTCGGGTTGCCGGTCGTGAAGGTCAGCAGGTTCGGCGGTAAGGGATCTCCGGGAGGTAAGTGCTCCAGTCAGCTTCGGACAGCGGGCCGAATTGGGCGCACAGCGCGGCTTTGATCCGGTCGGGTGCGATGAGGTGGGTGCGCAGGCGGCCCTTGTCGTCGAGGGCGATGACGGACGAACCGTCCGGGGAGAAGGCGAGGGTCTTGATCGTGCTGGTGGGGAAGTTGGTCAGCACGGGTGCGTAGGGGGTCCTGCTGGGCACGTGCCACAGCCTGATCTGGTCCGAAGATCTTTCGGCGATGGCGAGCAGGCTTCCGTCGGGTGAGAACCTCATCCAGCGGGGCAGTTCGCTGTTGATCCGGGCGCGGGCCAGGCGCAGGAGGGTGCGGCCATCGTAGGCGGTGAGGGTTTTGTCCATACCGACCTGGTCGGCGAGGACTCCGTTCTTGCTGAGCGCCAGGGGGCGAGTCAGCTCGGTGCTGGGGGCCGCCAGTCTCTCGCCGGTGGCGACGTCGACCACGCCCTGGTCGGGGGCGGAGACGACGGTCCGACCGTCGTGGCTGAAAAGGATCTGGGAGGTCTCGTCGAGCTGGGAGAACGCCACGACCCGGGCGGTCGCCTGTCGCCGGCCGGTGGAGGTGGCGCGGAGCCTTCCCGTTGGGACGTCCCACAGGTCGAGCCGGGTGGCGTAGCCGGTGAGGGTGGCCACCGCCAGCGTCCTGCTGTCCGGGGAGAACGCCACCGGAGTGCTGGTGCCGAGCCGGTGCCGGGTTCGCAGGGTGATCTTTCTGGTCGCAGAGGCGATGTCCCAGACGTCGATGTCGCCATTGGCGTTGAGGTAGGCGAGCAGCCGCCCGTCTTGCGACAGTTCGAATCGCCCGGGGTCCTTCCCCCAGTCGGGTTCGGGGATGGGCAGGGTCGCCCGGAGGGTGCGCCGGATGGGGTCCCAGATCTCCACGCCGCGGTAGTCGTAGCGGCGCAGCGCGATCGTCGTGCCGTCCGCGCTGGCCACCGCCGTGTCGAGGTGCTCGGGGATGAGTTGGACGGGGTCGCGGAGCGCGCTGAGCGACAGGACGACGGCACCGTCGCGGACACAGCGCAGCGTACGGTCTTCAGGGCCGAAGACGAAGTCGACACAGTTCGTGTCCGGGTACCGGTAGACCGGCTGGGTGAAGTAGGTCTCGTCGAGGTCCCAGATCGTGGCGCCCACGTTCAGGTAGCGGCTGTCGGAGCTGAAGCCGAGGTGACCCGTCGTTTCTGGCGGGATCGTCAGCCACCTCACTTCGGGGCCATTTTTGCCGATTCTGCCGCTCTTATCGACTTTGTCGAGATGGATGATCGCCAATGAGTTGTTGCCGCGTTGTCGTACTGCCAGGATTTCGCCGTCGGGGCCGGCGCTCAGGTCGGTGATCGGTTCCCCGTCCAGGATGAGCCGTTTCCTGGGCGTTCGTCGACCGGTCTCCAGATCGCGCCATTGCAGCGTCGACCCTTGCGCGAAGATCAGATGATTGCCGTCTCCCGCCGCCAGGCCGCCGGGGTGCTCCCAGACGGGCTTTCCCGTGGTGGTGTCCCACACCTTGGTGCGCAGCGTCTTGCCACTGCCTTCGGGGCTGATCAGCCGGGTTCCCGTCTGGCTGAGCGCGATGTACGGAGTGGTGACACGAAAGGTGACCGGCCAGGCACGTCCGGTCGCGGTGTCCCAGATGCCGACGGTTCCGTCCTGCCGTACGACGGCCAGCACCTTGCCGTCGCCGCTCAGGGAGACGATCCTGGTGAAGCCCGATTCGGCGATCGGGGTTCCGGTCAGGGTGATGGTGCGCGTCACCTTCCGTTGATCCACGTCGATGATCTTCACCTCGTGGCCGAGTGACCGGGCGGCGGCCTCCAGGCGGCCGGTGTCGGTGGTGGTCCACTCCCAGTGGCCGTCGACTCCCTCGGGCCGATAGGTGTAGAGCTCCGGTTGGTGGTAGAGCATGACCAGGGCGCGGCGGGTGGCGTAGGCGTCAGGAGCGAGGCTCGCGGCGGCGACGGCCAACTGTTTGGCGGTGGCCGCGTCAACGAGGTGCAGTTGGTCGGCGGCCTGGCCGGCGACGCGCGTGGCGACGGACTCTTCGTCCTGGTAAGTGATGGTCTGGTCCCGCGCCGCCAGGGTCCGCCCTTGCGCGATCGCCGTGCCGGTGGCGACGGCGAGCAGGACGGCCAAGGCGGCGCTGAGCAGCGTCCGGTTGCGGCTCGTACGCCGGACGGCGCGTATCGAGTGGTCGAGGAAGGAACGTTCGAGGAGATCCGGCGTGAGGCGCCGGGGCCCGGCCAGGGCGTAGGAGACCGCTTCGTCGAGTGCGGCGCCCTGCAGCAGGTCGACGCTCTCCTGGCCGTGCAGGTGCCAGCGGCGCGCGGCGTCGGAGAGGGCGTGGTGGGTGGTGAGGACCGCGCGGTCCGACTCCAGCCAGTCACGCAGCCGCGGCCACGCCGACAGCAGCACCTCGTGGGTGATCTCCACGGTGTCCTGGTCCTGGGTGAGCAGGCGGCTGTGCGTGAAGGCGGCCAGGACCGTGGCGGTCGAACGGCTGCCGAACTCCGGGCCGAGGAGACCGGCGCCGGCCACGCGACGCCGGACACCGTCGACGCCGCCGCTGATGGTCACCAAGCGCAGGAACAGGGCCCGGACCATCCGCTGATCCGCCTCGTCCAGGCCGGTGACGATGCGCTCGGCGGTCGTGGCCACGGCCCGCTCGATGCCGCCGGTGACACGGTAGCCGTCGATGGTCAGGGTGTGGCCGTGCCGCTGCTGCCAGGTGGTGCGCAAGGCGTGGGCCAGCAGCGGCAGACGCCCGGCCGCGTACCCGTCACCGGTGGTGGCCCCAAGATCGCCGAGCAGGCGCTCGACCAGCCCCGGCTCGACCTCCACGTCCACGTCCCGGGCCGGGGACAGGATCGCTTCGCGTAGTTCGTCCTGCGACATCGGCCCGACCCGCACCTGGCTGTCCTGCAGCCCCGCCCACAACCGGGGGTGGTCGGCGCAGCGGGCGTGGAATTCCGAGCGCAGGCCGCAGACGACCAGCGCCACCGGAGAGCCGCCCTCGGGGTCGGGGCCGGCCAGCTCGGTGATCATCTCGATGAAGCGGCGCCGCTCCGGCTCGTCCGGGCACTGGGTGAACAGTTCTTCGAGCTGGTCGACGATCACGACCAGGCGTGGCCCGCCGGCGTCCGGATCGGCGTCATCGACGCGAAGCGACTCGTGCAGCAGCCGTGCGCACTGCCGGCCCCCCGCCTCGATCGCTTCACCGGCCTGCTCGGGCCCGACGCCGGGCAACGTCGCCAGGCTCGCCCGCAAGGCCGCCATCGGCTGGGCCGTGGGCGTGAACAGCAGCCGTGGCCAGTGCCGCGATCCGGGAAGGGCGCCGTCTTCCAGGGCGGGCAGCAACCCGGCCCGCAGCAGCGATGACTTCCCCGCCCCTGAGGGGCCCACGACCATCAGCGGGCCGCCGTGCTCTGCGTGCTCGTCCAGGCGCGCGGTCAGCTCTGTGAGCAGCCGGTCCCGGCCGAAGAACCAGCGGGCCTCCTCGGGCCCGAACGGGGCCAGCCCCGGGTAGGGGCAGAGGTCCACCGCCTCGCCCGAACGGGCGCGCCTCGGATCCATCCCCGCCCTTCTCCACGTACGAGCTCGATCGGCGAGGGCCACCGTAGCCGCCGATGCCCTGTCGCGTAGGCGGAATGCGCAATGCGCATACCCCGGAATATCGGGACGAGGGCGATCACGCGCTCCTATTTGCTTTAGGGATCTCCTTTTGGCTCGATCCATCGTCGAAAAGAGCCGGGCGGCCGGCAGTTATGGCCCGCCCGGATTCGACAATTGGGGCGGATATTCGGGGCTGCGATTTGGTGAGCGTGAATCCGTAAAGTGCGTGAGTTTCGCCTGTGGTCCTCAGGCGCCTTCGGCCATAATGGTGCTCCTGCACGGCGCCATGTCCATCGCAGAACGTGACAAAGCGGGAATGCCATGAGTTCTGAAGCAGCTTTACCCAGCAGCGACGACACGCATCGTGCGAGCGGGACCAGAGTGCTCGACGTGGTCCGCGACGTGGTGGCCGAGGTCGCGCCCGAGGAACTCGTGCTTGTCGACGGGCTGGCCGGGCTCGACGACGACGCGGTCCTGCGGCGGCTGGGCCGCAGGCGCGGCCGGCGCGAGCCGCTGGGGTTCGGCCTGGGTGAGGTCGCGGTGCTGGTGACTCCGGTGGTGTGGCTCGTGCTCGACGAGGCCGCGCGGCGGATCGGGGGCGCGGCGGGGGACGGCGCGGTCAACGGGACGAAAGCCGTGCTGCGTAAGCTCTTGCGCAGGCCGGCCACGGCCGCGGTCGTCCCCGACCTGACCCGTGAACAGCTTGCCGAAGTCCACCAGCAGGTGGTCGAGACCGCCGTGAAGCACGGTCTGGAGGACAGCCGCGCGCGGCTCATCGCCGACGCCGTGGCGGGCAGGCTCGCACTGGCCGCCGCAGGGGACGACGCCGAAGAGCCGGACGGCCCGGACGGCGACGGCACCGCGGGCCTGGACTAGCGATGGCGGGCGTGGTGGCCTCGCCACGAATCGACGAACGGGCGATGGCGGCAGGCACGACCACGAGGTTCACCCTGCTGCTGGTCCTGCTGGTGGTGAGCAGCGGCTCGATGATGCAGGCCGTGACCGACCGGTTCTACGGCGCATCCGACTACGGCTGCCTGCTCGCCGCCGGAGGCGACCCCAACCAGGGCGTGGGCCAGGCGAACGCCGCCAGGATTCTTTCGTACTTCGACGCCTACCAGACATGCAGGGATCGGTACGAGCCTGGGGCGCCGTTGTGGCTGACCCTGTTGTGGCCGGCCCTGCTGGTGACCGCGACCGTCGCGCTGTTCTGGTGCCTGCCCCGGTGGAGGGCACGGCGCGGCCGGCTCGTTCCGCTGGAGATGATCGACCGCGACGGCGAGATCCGGGGCAGGCTGGAGAAGTTCGCGGAGGACGCCGGGCTGGACCGCGTGCCGCGAGTCGTCGTCGACCCGGCGGCGGCCTCCACCAGCGCAGTGGTGTTCGGGAGCAATCGCCGGCCGATCGTGTGCCTGCACGGCGGCCTGCTCGCCCGCAGGAACACCGACCGCGACGCCTTCCGAGCGGTGGCCCTGCACGAGTTCGCCCACGTCCGCAACGGCGACGTCACTCTCACCTACGCCACCATCGCCGTGTGGCGAGTGTTCGTCGCCCTGGTGCTCCTGCCGTACGTCATCTGGCAACTCGCCGCGATCCCCACTTCCGCGCGGTTGCGGTTCTGGTCTGCCGACGTACCGCATGCGACGCGTGAGCTGCTGCTCGCGGCCGTCATGGTCACGCTGGTCTATCTCGCCCGGTCGGACGTGCTGCGCAACCGGGAGATCTACGCCGACCTCGCCGCGGTGCGCTGGGGCGCGGATTCGCGCGGCTGGGCGTCCAAGACATCCGACCAGGCCGGGGGCGGGCTGCGGCGGGCACTCGGCTCCTTCGTCGAACTGTGGCGCGCCCATCCACGCTGGGAACTGCGTCGGAATGCTCTGGCCGACCCGGCGGCGCTGTTCGGTGTGCAGGCCCTGCCGATGTTCCTGACCGGGGCCGCCGCCGTGCTGATCGACACTCAGGCGAGGTCCTACTGGTCATTCTCCGTCAACACCGTGGCTGCCCAGACGACGGTTGCGCTGGTGGCGGCGGGCCTGGCCACCGGGGTGGCCGGGACCGCGCTGTGGCGGGCCGTGGCCTACGCCGTGCACGGCGGGGGCCGCATGCCCTCCGGTGTGCGTGCGGGGCTGTGGCTGGGAGCCGGCCTGGTGGTCGGTGAGTTGTTCCTGAACCGGGTCGCGGTCGGGCAGTGGGTGCCGAACCACCCGCTGGTCCTGGCGCTGGTGCTGTTCGCCGGAGCGGCGTTCGGCTGGTGGACCGCGCAGTGCGCTCAGCTCTGGGTCAGGGCGTGGCCGGGACCCACCATCCGGCCGGCCATGCTGCTGGGCCTGGCGGCCGCGTGGCTGGTGCTGACTTCGTGGTTCGCGTGGTGGTCGAGCCAGGGCACAGTGCTGGTGAGCATGGGGCTGATCTACGGTGCCGGGGTGGCTCGGGTGTTGCAGGACACCTTCGGCGCCTTTCCCGGCGACGATTCGGCCATGCTGTCCGTGATCGGCGTGGTGCTGGAGCCGCTGTCGGGCCTCACCGGGCCCCTCGTCCTGTCCGCGGTCGTGGCCCTGTGGGTGGTGCCGCTGCTCGCCTGGACGCTCGGTACGCCCACGGTCCCGCCCCGCTGGGTGTTCGGCGTCGTGGGCGGGGCGGGCAGGCGGGCGGAGCCGGGGGAGGTGGTGCCGCCGCTTCGGCGCGTGCTGCTGGTCGCGCCGGCGGGCGTGCTGACGTGCTGGGCCGCCATCGCGGTCGTGATGGGGTACATGCACACCTGGCAGTCCCCGTCCGGGCGACAAGAGCCCTACTACGTCCTGGTCTACCTGGCGTGGACGCTCGTGGCCCTGGTGGCGGGGTCCGCGGCGGCCGCCGTCGCCGCGAGCGTCCTGGCACGCCGCTACCGGCTGCTCGTCGCGCTGATCACCGCCGAGAGCGTGGCCTTGGGCGGCCTCGTCGGCCACTTCGTGCTCATCGCCGCGGACGGATGCCTCCAGCCGCTCAACACGCTGGCGACCAGTTGCCAGTGGCGGCCGGGCGTGGCCTGGCCGCTCGTCCACACCCTGCTGGGCTCTGTCCTCGTGCTCACCGCGATCGCCGCCGTCATCGCGGCCGCGATCGTGTCGGCGGCCCACAGGGCGCGGCGGTCCAGAACGGAAGGCGCGCTCCCCGAACCGCGACCGGGAGGGGCGCGGAGCGGGCTCACCGCACGTCGCCTCTGCGTGTTCGCGTTGTCCGCCGCGGCGGTGGCGGCAACGGTGGCGGCAACCGTGGCGGCGACGGGACCGCAGGGCTCGTCCGGGGGCGCCCCCGGGATCGAGGTGCGGCAGATGGTGTCCGTCGACGAGGTGGCCGTACCCGACACGACGAGGAACCTGCAGGTGGCGGCCTGGTGGTTCCGCGGCGGGATGGACCTGCAGAATCGCTACATCACCGTCATCAAGCGTCTCATCGCGGCCCAGAAAGATGCCGCGGACTCGAGGAACGGCGACATCGACCCGGCCCTCCTCCGCCCCCTGTGCGGCGACTTGGGGCAGATCGCCCGCGACGCCGGCCGTTACTTCCCGGCCCCCGATCCCGAGATCCAGGGCCTGTGGCGGACGTTCATCACCCAGACGGAGAGAGCCGGCGGGAACTGCAGGCAGAGCCTGGACCACGACGACGGCGACCTCTTCATCGCGTTCACGAGAGAATTCAACGAGGCGGCGGAAGCCCTCGTGTCGATCGCACGCCGGGTCGTCGAGGCGGGACAGGCCGCCTTTTAGGGCCCGTACGGCCAGGAGAAGCGGAGGGCTCCCGGGCCTGCGCACGGCGACGCGGTCGGACGTGCCGGAGGGCCGGTGCTGGATCAGGTCAGATCGGCCCAAGGGGCCGGCGGGGCTGAGGTGAAGAAGCGGAGCAGGGCCAGGAGGCGGCTGGCGGGAGGGGCGGTCCAGTGGCGTTCGTCCGGGCGCGGGACGGGGTCGGCCAGGCGCCCGAGCGCCCAGGTGAGGTGGCACCACAGGACGCGGGCCTCCCAGGTCGCCGAGCCTGCCTGGCCGGTCTCCTGCCGGTAGCCGTCGAGCATGGCCGGGACGCCGGTGAGGGGGACCTTGGCGAAGTCGACGGCAGGGTCGGCCCATTGGGCGTCCCCCCAGTCCACGATTGCGTTGAGCTGAGCGGGCTTCGGGGAGACGAGCAGGTTCTGCGGCGCGAGGTCGCCGTGGACCAGGACCAGAGGCGGGTTCGCGGGGAGATGCTCCGAGAGCCGGTCGAACCAGCCGCTGAGCCAGCGGGCGGTGTCGATGTCGAGCCAGCCTTTCATCAGAAGGCGGTCGGTGAGCGCCCAGGGGTCTGCGGCGTCGTCATCCGTGGGGACGGCAGGAAGGGCGGGCGCGGTGTCCGGGGACAGCCGGTGCAGCTTGGCCAGCTCTTGTCCGGCCTGGAGGAAGACGCGGTCTGTGTCCGAGGCAGGCAGGTCGAGGCTCGCGAGGTCGGCTCCCCGGGCTCGGGTGAGCACCATGTAGGGCACGTCCACCACCGAGCAGGTGTCGTCGAAGGCGACGACCCGCGGAGTGCGTACGCCCGCACGCAGGGCGACGGGGATGACCGCGGCCTCCTTGACCAGGTCAGGGAGAAACCGCCTGGTTCGTGGGATGCGCAGCACCAGGTCGTCTCCGAGCAGGAAGACGCGGTTGGCCACCCCCGCGGGCAGGGGACGCACCTGCTCGGCGGTCGTGCCGTGCCGACTGGCGATGGCGGCCAGGGTTTCGTCGCTCGGCTCGTGTTCCAGCATGGTCGAGCATGCTGACACGGACGGCCGGGAGCTGTCTCACCGTTTTTCGGCGTTCCCGCCAGGGGGTGCCGCGTGCCGGGCGATGTGGAAGCTTCTGACGTGGTCGACGCGTCCGGTCTCGGCAGGGTGCACTTGATCTACGGGGAGGCCCTGGCAATCTCCCCCGGAGAAGAAGTAGGCGCTCTGGCCGGTGAGGTTGCGAACGAGCCGCGACCCGTCGTTCGAGCTGAGGGGGTGGCAGCCGCTCGGGTTCTCGTAGTGGCGGTCGTCGATGATGAGCAAGCCCCTCGCGGCCTGTGCCGGAGCGAGCGGAGCCATGGCCATGACACCTGCGGCGGCCAGGGTCACGGTGGTGGTTGGGATACGCATGCGGGTTCCTTCGGCGGACACGGCCGAGATGCGGCCCTTACTGTGATCACCTTATGTGGTTATATGGCGACTGTCAGTAATGTTGGGCTGTGTTGGTCTTAAGGAGTGCTCGTTCTGCGCCACGTGTGCCCGGCCAATGGTTAAGTGCCTTTCTCCGGGGTGGGATCGCTTGGGATGGCCGTGTGGCTGAGCGGTCTATTCCTGTGCTCGGGTGAGGTGCCGCAGTGTGTACGCCGGGGAGGCGAAGGCGCCGCCCTGTGGCCGGTCGTCGGTGAAGAAGGCGTCGGCGGCCGGGAGGCGGTGTGCGTACGTCTCGGCGTTGTCCTGGGGGTGGTAGGGGAGCCGGTCGTCGAGGGTCCAGAAGCGGCGGGTGTTGGCGGAGACCGCGTAGGCCGCGGTGAAACCGGGAGCGGGGGCCGTCAGGGCGGCCCAGAAGAAGCCGGCGCAGTCTCGCGGGCTCAGCCAGGTGGCCAGGTGGCGGGGCTCGGCGGGCTCGGGTTCGAGGCTGCCGATGCGCAGGCACACCACGTCCAGGCCGAACTTGTCGGTGTAGAGGCGGCCCAGGGCCTCCATGGCGGCCTTGCTGACGCCGTACAGGCCGTCGGGGCGGGGTGGCAGGTCGGCCGGGATCGTCTGGGCGGCCGGGTAGCAGCCGGTCAGGCGGTTGCTGCTGGCCAGCACGACGCGCCCGACGCCCGTGCGGCGGGCCGCCTCCAGGACGTGGTGGGTGCCCTGGACGTTGGCCTCCAGCAGGTCGGGGAGCGGGGCCTCGTCGGGGACGCCCGCCAGATGGACGATCGCGTCGGCGCCCTCGACGATCGGCAGGAGGTCGGTGACGCCGGTCAGCGTCGTGGTGTGGACCCGTTCGTTGGCCGATCCGGCGGCGAGCGGGGCGCGGTCGACCGAGATCAGGCGGTGGAGCCGGCGGCGCAGGGGCTCGCGCAGCACGGACCCGACGCGCCCGGCGGCACCGGTGAGGACGACCGTTTCGACTGTCATGGGAGATGAGTGTGCCATCGGGTCCCGACATTTCGAGGTTGTCATATGACTTATGGATTCATACGATGACTTGGAAATCGCGCCGCCGACCCCCGAGGACCCTTCATGGCTTCCGACCGCATACGTCACGTCGCTCTCTCCTCCGTCACGCTCCCGCTGGACGTACCCGTCAGCGACGCCAAGGTGCTCACCGGGCGGCAGAAGCCCATGACCGAGATCGTCTTCCTGTTCGCCGAGATCACCACCGAGGACGGGCTCTGCGGCACCGGCTTCGGCTACTCCAAGCGGGCGGGCGGCCCGGCCCAGTACGCGCACGCGAAGGAGGTCGGCGCGAACCTCATCGGGCAGGACCCGTCGGACATCGGCAGGGTGTACGAGTCGTTGCTCTGGGCCGGGGCGTCGGCCGGCAGGTCGGGGGTCGCGACGCAGGCGCTGGCCGCCGTCGACGTCGCGCTGTGGGACCTGAAGGCCAGGCGTGCCGGGCTGCCGCTGGCCAAGCTGCTCGGCTCCTACCGTGACTCCGTCAGGACGTACAACACCTCGGGCGGGTTCCTGCACGCGCCGGTCGAGGAGGTGAAGGCGCGGGCGACGCAGTCATTGGAGAGTGGCATCGGGGGGATCAAGATCAAGGTGGGGCAGCCGGATATGCGGGAGGATCTGCGGCGGTTGGGGGCGGTGAGGGAGCATCTGGGGGAGGGTGTTCCGTTGATGGTGGATGCGAATCAGCAGTGGGATCGGGTGTCGGCGTTGCGGTTCGGGCGGGCGGTGGAGGAGTTCGGGCTGGTGTGGATCGAGGAGCCGTTGGACGCCTACGACGCCGAGGGGCACGCGCAACTCGCCGCCGCCCTCGACACGCCCATCGCCACCGGGGAGATGCTCACCAGCGTCGCCGAGCACGTACGGCTCATCGAGGCCCGCGCCGCCGACATCATCCAGCCGGACGCCCCCCGCGTCGGCGGCATCACCCCCTTCCTGCGGCTGGCCACGCTCGCCGATCACGCGGAGCTGCAACTCGCCCCCCACTTCGCCATGGAGATCCACCTCCACCTGGCCGCCGCCTACCCGCGCGAGCCGTGGGTCGAGCACTTCGAGTGGCTCAACCCGCTCTTCAACGAGCGGCTGGAGACGCGTGACGGGCGGATGATCGTCCCGGACCGGCCAGGGCTCGGGTTCACGCTCAGCGAGCAGTGCCGCGCGTGGGTGGTGGACAGCGTCGCGTTCGGGAAGGCGTGAGGCGGGCGTGGGTGACCGGATCGCGTCAGTACGGTTCGGGCGGTACGCCGTCCCGCTCGCATACGCGGTGAGCGACGCCGAGGTGGCTACGGGGCGGCAGCGGCCGCTGTCCCCGGATCGGTCGAGGAGGTGAAGGCGCGGGCGACGCAGTCGTTGGAGCGCGGCATCGGGGGATCAAGGTCAAGGCGGTCACGCCGCACTTCGTGATGGAGATCCACGTGCACCTGGCCGCCGCCTACCCGCGTGACTCCTGGGTCGAGCACATCGAGTTCCCGGTCGGCGGCCGGTAGATTGTGCCCCGTGCCGCCAGAGCCCGTGCCGACGAACCCGGTGCCGACGAACCCGGTGCCGACGAACGCGGTGCCGCCGGACCGCAAGCTCGACCGTGACACCGGGCGCGGGCTCGCGTACGAGCTGGTCGAGCGGCTCAAGGCCCGCATCCTGGCCGGGGAGATCGCGCCCGGCCAGAAGCTGCCGACGGAGTCCTCGCTCATCCAGGAGTTCGGCGTCAGCCGTACGGTCGTGCGCGAGGCCGTCTCACGCCTGCAGGCGGCGGGGCTGGTCGAGACCTTCCAGGGGCGCGGCTCGTTCGTGCTCACCCTGCCGCCTTCCACGGCCTTCTCGGTGGAGGCGGCGCAGGTCCGTACGCATCGCGACGTCCTCGACATGATCGACTTCCGGATCGGGGTCGAGTCGGAGGCGGCCGGGCTGGCGGCGGAGCGGCGTACCGAGCCGCAGCTCAAGGCCGTTGAACGGGCACTGGTCGATCTGGGGGGCACCGGCGGCCGCGGGCAGCCCGCGAACGCCGTCGAGGCCGACTTCGAGTTCCACCTCAAGATCGCGCTGGCGTCGGGGAACCGGTTCTACTCGGACCTGCTGGCGTCGCTGGGGCCGATGATGATCATGCTGCCGCGTACGCGGCTGGAGCACGTCTACACGGTCACCGACGCCTCCCACTTCACCCGGGTGACGCTGGAGCACGAGAACATCTACCGGGCCATCGCCGACCAGGACGCGGCGGCGGCCCGGGCGGCGATGCGGCTGCACCTGTCCAACTCCCGCGCCCGCCTCCAAGCCCCTTAGCCGCGGCGCTCGGGGGCGCTCAGGCCGTCGGCGACGTCGTCCACCTCCAGTCCGCGCACGAGCGCACCCGCGACCGCGTCTTGTCGGGGCCCTTTGCCACAATCCATGCCATGACGAGCAAGAATGCCCCTGAGTTGCGCCAGTTCTGGCACCGGGACCAGATCGACACCGAGTTGTCGCGTGAGCTGATCGACTGCTGGGTCGAGGTCAGCAATGCCGGTGGGGCGGTGGGGTTTCCGTTCCCGCCGGTGACCGCGGAGGAGGTCGCCCCGGCCGCCGAGCGGCTCATCGCGGGTCTGCATCCCGACCACAGCCGCCTGGTCGTGGCCATGGTCGGCGGCGTCCTGGCGGGCTGGCTGAACGTCCGTCGCGATCCCCATCCGCTCGTCGCGCACTGGGGCACGTTGCACCACGTCCAGTCGCACCCCGCCTTCCGGGGACGCGGCGTCGGGTCTGCCCTGATGGACTACGCCCGTCAGGTCGCCCGTGCGGACATGGCTCTGGAACAACTGCACCTCGCCGCCCGGTCCGGGATGGGTCTGGAGCACTTCTACGGTGGTCTGGGCTTCGAGGAGATCGGCCGCCGCCCCGGCGTCCTGCGACTGGCGCCAGGTGACGACCGGGACGAGATTCTCATGGTCCTGACGCCGCTGTGACGGTTCCGTCGCCGCCGATCAGGTGCCGGGGCCGGCGTCCGCAGGAAATCGTTCCCTCAGCAGGCCGGTGACACGGGCGAAGCGGGCCAGTTCCTCCTGAGGGACGGTCTTGCCCGGGCCTCCGAGGAGGGCCGACGCGGACAGCCGGAAGATCAGGGCCCTGACCAGCATCTGGAGCCCGTCGCGGCCGGGAAGCGCGCTGTCGATGAGTGCTGGGGCCGCGTCGTGGTAGAGGAGGCCGTCGGCGACGACTATGGCTTCGGCGTACCCGGCGGGCCGCCAATAGGGCGAGAAGTCGATCACGGCGGGCGGTTGCCCCGGCTGCAGCAGCACATTTCCCGTCAGATCCCCGTGCACGAGCTGACTCGGTGCGTCCACGGGACGCATGAGCGCCCGCAACGTCGTCAGCAGCCCGTTCGTGTGAGCCTGGGCCACCGGGCCGATCTCGTCCCATGCGATGCGGTCGGCCACCGCCCAGGGATGCCGGCGCCGGTCGAGCAGGCCGGGCCGGGGCAGGTGACGCAACGCCTGGTGAAAGGCCCGGCCGGCGGCCAGCAGCGTCGCCCACTCACCGGCGGGCCCCGCCTGGCCCGCCACGAACTCGTAGCCCGCCCACCCGGCCACGACGTGGCTTCCGTCGTCCGCGCGACAGGGCCGGGGGACTCGGAACTCCGCCGAGGGAGCCAGACCCGCGAACACCTCCGCGGACCACTCGGCCTCTTCCACGTCGTCGACCGGCTTCAGGATCGCGTTCCCGGCTCGGAAACTCTGCCCCTGGCCGCCCGTGAGCGGGTGCGCCGTACCCGTGAGGTGGAAGGCCGCGAGCGCGCCGGCCGGGGGAGCCCAGGATCGGGGCCGGACGTCCTCGCCGGTCACCAGCGGGCCGTGTTGGGGACGAAGGCGGGCACGACCGTACGCATGTACGCCGTGTCCTCCCGCCCCCGCTGCCCGCACCTCACGTACTGCTCGTGCAGGGCGGCCAGCGCGTCCTCGTCCAGTTCGACGCCCAGCCCCGGGCCGGTCGGCACGGCCACGCCGCCCTCGCGGAACTCCAGCACCCCCGGCTTGACGACCTCCTCCGTCTTCCACGGGTAGTGCGTGTCGCAGGCGTAGGTGAGGTTCGGGGTGGTGGCGGCCAGATGGGTCATGGCCGCCAGGCTGACCCCGAGGTGGGAGTTGGAGTGCATCGACAGCCCCAGGCCGAACGTCTCGCAGATGCCCCCGAGCAGCGCCGAGCGCCGCAGGCCGCCCCACAGGTGGTGGTCCGAGAGCACCACCTGCACGGCGTCGGCGGCGACCGCGGGCTTGAGGTGCTCGAAGGCGATGACGCACATGTTGGTGGCCAGCGGGAGGCCGGTGTGCCGGGAGAGCGCCGCCATGCCGTCGATGCCGGGGGTCGGGTCCTCCAGGTACTCCAGGACGCCCGCGAGCCGGTCGGCCACCCCGATCGCGGTCCCGACCGTCCAGGCGCCGTTCGGGTCGAGGCGCAGCGCGTGCCCGGGGAAGGCCGCGGCCAGGGCCTCGACGGTCTCGATCTCGTGCTCGGGCGGGTGCACGCCGCCCTTGAGCTTGATGGCGGTGAAGCCGTACTCCGAGACCATCCGCCGCGCCTGGGCGACCATCTGCTCGGGCGTGCGGCCCTCGCCCCACGTGTCGTCGTCGTGCCCGGGGTGGCCCGCCCACTTGTAGAACAGGTACGCCGAGTACGGCACCCGCCCGCGTACGGCCCCGCCCAGCAGGTCGCTCACCGGCCGCCCCAGCGCCCTGCCCTGCAGGTCGAGCAGCGCCACCTCGAAGGGCGCCACCACGGTGTCCACGGCGCTGGAGACCTCCAGCATGCCGCCGAAGCTCGCGCCCGCCCCGCCCGTCGAGGCGCCCAGGGTCTCGACCACGAGGCGGCGCAGGGCGTTGAGGTCGAAGACGTCCGCGCCGGGCAGGGCCGCGGCCACCGCCTCCAGCCGGCCGAGGTGGGCCTGGTCGGCGTACGTCTCGCCGAGTCCCACCAGGCCCTCGTCGGTGTGGACCTGGACGATCGCGCGCAGGACGTACGGCTGGTGGACGCCGACCACGTTGAGCAGGGGCGGGTCGCGGAAGGCGACGGGGGTGACGGTGACCCGGCTGACCCGCCCGGCCGCGACGGTCATGAGATCTTCTCCTTCACGGGGTCGGAGGCAGGGGCGGACGTCCTGCGGCGCAGGGCCGTGCGGAGCAGCGGCCACACGGCCACGAGCAGGACCAGGGCGAGCACCGTGCCCGAGATGGGCCGGGTGAGGAAGCCGGTCGGGTCGCCGCCGAAGATCAGCAGCGACTGCCGCGCCGAGTTCTCGATCATCGAGCCGAGCACGAACGCCAGCACGAGCGGCCCCGGCTCGAAGCCGAACTTCTTCATCAGGTACCCCAGCAGGCCGAACGCGATCACCAGGAAGACGTCGTAGATCTGGTTGTTCACCGTGTACGCGCCCAGCAGCGTGATGAGCACCGTGATCGGCGCCAGGATCGCCGGACGGACCCGCAGGATCTTCACGAACAGCCCGACCATCGGAATGCTCATGATCAGCAGCAGGATGTTGCCGAGGTACATCGAGTTGACCACGCCCCAGAACACGTCCGGGTGCTCGGTGACCAGTTGCGGGCCCGGCTGGATGCCCTGGATGAGCAGCGCGCCGAACATCAGGGCCATCGTCGCGTTCGCCGGGATGCCCAGCGTGAGCAGCGGGATGAAGGACGAGGTGGCGGCGGCGTTGTTGGCCGTCTCCGGCGCGGCCACGCCTTCGATCGCGCCCCGGCCGAAGCGCTCGGGCCGCTTGGCCCGCCGCTTCTCCAGCGCGTACGCGGCCAGCGACGACAGCACCGCCCCGCCGCCCGGCAGCACGCCGAGCACGAACCCGACGAGCGAGCCGCGCCCGATCGCGCCCTTGGCCTGCCCGAGGTCCTGGCGGGAGGGCCAGACGTCGCCGACCTCGGCGGGGGAGTCCACCGCCTTGTGCCGCTGCTCCAGGTTGTGCAGGATCTCGCTCAGGCCGAACAGGCCCATGGCGATCGGGATGAAGTCGATGCCCTCGGCGAGGTTGAGGCTGCCGAAGGTGAAGCGTTCCGCGCTGGTGAACGTGTCGCGGCCGACGGTCGCGATCAGCAGGCCGACGCAGGCCGCGATGACGGCCTTGAGCCTGTTGCCGTTGCCGACCGACGAGATCAGCAGCACGCCGAGGATGCCCAGGGCGGCGTACTCGGGCGGCCCGAAGTCGAGCGCGAACCCGGCCACGATCGGCGCGACCAGCGTCAGGCCGAGGATCGAGACCGTGCCGCCGATGAACGAGCCGATGGCCGCGATGCCCAGCGCGGTGCCCGCCCTGCCCCGTTTGGCCAGCGCGAAGCCGTCGAAGACGGTCACCACCGAGGACGCCTCGCCGGGCAGGCGGAGCAGGACCGAGGTGATCGTGCCGCCGTACTGGGCGCCGTAGAAGATGCCGGCCAGCATGATGATCGCGGACACCGGCCCGATGCCGTACGTGATCGGCAGCAGGATGGCGATCGTCGCGCCGGGCCCGAGGCCGGGCAGCACGCCGATGAGCATGCCGATGACGACGCCGACGAGGCAGTAGAGCAGGTTGGCCGGCTCGAGGACGACGCCGAAGCCGTTGAGGATCGGGGAGATGTCCATGCGACTTTCTCAGACGAGGCTTTCTCAGACGAGGTGGGGGAGCGGCACCCGCAGCAGCACCACGAACAGCAGGTAGAACGCCGCCACGGAGGCGATGCTGACGATGACGGCGGAGCGCCACGACTCCCCGCCCAGCCAGCGCAGCCAGACGAACATGAGCAGCAGCGAGGGGATCTCGAAGCCGATCAGCGGCAGCAGCGCGGCGAGCAGCACGAGGCTCACCAGGCCGGCCGCGGTGAGCAGGCTCGACCGGGAGAACCGTTCGGAGTCCGTCAGGCCGCGGCCCGTGACGACGAGCACGGCCGACAGGACGACGATGACGACGCTGACGGCGAACGGCCACAGGCCGGGCCCCGGCTGGGTGAGGCGTCCGAGCCCGAGCGCGGACGAGCCGATCGCGCCGCAGACGCCGACCGCCAGCGCCACCGCGGCCGCCGCGACCTGCGAGACCGGCCCGGCGTGCGGCGGCCGGGCCGCGCCCGTCCCGTCGCCGGACGGGTCGGCGGGGGTGGGGTCGGCGGGGGTGGGGCCGGGGTCGGGGATGGACATGCACACTCCTTCGTGGCGGGCGCGGGCCGCGGTCAGCCGGCCAGGCTGATGCCGAACTTGCCGAGCTGCGCCTGGTAGGTGGTGGCGTCGTTCCGCAGGGCCGTGAGGACCTCCTGCGGGGAGACCTCCATGGGGGTGAGCGAGTTGTCCTCGTTGAACTTCTTGTACTCCGGCGTGGCGAACGTCTTCCTGGCCACGTCCAGCAGCTTGGCCTTGACGCCCTCCGGCGTGCCCTTGGGCGCGGTCAGGAAGCGGTACTGGGTGACCAGCACGTCGAAGCCCTGCTCCTTGGCCGTCTTCACGTCGGGCAGGTAGGGGATGCGCTGCTCGGAGAAGACGGCGAGCGGGACGAGCTTGCCGGCCTCGATGTTCTCGATGGCCTCGCCGATCTGCATGGTGGAGACGTCCACCTGGTTGCCGAGCAGCGCGGTCAGGTTGGGGGCGCCGCCGTCGAACGGCACGGCGGTGGCCTCGATCCCGGCGGTCTTGAACGTCAGCGCGGAGGCGAGCTGGGCGCCGGTGCCGACGCCGGTGGTGCCGTACCGGATGGTCTTGCCGGCCTTCTTCATGTCCTCGATGGACGTGTAGCCGGATCGGGTGTTGGTCGCCATGACGTAGTCGTCGCGCGAGACGCCGGTGATGACGTCGAACGAGTCGATCTTCGTGGCCTCGGCGGGCGAGACCGTGAGCGGCGTGATCGTGAAGAGCGAGGCGTTCTGTACGGCGATCTTGTAGCCGTCGGGCTCGGCCGACTGGAGCTCCTTGGCGTTGAGCGCGCCGTTGGCGCCGGGCTTGTTGAGCACGGGGGCGGAGACGCCGAGCTGCTTGCCCATGCCCTGGGCCAGCGCCCGGGTGATGAGGTCGGTGGAGCCGCCCGCCGAGGCGCCGACGCTGAACTCGATGTTGCCCGACGGATAGTCGCCGTCGCCGCCACCGGAGGAGGTCGTCTTGACGCCACCGCACGCGGTCAGCGCGATCGCGGCGGCCGCGCCGGCGACACTCAGGAGGACGCGGCGGGGGGCTGTCCGAGACGTCGGCATTGACTGCTCCTTCGTGCGGGCGGGGGAGGCCGCCCGTGGATCTGGTGCAGCGGAGGAGTCGCGTAGTGTTACGGCACGGTTTCCGCTCTGTAGTTCTCCGGAGACTAGGGACCTGCCTTGATGCCTGTCCAAGGTCATTTCGGTATCGAGTGATACTCTTTGCGCATCATGCTAACACTCGATCAGATCCGGGCATTTGTCGCTGTTGCCGAGGAACTGCACTTCGGTCGCGCGGCTGATCGGCTGAGCATGACCCAGCCTCCGCTCAGCCGGCACATCCAGAAGCTGGAGCGCGTGATCGGCGTGACCCTCCTGGAACGCGACAACCGGCACGTGGTGCTCACCGACGCCGGGCGCGGCTTCCTGGAGGACGCCCGGCGCATGCTCTCCCTCGTCGACACCGCCGGTGACCGGGCGCGGCGCATCGCCAGCGGCGCGGCGGGCACCGTACGGCTGGGCTTCACCGCCGTCTCGGCCATCAGCATGCTCGGCACGCTGCTGCGGCGGCTGTCCGAACGGCTGCCCGAGATCGACGTCATCCTCCACGAACGGGTGACCGCCGGGCAGGTCGACGGCCTGCTGCGCGGCGAACTCGATCTCGGCCTGGCCCGCCCGCCGTTCGACATCGCCACACTCGACTCGCGCGTCGTGTTCCGCGAGCCGCTGTGCGCCGTGGTGCCCGCCGGGCACCGCCTGGCCGGTCTGGGCCGCCCGCTCGCCCCCGACGACTTCGACGGACTGCCGGTGATCAGCTACAACCCGGTCCAGTCGCGCTACTTCCACGAGCTGACCGTCCGCTTCCTCACCAACGCCCACCCGCGCATCGAGCAGCAGGTACACCAGATCCTCACCGCCGTGCTGCTGGTGGCGGCGGGCCGGGGGGTGGCGCTGGCGCCCGCCAGCGCCCGCTCGCTCGGCGTGCACGGCATCGCCTTCTGCGACCTCGTCAGGGGCGGCGGCGATCACCTCGACGGCCACCCGGACGGCAGGGCCGTCGCGGGCGAACCCGTCGAGCTGCACGTCATCTGGGACCGCAACTCGACCAACCCCGCGCTCGGCCGGGTCCTGGAGCTGCTGCCCGACCTGGAGGCATGATGCTCCATCGGCATCGCCGGATACACAAACGCACTTGGACAGGAATCGCCGCTCCTTCCTAGCCTGGCGGTCTCAGACCCACCGGCGGTACGGGAGACCCCCACGGCCGCACCTGAAGCGAGGAGCGTCAGCCCCATGCCCCGTTACGCCCCGCAGGAGCTGGCCACACAGCTCAAGAGCGGCCTGTTGTCGTTCCCCGTCACCCACTTCACCGATGACCTGGAGTTCGACGAGGCGGGCTACCGCGAGCACCTGTCCTGGCTGAGCGGCTACCCCGTGGCCGGGCTGTTCGCCGCCGGGGGCACCGGCGAGGGCTTCTCGCTGACCCCGGCCGAGATCGACCGGGTGGTCCGCGTGGCGGTCGACGAGGTGGACGGCAGAGTCCCGGTCGTGGCCCCGGCCACCGGCGGCACCGCGCTCGCCGTGGCGCAGGCCGAGGCCGCCGCCGACGCCGGGGCCGACGGCCTGCTGCTGATGCCTCCCTACCTCACGGAAGCCGGTCAGGCGGGCCTGGTCGAGCACGTCTCCGCCGTCTGCCGCGCCACCGGCCTGGGAGTGATCGTCTACAGCCGGGCCAACGCCGTGCTCACCGACCGCTCGGTGGCGGAGCTGGCCGAGCGGAACGAGACGCTCGTCGGCTTCAAGGACGGCGTCGGCAACATCGAGCACCTCACCCGTATCTACGCCGCCGTCGGCGACCGCCTGGCCTACGTCGGCGGCCTGCCCACGGCCGAGACGTTCGCGCTGCCGCTGCTCCAACTCGGCATGAGCACGTACTCCTCGGCGATCTTCAACTTCGTGCCGCGGTACGCGCTCGACTTCTACGCCGACGTCCTGGCCCAGGACCGCGCGGCCGTCTACCGGCGCATCCGCGAGTTCGTGGTCCCGTACCTGGACATCCGCGACCGTACGAAGGGGTACGCTGTGTCGATCATCAAGGCGGGCCTGGCCGCCGTCGGCCGCCCGGCCGGTCCCGTCCGCCCGCCGCTGCAGGACCTGACCGAAGGCGAGCTGGCCGAGCTGACGGCCCTCATCGACAAGATCAGCTAGGGGTGGCTGCCGTGTCTCCCACCGTCGACCGCGTGGAGGTCGTCCCCGTCGCCGGGTACGACAGCATGCTGCTCAACCTCAGCGGCGCCCACGGGCCGTTCTTCACCCGCAACGTCGTCATCGTCACCGACTCCGACGGGCGTACCGGCCTGGGCGAGGTGCCCGGCGGGGAGCCCATCAGGCGGACCGTCGAGGAGGCGGGCGCGCTGCTGACCGGGCGGCCCGTGGCCGGCTACCGCACCCTGCTGCGCTCGGTGGCCGAGCGCTACGCCGCCAGGGACGCCGCGGGACGCGGCGCGCAGACGTTCGACCTGCGTACCACCGTGCACGCCGTCACCGGGCTGGAGTCCGCGCTGCTCGACCTGCACGGCCGGTATCTCGGCCTGCCCGTGGCCGACCTGCTCGGCGAGGGCCGCCGCCGCGACCGGGTGCCGATGCTGGGCTACCTGTTCTACGTCGGCGACCCCGGCCGGACCGGCCTGCCCTACCTCGTGGACGACGGCGGCGACGACCGCTGGTCCCGGCTGCGCCGCCGCGAGGCGCTCACGCCGGACGCCGTCGTGGCGCTGGCCGAGGCCGCGCAGGAGCGCTACGGCTTCACCGACTTCAAGCTCAAGGGCGGCGTGCTGGCCGGAGAGGAGGAGGTCGAGGCGGTCAAGGCGCTGGCCCGCCGCTTTCCCGGGGCCCGCGTCACGCTCGACCCCAACGGCTGCTGGCCGCTGGCCGACGCCGTACGGCTGTGCCGGGGGCTCGGCGGCGTCCTGGCCTACGCCGAGGACCCGTGCGGCGCCGAGGGCCGCTTCTCCGGACGCGAGACCATGGCCGAGTTCAGGCGGGCGACCGGGCTGCCGACCGCGACCAACATGATCGCCACCGACTGGCGGGAGCTGGCGCACGCCGTACGCGCCGACGCCGTGGACATCCCGCTCGCCGACCCGCACTTCTGGACCATGGCCGGGTCGGTCCGCGTGGCCCAGCTCTGCCACGACTTCGGGCTGACGTGGGGGTCGCACTCCAACAACCACTTCGACATCTCGCTCGCCATGTTCACGCACGTCGGGGCCGCCGCGCCGGGCGAGATCACGGCGCTGGACACGCACTGGATCTGGCAGGACGGGCAGGCGCTGACCACCGAGCCGTTCCGGATCAGCGGCGGCGCGATCGAGGTGCCGACGACGCCCGGCCTCGGGGTCGAGCTGGACCGCGACGCCCTGGCCGCGGCCCACGAGCTGTATCTGAGGCACGGCCTGGGCGCCCGTGACGACTCCGTCGCTATGCGATCTCTGGTGGCGGGGTGGGAGTTCGACCCGAAACGGCCCTGTCTCGTCCGCTGAGGGGTCGGAGCCGTCAAGAAGCCGGGCCATCAGAAGCCGGAGCCGTCAGAAGCCGGGCCGTCAGAAGCCGGGGCCGTCAGAAGAGCGTCAGCGGTTCTTCGTCCGGCATCGGGTCGGGGAGCGGGGCCAGGCCGGGGACGCGGGCGCGTACCTCGTCGTGGAAGCGGCGGGCCAGGCGCGGCGCGTCGGCGTTGTCGGGAGTGTGGATGAACACGGTCGGGGACCGGCCCTCGCGCAGCCACTCCGCGGCCGTCTCGACCCAGGGCAGCCAGCCCTCCACCGTGCGCCGCTCGTCGTCGCGGCCCAGGTAGCGCACGATCGGACGGCCGGTCAGCGCGCGGGAGCGGCGCGGCACGCGCGGCTTCTTCGTCCACGCGTCGCGCTCGGCGTCGCTGGTCGGCGGGCTCGCGAACATCACCGTCGTGTCGAACGGCACCCATTCGGCCGCCACGGGCGCCAGGATCCGTTCGAGGAGGCGTTCGGCGCGTTCGTCCTCGAAGAACGCGCGGTGGCGGACCTCGACGGCGTAGCTGTGCCCGCGCGGCAGCCGCCGCAGGAAGGCGGCCAGGACGCCCACGTCGGAGGGGGCGAACGAGCCGGGGAGCTGCACCCAGAGCGCGTGCACCCGCGGCCCCAGCGGCTCGATCGCGTCGAGGAACGCGCCCAGCTCCGCCTCGCCTCCCGCCAGGCGGTGCTCGTGGGTGACCGGCTTGGGCAGCTTGACGACGAAACGAAAGTCCGGCGGGGTCTGGGCCGCCCACGTCTCGACCGTGGCGCGTGACGGGGTGGCGTAGAACGTCGTGTTGCCCTCCACCGCGTCGCACCAGGTCGCGTACGCCCGCAGGCGCTCGCCCTGAGGCAGGTGACCGGGCAGGAGCCGCCCCTGCCAGCGCGCGTGCGTCCACATCGCGCATCCCACATGAAGCCGCATGAACCGACGCTATCGGAGATCGGCGACACGGCCGGACGCGCGTCCCGCCACGTCCGAGTGCCGGTCCAGGGGCTTAGTGTGGGCTCATGGGCATGGTCGGTACGGTCGGGCTGGTGCTGCATCCCCAGCGCGACTCCAAGAAGGCGATCGACATCATCCTGCGGTGGGCCGCGGCCAAGGGCGCCACCGTGGTCGGCCTGCCGGAGGAGGTCGGGCGCATCGACTGCACCGCCGTGCCGGTCGACGCCACCGAGTTGGTGGAGCGGGCCGACCTGCTGGTCGGGCTCGGCGGCGACGGGACGATGCTGCGCACCATGCGGCTGCTGGCCGGGCGGGAGACGCCCATCCTGGGGGTCAACCTGGGCAAGCTCGGCTTCCTGGCGGAGATCGACGTGGACGAGCTGCCCCGTACGCTGTCGGCGATCGACGCCCACGAGTACACGATCGAGCCGCGCATGGCCATCCGCAGCCGGATCACGGGGACCGAGGTGACGGCGTTCAACGACATCGCGCTCGTCCGCTTCCCCGGCGACGGGCTGGCCGCCGTGTCCATCACCCCGTCGGGCAGCCCCTTCGTCCGGTACGCCGCCGACGCCGTCATCGTGTCCACCTCCACCGGGTCGACGGCCTACAGCTTCTCCGCCGGAGGGCCCATCGTCTCGCCCCGGGTGGAGGCGGTGCTGGTCGTGGCCGCCGCCGCGCACTCGTCGTTCAACCGGGCCCTGGTGCTGCCCGCCGACGAGGAGGTGACGCTCCAGGTGCTGCCGAGCAGCGGGCGGCTGGCGGTGGAGGTCGACGGGGCCGTGGTGGGTCACTTGTGCCCGGGCGACACCGTCACGGTCGTCGCCTGGCCGGGGGCGGCCAAGGTGGTGCGGCTGGGCACCACCTTCTACGAGCGCGCCCGCCGCAAGCTGCGCGTGGACGGCAGCGCCGAGGTCGAGTGACCTGCGCCCGTGCCCGGCGGCCTGTCAGGCGCCCGCGCGGCGGCGGTGCCGGGCCGGGCGCTCGGGCTGCGGCTCCCGAGGCGGTGACTCCCGATGAGGCGGCTCGCGATGAGGCGGCTCGTGGTGCGGTGGCTCCCGATGAGGCGGCTCGTGGTGTGGTGGCTCGTGGTGCGCGGGCGCCTCGGGACGTGGCAGCGGCGTGAAGAAGTCGTCGTCGGCGGGCGTGTGCGGGGCGAAGAAGTCGCCGGGCTCCTCGTCGGAGTCGGCGCGCTGACGGGAGCCGATACGCAGACGGGCCCCGACCCGCTCACGAGCCCCGGCCCGCGCACGGCGGCCGGACCGTTCACCGTGGCCGGGTTGTCCATGTGAGCCGGGCTCGTCGTGGGAGTGGGCCTCGCCGTCCCGCTGCCGGGCGGCGGTGAAGGCGGCCAGGGCCGTGGTGATGGGCACGGCCGCGATGAGCCCCAGCGTGCCCACGACACTGCGGACGATCTCCTGCGCGATGACCGGCGTCGTCAGCACCTGGCCCAGCGGCTGCTCACCGATGCTGAACAGCAGCAGCAACGGCAGCGACGCCCCCGCGTACGCCAGGATGATCGTGTTGATCACCGAGGCGATGTGCGCCCGCCCGATGCGCCCGGCCGCCCGGTAGAGGCGGGTGAAGCCGTAGGACGGGTTGGCGTGGGCCAATTCCGCCACCGTCACCGCCTGCGTGACCGTGACGTCGTCGAGCACGCCCAGCGCGCCGATGATGATGCTGGCCAGCAGCAGCCCCCGCGTGTCGATCGACAGGCTCATACCCAGCATCAGCGCGCTGTCGTCGGTGACCCCGTTGAGCTGGGCGAACCCCAGCGCCCCGTACGACAGCAGCCCCGTCAGCGTGAGGCTGGCCAGCGTCCCCAGCACCGCCACGGAGGTGGACAGCGAGAAGCCGTGCGTGAGGTAGAGCACCATCAGCATGATGGCCGCCGCCCCCACGATGGCCACCAGCATCGGTGACCGGCCCTCCAGGATGCCGGGGATGACGAACGTCAGCAGCAGCACGAACGTGACCGCCAGCCCCACCAGCGCCGTCACCCCGCGCCAGCGCCCGAACGCGATCACCGCCAGCGCGAACGCCGCCCCGAACAACCACAGCGGCGTCGTACGGTCGTGGTCGGAGATCTGGTACGTCCCGTCGGCGCCCCGCAGCAGGATCACGTCGTCACCGGCGGCGAAGTGCTGCGCCCCCGGGCCGCTGGGCAGCCGCAGCTCGACGTCCTGGCCCAGCTCGGGGCCGTCTCCCAGCTTGACGACGGCGTTGCCGCAGGTGGCCGGGTCGGGCTTGGGTGAGCCCTCGGGGGCGGCCGGGCAACGTTTGAGCGCGACGCTCACGACCGAGCCGGTGAGCCGTTCGACGCCCGGTTGCACCGCGGGGGTCTGCTTCCCGCCCTCGGGCCAGAGCCACACCAGCGCGGCCAGGGTGACGATCGCCAGCGGTGCGAGGATGGCCAGGGCGACCACCACCGTGCGCCGCGAGCTGGGTACGGCGGTGCCGTGCGCGTGGTTGGCGCCCATCGCGTGAGAGATCCTCCTCGGGTGACGACAAGGACAGTACTGCACCCGGCCGCGCGGGGTAGGCGCAACGACATGACATGGCTGGTGGGCACCTCGGGGTGGCAGTACAAGGACTGGCGCGGGGTCCTGTATCCGGCGGGCGTGCCGATGCGGCTCTGGCTGGAGACGTACGCCGCCGAGTTCCGCACCGTCGAGAGCAACAACGCCTTCTACCGGCTGCCGAGCCCAGCCTCGTTCGCGGCCTGGCGCGACCGTACGCCGCCGGGGTTCGTGATGGCGGTCAAGGCCAGCAGGTTCCTCACCCACATCAAGCGGCTGGCCGAGCCGGAGGAGCCGGTCGCGCGGCTCATGGGCGCCGCCGCCGGGCTGAGGGACAAGCTCGGCCCGGTCCTGTTGCAGCTCCCGCCCACCCTCAAGGGCGACCCCGGCCTGCTCGACAGGTGCCTTCGCTGCTTCCCCGCGCACGTCAGGGTGGCGGTCGAGCCGCGGCACCCGTCGTGGTGGAGCGAGGAGGTGCGCGAGGTCCTGCTGGCGCGGGCCGCCGCGCTGTGCTGGGCCGACCGGCTGGGCCGGCCGCAGTCGCCGCTCTGGCGTACCGCGGACTGGGGTTACGTACGCCTGCACGAGGGCACGGCACGCTGGGAGTACGGCGAGCGCGCGCTCAGGACGTGGGCGGCCAGGGTGCGCGAGGCGGGCTGGCAGGACGCCTACGTCTATTTCAACAACGATCCCGGGGGCGCGGCGGTGCGTAACGCGAGGCGATTTGCCAGACTCGGCTAGTGCACACGCGTCTGTACCGTAACGGCGTCCTCGTGAAGGAAGGCTTCCCCATCGCGGACGTCTCCGACTATGTCAGCGATCCCGAGAACACGGTCTGGTTCGATCTCTGCTCCCCGTCGCCCGCCGATCTCGGGGTGATCAGCGAGGAACTGGGCCTGCACGAGCTGGCGGTCGAGGACGTCCTGTCCGACCACCAGCGGCCGAAGGTGGACGTCTACGACAACCACCTGTTCATCACCGTCTACGGCCTGCACTTCGACGAGGGACGGCTCGACCCCGTCGAGGTGAACCTGTTCGTCACTTCCAACGCGCTGGTCACCGTGCGCGGGAGCGACCACTTCGACATCGGCGAGGTGCTCCGGCGCTGGGACGCCGCCTCCCGCCTGGCCGGGCACGGGGTGACGTTCCTGCTGCACGGGCTGCTCGACTACGTGGTGGACACCCAGTTCGACCTGGTGCAGGACCTCGACGGGCAGGCGGAGGCGCTGGAGGAGTCGCTGTTCGAGGAGCAGGTCCACGACGGCAGGCAGCTCCAGCGCACCATGTACGAGCTGCGCAAGACGACCACCAGGCTACGCAAGATCACGATCCCCATGCGCGAGGTGGTCGGCACCCTGCTCCGGCGCGATCAGGAGGTGGTCGCCGACCCGGTGATGGTGCCGTACTACGAGGACGTCTACGACCACGTGCTGCGGGTGACCGAGTGGCTGGAGTCCATCCGCGACATGCTCGCGAACGTCCGCGAGACCCGCCTGGCCCAGCAGGGCTTCCGGCTCAACGAGATCATGAAGCGGGTCACGAGCTGGGCCGCGATCATCGCCGTGCCCACCATGATCACCGGCTTCTACGGCCAGAACGTGCCCTATCCGGGTGAGGGGACCCCGTGGGGCTTCTGGATGTCCACGGTGCTGGTGGCGGTGGCCTCCGTGGCGCTGTACTCGGTGTTCAAGAAGAAGGACTGGCTGTGAGCGCGGCCTGCGCGTCTCCCACGGCCCGCTGGAGGGGGCCCGCGTAGGGCGGCGGGCAGGGCTCGCCGCGCACCTCCAGGGCGGGCCGCAGCGCCACGCGCACCTCGGCGGCGCCCTCGGCCGGGTAGAGGGGCAGGCACCGGCCGCCCGACACCAGCGTCCTGCGGCCGATCGAGGTGGTCAGCAGCGACAGCTCCGCGTACGTCGCCGGCTCGGCCAGCCGCAGCACCCATCCGCCGCCGGGCGTGCGGGACCGCTCCCCGTCCAGGGCGTAGTAGTCCAGGACGCCCGCGCTCAGCGAGACCACCGCCCGCATGGTGAAACGCGCGCCCTCCACGGTGAACACCTCCGCCGAGGGCGCGCGGTAGATCGAGTGCACGTAGCCGATCGCGAAGCGGCCCGCGGCGATGGGCAGGCCGTTCACGGTCAGGCGGCCGGCGCCGCCGCCCGCGCCGAGCGCCGCCACCGCCGCGAGCGCGAGGACCGGCCGGGCCAGCCGGCTCAGCCGCGCGGCCGGCCGGGGGGCGGCCCTTCCCCGCGGCCGTGGAGTCGGCCGTGGAGTCAGCCCTTCTCCCGGTAGTAGCGGGCCGCGCCCGGGTGCAGCTCGACCGGCGCGACCTGCTGCCCCATCGCCGGGTCGAGCTTCTCGGCCTCCGGGTGCACGGCCGACAGCTCGGACTTCTTCTCGAAGAGGGTCTTGGTGATGTCGTACGCGAGCTGCTCGGTCATCGAGTCGGGCACCAGCAGCACGTTCGCGATGCCCACGGTCTGGATCGTGCCGGACAGCTTGTAGGTGGACAGGTCCACGTTCAGCGCCACGTACTGCTCGCCGTACGTGGACTGCATCTTCGCCAGCACCTCGCCGGTGTCGAGCAGCTTCATGCCGGGCCTGCTCACGGCCAGGTCGGTGATGCCGGACGTGGGCAGGCCGCCGACCCAGAAGAAGGCGTCGATGGTGCCGTCCTTGGCCGCCTGCACCGACTCGTTGATGGAGAGCTGCTGCTTGATGACGTCGGTGTCGGGGTCGAGCCCGGCCGCCTGCAGCACGCGCCTGGCCACGACCTGGGTGCCGGAGTTGGCCGGGCCCAGCGAGACGCGCTTGCCCTTCAGGTCGGCGACCTTGGTCGCGTCCACGCCGGGGGAGACCACGAGGTGGGTGTAGTTGTCGTAGATGCGGGCGATGGCCTTGATCGGCTGCTTGGCGGTGAAGGTGTCCTTGCCGTTGACCGCGTCGGCGGCCGTGTCGGCCTGCGAGAAGCCGAGCTGGGCCTTGCCGGAGGCCAGCAGCTTGATGTTCTCGACGGAGGCCGAGGTGACCGACGCCGTCGCCTGGGTGTTGGCGATGCCGGACGACAGCTCCTTGGCCAGGCCGCCGCCGTAGACGTAGTAGACGCCCGTCGTACCGCCCGTGGCGATCGAGATGCGGTTGCCCGAGCCGCCGCCCGCGCCGCACCCCGCCACGGCCAGGACGACGGCGGCGACTGTCGTGAGAATCCGCTTCACGCTGGGTCCCTTCTCCTTCTTCTGAGGCTCCTGCGTCCGACGACGAGGTGCACGGCCGCGGCCACGGCCAGCACGGCGAGGCCGGCCACGATGGGGACGGGTTCGAGGAACAGCAGCAGCACCGCGGCCACCGCCGCCAGCAGCCGCACCGGCCAGCCGGCCGGCCCGCCGGTGGCCAGGGCCAGCGCGGCCACGGCGACCGCCGAGACCGCCGTCATCAGCAGCACGGTGCCGAACGGCCCCTGCCCGAGCAGCGCCTGCCCGTTCGGCGTCAGCACGAAGGCGAACGGCACCAGGAACGCCGGCAACGTGTAACGCCAGGTCATCATCATCGTCCGGTACGTGTTGCCGCCCGTGATGGCCGCCGCCGCGACCGCGGACAGCGCCGTGGGCGGGCTCACCTCCGACAGCACCGCGTAGTAGAAGACGAACATGTACGCCTCCGGCCTGGTCACCCCGAGGTCGAAGAGCGCGGGCCCGATGATGACGGCGGCGATGATGAAGCTCGCCGTCACCGGCACGGCCAGGCCCAGCAGCAGCACCGCGATCGCCGCCATGACCGTCGTGAGGATCAGGCTGCCCGCGCCGATGTCCACGATGATGTCGGCCAGCTTCTGCCCGAGCCCCGTCAGCGTGATCGCGCCCACGATGATGCCCGCCGCCGCGCACACCGCGGTCACCGGCAGCACCTCCAGCGTGCCCCTGGCCAGCGCCCGCCCGACCCGCCTGGGCCCCATCCGGTGCGCCGGGTCGAGGAACGACATCAAGAACGCGACCGCGGTGGCGATCACCACCGACTGGAACGCCGACCGGTCCAGCGCCATCAGCACGACGATGAGGATCAGCGAGCTGAAGTGGTAGCCGAAGCGCAGCAGCAGCCGCCCGGCCCCGGGGGCGTCCACCCGCACGGGCTGGGTGCCGAAGCGGCGCGAGTCGATCTCGATGGCCAGGAAGACGCCCAGGTAGTAGAGCAGCGTGGGGATCGTCGCGTACAGGAGCACCTGGAGGTAGCTCACCCCGAGGTACTCGGCGATGATGAACGCCGCCGCGCCCAGCGTGGGCGGCGACAGGATGGCGCCGATGCCGCCCGCGGCCAGGATGCCCGCGGCCGGCTCCTTCGGGTAGCCGGCCTGCCGCAGCACGGGCCAGGCCACGCTGCCCAGGCTGACGGTGGTGGCCACGCCCGAGCCCGACACGGTGCCGAGCAGGAAGCCGGCCGTGGTGACCGTACGTCCTGGGGCGGCCCGCGACCTGCGGAAGGCGGCGAAGCTCAGGTCGATGAAGAACTTGCTCGCGCCCGAGTATTCGAGCACCGCGCCGTAGACGGCGAACAGGATGATGTAGCTGGCGGCCACCTGCATCGGGACGCCGAAGAAGCCCTCGGTGCCGGTGTAGAGCTGGGACACGATCTGGCTGAGGTCGAAGCCCGGATGCCCGATGCTCCAGTCGATCGGCAGGTACGACCCGTACGCGGTGTAGACGAGGAAGGCGACGCAGATGACGGCGAACGACCAGCCGACGGTGCGGCGTACCGCCTCCAGGAGCAGCACCGTCAGCGCCACGCCCGCCGCGATGTCGAGGTCCGTGAGCGCCGCGCCCGAGCCCCGCTCGCGGAAGGCGTCGATGTCGAGCAGCGGGTAGAGCAGCACGGCCAGCGAGGCGGCGGCCAGCAGCCAGTCGGCCACGCTCGGCCACTCCGCCCGCCGCCCGCCCTCCTGCGCGGGCCGGGGTGCCTCGGGGCGGCGTAAGAGGCGGCGCAGCGGCGCGGACAGCCCCGAGCGGTAGCAGAGGAAGACCAGCGGCAACGCCACCGCCAGGAACGTCATCCGGTGCTCGATCGCCTCGACCGGCCAGAACACCACCGCCAGCGAGTACACCGACAGCAGCCCGCCCAGGACCCACACGCCGAGCCGGAGCGGCCCGCCCAGCTCCCGCGCCGGACGTTCCTGTTCATGGGCCGAAACCAGCTCGGCCGTCCGATCGCTCAGCTCGGTCAAGTCGCCCTCCCCCGGACACGGCGTTGCAGGGACCTTACGAGCCCTTTACGTGATCGCGGAACCCTCCGTTACCTTATTGATCTCCACCGGTCAGACGAACGGTCGCGATTGTGCGGCGAGCTGTTCGATCGGCACCGCACCGGCCTGGCCGCCGTCGCGCAGCCGCACCGCCGCCCGCCCGCTCGCCACCTCGCGCGGCCCCACCACGAGCTGGTACGGCACCAGCCGGTGCGCCCTGATCCTGGCCCCGAGGCTGCCCCGGTCCGCGGGCGCCAGCTCGGCCCGCAGCCCCGCCTCCAGGCACTGCCGCAGCAGCCCGGTGGCGGCGGGCAGCTCGGCGTCCGACAGCGGCAGCACCACGGCCTGCACCGGCGCCATCCAGGCGGGGAACGCGCCGCCGTGCACCTCGACGAGGTGGGCGACCAGGCGCTCGATGCCGCCGACCACGCTGCGGTGCACCATGACGGGCCGCTCGCCGGGCCGCTCGCCGCCCGCGTAGCGCAGGTCGAAGCGGGCGGGCTGGAAGTAGTCGACCTGGACGGTGGACAGGGTCGACTCGCGCCCGGCCGGATCGGCGATCTGGATGTCGATCTTGGGGCCGTAGAAGGCGCCCTCGCCGCGCTCCTCGTCGAAGGGCCGTCCGCGCTCCCGCAGCACCCCGCGCAGGACCTCCTCCGCCCGCGCCCACATGGCGGGGTCGGCCACGAACTTGGCGCCCTCGCCGCCCAGCGACAGCCGGTATCGGGCGGCCCGGATGCCGAGCCGGGCGTGCGCGGCCTCGATGAGGTCGAGCGCGGCCGACACCTCCGCGCCGGCCTGGCCCGGCGCGCAGAACACGTGGCCGTCGTTGAGCTGGATGGCCCGCACCCGGCTCAGCCCGCCCAGCACGCCCGACGGCTCCGAGCGGTACATGCCGCCCAGCTCCGCCACCCGCAACGGCAGGTCACGGCGGCTGCGCCCGCGCGAACGGTAGATGAGCGCGTGATGCGGGCACAGGCTCGGCCGCAGCACGAACTCCTCCCCGCCCACCTCCATCGGCGGGAACATGTCCTCGGCGTAGTGCGCCCAGTGGCCCGAGCGCTCGTACAGCTCGCGTTTGCCCAGCACCGGGGAGTTGACGTGCTGGTATCCGGAACGGCGTTCGAGCTCGTGGACGTAGTCCTCGACGGCCTTGCGCACGGCCGCCCCGGCGGGCAGCCAGTAGGGCAGGCCGGAGCCGATCAGCGGGTCGGTGCCGAAGATGCCCAGCTCGCGGCCGAGCCTGCGATGGTCGTTCATGATCATCCTTTCCTGGGAAAGGGCGAACGACCAGGCTCCCGGGCGTCCGCCCGGGAAGCATGGAGTCAGCGCGCCGGGACGAGGTCCGGCGTCGTCGTGACAGAAGCGCGCTGCATGCGAACGACCCTAGCATCGGCGGCCGGGGACGCGCCTTCCGGTAAAACTTCAGGAGAATTTTGGTCAATGATATAAAGCAGTCGTGGCCCTGATCACCGTTGACGCGCGCCATCTCGAGGCGCTCGCCGAGGTCGGCTACCAGGTCGCGGGCGGTGGGGGCGGGCCAGGCGCGATGGCGGCGCTGCGCCGCGTGGTCCCGCTCGACGCCTACGAGTTCGTCGCCTACGACCCCGCCACCGGTCGCCACCACAGCGTCGTCTCCGACGGTCACCCGCGCATCGACCACGACGCGGCCGAGGAGTACGCGGGGCTGGAGGCGTACCGCAGGGCCGTCGCCACCCGCGCGCCCGTCGGCATGCCCGAGCCGGGCACCGAGCGCTACTTCCGGCGCCACCTCGCCCCCTACGGCTGGCGGGCCGGGCTGACGGCGCCGCTGTTCCTGCACGAGGGCCGCTTCACGGGCCTGCTGCACCTGGTCTCCGCGCGGGCCTTCGCGCGGGCGTTCCCGCGGCGGACGGAGGCGCTGGTGGCGGCGGTCAGCCCGCTGCTGGCCCACGTCACCGACCTGAGCAGGTGCGTGATCGACCCGGTGGGGCTGCCGCCGGGCTTCCACGCGGTGGCCTACGACCGGCTCGGCACCCGGCGCGCGGTGCCGGGGCACGAGACCTCCGCGGTGCTGTGGGACGACCCGGCGATGGCGGCGTACGCGCGGGTGTTCATCGACTCGCGCGAGCTGAACCGGCGCGGGCTGTGGCTCGGGGGCGACGGCCGGTGGCGGGAGGTACGTCTGGTGCGGGCCGGGGTCGGGTTCCAGGGCTCGCTCCAGGGGGCGGTGGCGGCCGAGCGGCCGTGCCCGCTGCCGTACGAGCTGACGGGGCGGGAGGTCGACGTGCTCACCCGGGTGGCGGCGGGCGACTCCAACCCGCAGATCGCGGCGGCGCTGGTGCTCAGCGTGCGCACGGTGACGACCCACCTGGAGCACATCTTCGCCAAGCTGGGCTGCGACAGCCGCACCCGCCTGACCACAAAGGCACTGGCCGAGGGGCTCTGCCGCCTCGACGCCTGAGGCCCCTCGACGGGGACGGCCGGGCGGATCCGGGCCCCGCGGTCGGATAGAAAGTTTCGTGGGCCTGTCTTTCCGCGCTCGTCCCGTTCGTAGACATGGCGAGGCGGCGAACCGGGCCGCCACGACGAGACGGGAACACACCATGAAGTACATGCTCCTCATCAACACCACCGACACCGACGGCTCAGGCACCGCTGACTGCGACGAGGTCGCGTTCGAGGAGTGGGGGGCCTACGACAAGATCATCAAGGACTCCGGGGTCTACGTCTCCGGTGAGGCGCTGGCCGACCTGACCACCGCCACCGCCGTCCGCGTGGGCGCGTCGGGGGAGCGTACCGTCACCGACGGGCCGTTCGCCGAGACGCGGGAGATCCTCGGCGGCTTCTACGTCATCGACGTGCCCGACCTCGACGTCGCCCTCGACTGGGCGGCCCGTTGCCCGGGGGCCCGCGGCGGCGGTTCCGTCGTGGTCCGGCCGGTCGCCGATTTCGACGTCTGAGCGCGGCCGTGCGGTCGGCGTCGCGACGGGAGGTCTGATGACGAGGGACGGGCACGGGGAGGTGGGGCCCTCGGTCGAGGCCGTCTTCCGCGAGGAGCGCGGGCTGCTCCTGGCCGCTCTGGTCCGCCGCTTCGGCGACCTCGACCTGGCCGAGGAGGTCGCCTCGGAGGCGATCGAGGCGGCGCTGGTGCACTGGCGGGTCGGCGGGGTGCCGCCCAAGCCGGGGGCGTGGCTGATGACCACCGCGCGGCGGCGGGCCGTCGACCGGCTGCGGCGCGACCGCGCGTACGCCGCCCGGCTGGCCGTGCTCCAGGTGGAGGCCGACCGGGCGGGGCCCGCGCCGGGCGCCGACGCCGACGGCGAGCTGCCCGACGAGCGGTTGCAGCTCTTCTTCACCTGCGCCCACCCGGCCCTGCCGGCCGAGGACCGCGTGGCGCTGACGCTGCGCTGCCTGGCCGGGCTGACCACGCCGGAGGTCGCGCGGGCCTTCCTGGTCCCGCCGGCCACCATGGCCAAGCGGATCGTACGGGCCAAGAAGAAGATCCGCGAGGCCCGCATCCCGTTCCGCGTGCCCGGCGCGGACGAGCTGCCCGAACGGCTGCCCGGCGTCCTCCAGGTGATCTACTCGATCTTCACCGAGGGGTACGCCGCCAGCTCGGGCCCCGCCCTCCTCCGTACGGAGCTGGCCGAGGAGGCCCTCCGGCTGGCCCGCATCCTGCGCCGCCTGCTGCCGGGCGAGCGGGAGGTGGCCGGGCTGCTCGGCCTCATGCTGCTCATCCACGCGCGGCGCGAGGCCAGGGTCGGCCCGGACGGCGAGCTGGTGCTGCTCGACGATCAGGACCGCGCCCGCTGGGACCGTACGATGATCGAGGAGGGTCAGGGCCTGGCCGTCGCCGCGCTCACCGGCGGACCGGCCGGCCTGTACGGGGTCCAGGCCGCCATCGCCGCCCTGCACGACGAGGCCGCCGACGTGGCCACCACCGACTGGCCGCAGATCGTGGCGCTCTACGACGTGCTGCTGAGGCTGGCCCCCTCGCCGGTCGTGGCGGTCAACCGGGCCGCGGCGGTGGCCATGCGCGACGGGGCCGAGGCGGGGCTGGCCCTGCTCGACGAGTTGGCCGGGGAGCAGCGGCTGCGCGGCTACCACCCGTACGCGACGGCGCGGGCGGACCTGCTGCACCGGCTGGGCCGCTTCGGCGAGGCCGCTGCCGCCTACCGCGAGGCGCTCGCCTCGGCCGGCACCGAGCCCGAGCAGGCGCACCTGCGGCGCAGGCTGAGCGAGTGCGAGCAGGTGCGGGGGGAGGGCCGCTGACGGCGGGCGGCGCGTAGGGGCCGCCCGCGCCTGCTGCCGAGGTCACCCGGGGCCGCCGTCGGCGCTCACGACCAGGCCGCGGATCTCGTAGCCGCCGATGTCGTTGGCGAACGTCACCCGCGGCGCCACCGCCATCCTGACGCCGTCCAGCGCGAACAGGCGGGTCAGGAAGACGTCGGTCTCCAGGACCGCGATGCCCGCCCCCGGGCACCGGTGCGGGCCGTCGCCGAAGGACAGCGCCGGGGTGCCCGTGCCACCGTCGACCGTACGGCCGGGACACAACGACAGCGGGTCACCGTCCATCGCGCCGGGGTCGGTGTTGGCCTGGTCGACGAGCACCTCGACGAGCGCGCCCGGCGGCACCGTGACAGGACCGTCGGCCCCGGCCAGCTCCAGCGCCTCTGTGGTACGCCGGCGCAGCCGGCCCACCACGGGCTCCAACCGCAGGATCTCGTGCAGCACGGCCAGCCGCTCGGGCTCGCCGGCCGCGCGGTAGCGGTCCAGCAGCGCCTCGTCGGTGAACAGGTGCCAGGCCGCCACGCAGATGAACTCCCGCGTGGTGACCATCCCGGCCGCGGCGAACGTCAGGCACTCCCCGACGATCTCGGCCGCCGTGCACCCCTCCGAGAGCAGGTGCGAGATGAGGTCGTCGCGCGGCTCGCGGCGGTGGTCGGCGATCGCGGGGCGTACGTCGCCCAGGTAGAAGTTCGCCCAGTTGAAGCCCTGGCGGAGCGCCCAGTAGATCCCGTGCGGGCTGGTGAACCCCGGCCGCCCGAACTTCTCGGGGAAGAACCGCTCCAGCCGAGCCCTGACGCCGGGCCGGCTCGACGTGAGGCCGATGATGGTGCTCGCCACCTCGATCGCCATGCCGAAGCTCAGCTCGGACAACAGGGCGCTGCCGCCCGCCCGAAGACCGGCGAGCCGCGCGTCGGCGGCCCGTGCCATCAGCTCGCGGTAGTGCTCGTCCACGCGGCGGGGCGTGAAGTACTTCGCGGTCTGGCGGCGGTGCTCGCGGTGCTCGGGGCCGTCCCGGTAGAGGACCGGCCGCCGGATCCTGGACGGCAGCTTGTTCACGGTCTCGATGCCGAGGCCCGCCTGGACGGTGGCGTGGCTGCGCAGCACGGCCCTGGCCTGGGCGTAGCCGCGTACCCGCCAGACGCCGTCGTCGGAGCGGGCCACCGGGCAGGTCTCCTGCGGGCTGGTGGGGAGGTCTGTGCGCTCGATCTTGCGTGCGTCGCCGCCGTGATGGTGCACTCCGAACGTCTCCCGTCTCGGTCCGCTGCCTGTCAGTGATCTCACGAACACCCTGAGGCTCGCACGGCGACCGCGGCGCGTAAAGGCGTGCGGCGGCCGGGCGCCAGACGCCGGGTCTCAGACGGCGACGCCGGTCGGGACGCGTTCCTGCTCCAGCTCGAACCAGACCGTCGTGGCGCCGGCCTCGCGGGTGAAACCCCAGCGGTCGCTGAGCGCCTCGATCAGCGGCAGGCCGCGCCCGTGGGTGGACTGCGTGCTCGTACGGCACACGCACGGCGCCCGGTCCGACCCGGCGTCCGTCACGAGCACCCGTACCGACGTGTCCGAGCTGGCCACGCTCACCGTGAACGAGCCGCCCGAGCCCGAACGGGTGTGCAGGATCGCGTTCGTGGCCAGCTCGCTGGTGAGGAGCACGACGTCGTCGTAGAGCGGGTGCTCGCGGCCCAGCGCCGCCGTCACGAGCCCTCTGGCCCTGGACACCTGGGAGGGCATCCCCGGCAGCCTGGCCACGAGATCGCCGGCCCGGTCGTCCCCCTCTGCCTGCTGCGCGTCCGGCGATGCCACGGCGACCTCCCCCAATTCCGGTGACGTAATGAGACGCCTCAGGGGTGGGCTGGAGATTATCGCGAAAAGGTAGGAATCGCCTTTCCGAGGTCGCCTGCACGACTCCGGACGCCGACCGAGTACGCTGCGATCGACGAGTCGTCTAGGCCCATGGGGGAGCGGGAGGTCGCGTGAGCAGCCTGGAGGCCGTCTGGGTGCAGCCGTACGAGCGGCCGGGGGCGGTGGTCGTGACCGGCGTCTTCGACATCCTGCACGTGGGCCACGTGCGTTACCTCGGCGCGGTGGCCGCGCGCGGGCTGCCGCTGGTCGTCGGCGTCGAGGACGACCCGCGCGTACGAGCGTGGAAGGGGCCGAGCCGGCCCTTCAACCCGTCGGCGGAGCGGGCCGAGGTGCTGGCCGCGCTCCGCTTCGTGACCGGGGTCTTCATCGTGACGGGGCCGCCGGACGCGCACGGGCCCGACGACTACATCGACCTGCTCGCCCCGATGCGGCCGGGGGCGCTCGCCCACACGGCGGGCGACCCGCACGCGGGCAACCGCGCGGCGGCGGCGGCGATCCTGGGGGCCGAGTGCTGGGAGCTGGACGCCATCCCGGACCGCTCCACGACCCGCATCGTCAACGCGGCGGGCAAGGGCTGACCCCACCCGCCCCGGCATTCCCCTCCGTCCCACCGGCCACCTCTCCCGAGTCGTCTGGATGCCTCTGACGGCGACCGAGAGGGGGCGAAGGCGTCTTCGGCTGCTTGGCTGCGGTCCGGGCGTGTTCGGCCGTGTTCGCCGGGTCCAGGGCGCTTGTGCGGGGTGCCGCGCGGGGGCGGGTGCGCGGTGCGTGGCGGGATGCGGCCCGGTCGGGAAACGTGCGTCGGTTGGGAAAGAGGTGGCGTCAGGGGTGGCGGGCATGATCGCGTAATCTTTCGTGACATGACTGCCGACCTGCTGGCGAAACGGGTGACGAACCTGCTGGCACCGCAGGTGCTGGTGATCCTCATGCCGCCGGTCGTCGGCCTCCTCGCGCAAGGGTGGAGCGGCGCGGCGTGGGGCCTGGTGGCGTCGGCGCTCTGCGGGGGAGTCCCGGCGGCGGTGATCGCACTGGGCGTGCGCACGGGACGCCTCGACTCCCACCACATCGTCGACCGGGCCCGCCGTACCAAACCGCTGCTGGCGGCGGTGGCGGCGGTGCTGGCGGCGCTGGCGCTGCTGGTCGTGACGGGCGCCCCGGCGCTGCTCGTCGCGACCGTGACCGCGATGCTGGTCGCGCTGGCGGTGACCGTCCCGGTCACGCTGCGCTGGAAGATCTCCTTCCACGCCGCCGTGTCAGCGGGCACGGTCGTGGTGTTCACGCACGTCCTGCCGGCGTGGCCGACCGCCCTGGCCGGGGCCGCCGTGGTGGGGCTGGTGTGCTGGGCCCGCGTACGCCTCGCGCACCACACCTGGCCGCAGGTCGTCGTCGGTGCGGCGGTCGGCACGCTGACCACCTGGGCGACCCTGAGCCTCTTCGGCCTGGGCTGAGAGGGGACACGCCCGGCCCGGGGAAGGGTGGAATAGCGGGGTCGCCGACGGGGTTCCCGCGAGTATGGATGCCACGAACCGCGGCCGGGTGCGTGTCGAGCCCACGGCCAAGCGCGTGCGGACCTACCTCGGCGGCCGGGCGGTGGCCGACACCACCTCCGCCCTCCTCGTGTGGGAGGTCCCGTACTATCCCGCCTACTACATCCCGCTGGACGACGTGGACGCGTCCGCGCTGAAGCCCACGGGCGCCACCAAGCACTCCCCGAGCAGGGGCGACGCCGTGGTCTACACGGTCACCTCGGGCACGGCGGAGGCTCCGGGCGGGGCCCTGGCCTACCCCGAGTCGCCGCTGGACGCCATCCGCGGCCACGTACGTTTCGAGTGGGACGCGATGGACGCCTGGTTCGAGGAGGACGAGGAGGTGTTCTTCCACCCGCGCGACCCGTACACCAGGGTGGACATCCTGGCCGGTTCGCGGCACGTGCGAATCGAGGTCGACGGGGTCACGGTGGCCGACACGCACCGGCCGTACCTGCTGTTCGAGACCGGGCTGCCGACCCGCTACTACCTGCCGAAGACCGACGTACGGCTCGACCTGCTCGAGCACACCGACACCGCCACCAACTGCCCGTACAAGGGTACGGCCGAATACTGGTCGGTCAACGGGAAGAAGGATCTGGCCTGGTCGTACCGCACGCCGCTGCCGGAGAGCGAGAAGATCGCCGGGCTGGTCGCGTTCTACGACGAGAAGCTCGACGTGTACGTGGACGGCGTGCTGCAGGAGCGGCCGAAGACGAAGTTCTCCTGAGGGCCTCCATCTACTTCGGCTCGCTCTCCAGGCCGCGGATGAGCGCGTCGAGGGCCTGCGCGAAGTCGGCCTCCGGGTCCACGCCGTCCCGGGTCCCGCGCAGCAGCCTGCTGAAGTGCGGCAGTGCCTCGGGGTCCATCCGGGTGATGAAGGCGCCCACGTTGCGCTCGCCCGCGTGGACCTCGGGGAGGTTCGTGAACCCGCCCGTGGACATCAGCAGCGAGCCGAACACCAGCCCGTTCACCGCGCCCAGCGCCCGCCAGGCGCCGACGTCGTCGAAGCCGGCCTCGTACAGGGCTCCCACCAGCGCGTCCACGGGCCGCAGGGCGCGTACGGAGGTCGGGTTGGACCGGTCGGTGGCCAGCGCCAGCGGCACGACCGGATGACGGCGGAACGCCCGATACATGCTCAGCGCCGCCTCCCGGATCCGCCGTTGCCACGGCAGCCCCGGATCCGTGGTTCGGCCCGCCCGCGCGCACGGCGGCGTGACCCCGCGGGCCGGGGTCAGGCGGTGAGCAGGCGGGCCGGGGTCAGGCGGTGAGCAGGTGGGCTGGGGTCAGGCGGTGAGCAGGCGGGTCAGCACGCGGGTGCCGAACTCGAGGCCCTCCACCGGCACCCGCTCGTCCTTCCCGTGGAACATCCCGAAGTAGTCGAGGTCGGGCCGGAGCATGAGCGGCGCGAACCCGTAGCCCCTGATGCCGATCCGGGCGAACGACTTGGCGTCCGTCCCCCCGGCCATCACGTACGGGACCGGCCTGGCCAGCGGATCCTCGGCCACCAGCGACCCGGCCAGCTCGTCGAAGAACGGCGACGGGTAGGGCGCGTCGGGCGCGTCCTCCAGGTTGACGAACTCGCGGGTGATCTTCGGCCCGAGCAACTCGTCGATCGTCGCCAGGAACTCCTCCTGGAGCCCAGGCAGATAACGCCCGTCCACGTGCGCCTCGGCCGTCGAGGGCACCACGTTCACCTTGTATCCGGCGTCCAGCATCGTCGGGTTGGCCGAGTTGCGGATCTGGCCCTCGAACAGGCCGCCCAACGGCCCGAGCCGGGCCGCCTCCGCGTCCAGCCGGTCCAGGTCGACCGGCCGGCCGGTGATCTCCGACAGGCTCCGGATGAGCGCCGCCACCGACGGCGTCAGGCGTACCGGCCACTGGTACGAGGCCACCCGCGACAGCGCGTGCGCCAGCGTCGCGACCGGGTTGTCCACCGGCGGGCGCGACCCGTGGCCGGCCACGCCGTGCGCGGTGAGCTTCATCCAGGCGGTGCCGCGCTCGCCCACCGCGATGGGGTAGACCCGGTGCTCGCCCGAGGCGACGCTGAACCCGCCGGACTCGCTGATCGCCTCGCTCACCCCGTCGAACAGCTCCCGGTGCTCACTCACCGCGTGCCGCGAGCCGTAGTCGCCGGTGGCCTCCTCGTCCGCCAGGAACGCCAGCACCAGGTCACGCCTGGGCCGTTCGCCCCGCGCCCGCATGCCGAGCACGGTGGCCAGCGTCATCGCGCACGAGCCCTTCATGTCGACCGCGCCCCGGCCGTACACGCAGCCGTCCACGATCTCCCCCGAGAACGGGTGCATCCGCCACTCGGCCGGGTCGGCGGGCACCACGTCGAGGTGGCCGTGCACGAGCAGCGCGTCGGTGGAGTCGCCGTCGATCCTGGCCACGACCGTGGTCCGCTTCGGCGCCGACTCGAACACCACCGGCTCCACCCCCGCGTCGGCCAGCAGCGTGGCGACGTACTCGGCGGCCGGGCGCTCACCGTCGCCCGGATTGGTGGTGTCGAACCTGATCAGATCCGAGCAGATCTCGGCAACGCTCTTCACGCTCTTCCCTTCAAGGTCAACGGCGGCACGTCGGGGGTCTCCAGGCCGAAGATCAACCCGTAGAAGGCCAGCTCGGCCTCCAGCGCCGCGACGATAGTCTCCTCCCTGCGCCAGCCGTGCTGCTCGCCGGGGAAGGTGAGCAGGGCCCACTCTTTGCCATGTTTGTCCAGCTCGGCGGTGAACCGTTCGGCCTGGCCGACGTCCACGATGGCGTCCTCCAGGCCGTGCATCATGAGGCAGGGACCCGAGGCGCGGGCGGCGTTCAGCAGGGGCGAACGCTCGGTGTAGCGGTCCCTGGTCTCCGGCAGCGGGCCCACCAGGCCGTCCAGATAGCGTGACTCGAAGTCGTGCGTCTCGGCGGCCCAGCTCTCCGGGTCGGTGATCGCGTAGTGCGCGACCCCGCCCGCGAACACGTCGCTGTGCACGAGCGCCGCCACCGTGGTCCAGCCGCCCGCGCTGCCGCCCCGGACGGCGAGCTTGGCGGCGTCGGCCCGGCCCAGCTCGACCAGGCCGCGCGCCACCTTGGCGCAGTCGTGCACGTCCACCACGCCCCACTGGTGGCGCAGCCGCTCCCGGTAGGCGCGGCCGTAGCCGGTGGAGCCGCCGTAGTTCACCACGGCCACGCCGATGCCCCTGCTGGTGAAGTACGCGATCTCCAGGTCGAGCACGATCGGCACGCTCCCGGTGGGACCGCCGTGCACGAAGATCACGTACGGTCCCGGGCCCTCCGCGGCTCCTGACGGCGGGTAGAGGTGCGCGTGCACCCCCTCGACGGTCACCGCCTCGGGGGTCGGCAGCAGCGCGCGGTCCGGCAGCGGCTTGCACGGCGAGACCACCTCGTGCGCGCCGTCGTCCAGGCCGACGAGCGTCACCTCCATCGGCGTGTACGGCGTCGCCCGCACGGCCGCCACCCTGCCGCCCCCCGCGGCTCCTGGGTCCGCCCCTGGACCTGCCCCTGGACCTGCCACTGACACGGTCGAGGCCCAGAAGGTGGCGGGGCCGCCGATCTCCCGCAGGTCGCCGGTCTCCGGGTCGAGCACGCCGAGGCGGCGGCGGTCGGCGGTGCCGTACACGACGGCGAGGCGGCCGTCCTCGGCGACGGCGAAGCAGGTCAGGCCCGGTTTCCAGGCCGCCGTGCCGAACTCCAGCGCCATCGGGGTGAGGTTGCGGGCGGGGGAGCCGTCGAGGGTGACGAGGTGGATGTTCCACCAGCCGGTGGGGTCGGTGACCGCGTACAGGCTCGACCCGTCGCGCCACTCGGCCTGGACCACGGACTCGGCCGGGCCGCCCGCGACCACCTCGTACGGGCCCGCCGTGCCGTCCGCCCCCAGCGGGGCCACGCACAGCTCGGTGCCGTCCCAGGGCATGTTCGGGTGGTCCCAGCCGATCCAAGCGACATGTCGGCCGTCAGGCGAAATGCGGGGATTCATCAGGAAATGGTGGGCTTTGACGATGACCCTGAGCGGGCCTCCGTCGAGCGGCACCGCCACCAGGTCCCGCACGTCGTCCGTCTCCCTGACCGCCCACACCTCCGGGCGGCCCGGCGGCAGGTACAGGTCCCCGTACCGGGACGGGCCCTCGGGGGTGAGCGCCACCGGGGCGGCCCCGTCGATGCGGTAGAGGCGCTGGTCGGCCCAGTTCGTGAAGACCAGGCCGCCGCCGGGCAGGGGGCGCCAGGAGCGGCCGCCGTACTCGACGAGCCGGTTGCGCGCGTTCCAGCCCTCGGGGAGCGCGTCGACGCGGGAGCCGTCGGGCAGGCGGCGGACCACGCAGCGCCGCCCGCCCTCGTGCGGGCGGGGCTCGTCCCACCAGACCTCGACGCCCGAGGGCGAGGCGACCGCCTCCACCCACTGCGGGCCGCCGTCGGTACGGGCCACGTCGATCGGTCGAATGCTCATCAACTCACCAATTGCCGTCGGTACATGGAGGAAGAGGGACCTCGGGAGGGTGCAGGACGTACGCGATGCCGCCGCTGCCCGAACTCCTGAGCCACACGTGCTCGAACGCCGCCCGCCGGTACACCCGGCGGACCTCGGCGTCGCCCGGCGCGGCCGGGTCGTTCACCACGACGTCGCCCTCGGCCGTGAAACCGGCGATGACCAGGATGTGACCGCTGGTCGTGTAGCAGGAGCCGGGCAGCTCGTGCGCCTTGAACGACTGCGAGGTGATCACCGGGATGCCGGCCCGGACGAACCGTTCCAGCTCCGTCGCCGACCGCAGCCGCGTGACGAACCCCGACAGGCCGTACCGTCCCGCGTAGGCCACGTTGAACGGCCAGTTGCCGGTGCCCTGGTAGCTCGCGTCGTACGCGCCCGCCGCCGCGTGGTCCACGCCGGGGGCCGGGTCGCCGTCGCCCACCCAGGCCAGCTCGCCGGGCGACGGGCCGCGTCCCCAGAAGGCCAGCACCATCGCCACCGACGCCGGACTGCACCAGTTGACGCCCCCGCCGTCGTAACGCGGGTGGTGCCCGGCGTGCGCGTGCTGCGAGTACCGGGGCACCGCCAGCTCCACGGCCCCGCCCCCGCCGGGCGCGCTCGGCCCGGGGGGACGCGGCGGCAGCGCGGAGGCCATCACGCCCAGGCCGGTCACGCGGGCGCCCGCGCCGTGCCGGGTCACGCGTACCTGGTAGGCGACCACCGGCCGCCTGGCCACGTACGTGTCCACCGCCACGTCGCCGTCCTCGTCACCCTGGCCGGGCACCGACGTGCGCGGGCGGCCGTGCTCGGACCAGCGGCCCATGACGTACCACTTGGTGAGGCCGCCGGAGGCGGTCCTGGCGCGCAGCGCGATCTCGATCCATGAGCCGGGCGGGGTCCGCGCGGTCCAGGACGGGATGATCTGGGTCGCCGGAAAACCGATCACCCGCTCCTCGCCCACCCACACCCGCGCCCCGGCCACCTCGGGCCCGGCGACTTCGGGCTCGGCGGCCTTGGGTGCCACGGCCTCGGGCTCCGTGATCTCGGGCACGGCGAAGCGGGTGAAGGCGACGCGGGCCAGATCGACGGTGAGCACCAGGCACATTGTGGTTTTGCCCTCCATGTCGCACATCGGATGGTTTACGTACCGGCCCGATTGTGTCGGTGATCATCTCTATGGTTCGGGGCATGACTCAAGCGGTACAGGCATACTCCTACGCCGGGCACTCCGTGCTCGCCGACGGCCGGCTCGGCCTCTCGACCTCCGGTGGCACGGCGTTATCCGGCCCTCAGAGCCACCCCAGGTTCTTCAGCGGCCTGCTCACCCAGGCCGCTCCCGCCGCCGCGGGGCTGCTGGCCGTCGCCGACGTCGCGCTCACCCGCTACCACCAGCCCCGGCCCGGATGGACCCGCGACCCGGTGGTGACGTGCGACGGCGGGCGGCTCAGGTTCGAGTCGTTCTCGGCGTGCGGCGGAGTCTACGCCCGCCTCGACGTCGTCGCGCTCGACGGCGACGTGCTCGACCGGGGCACCACCAACGTCGACGTCAACGGCCCGCTGCGCGAGTCGCTGGCCAGGGTGGGCGGCAAGGACCCGCTGCACCTGGGCGTCGGGCCCGACGAGCTGATCGTCACCACGCTCGACGGCGCGGTGGTGGAGAAGAAGGTGCCGCTGCCGTCGCGGTGGCTGCGCGGGTTCGCCGAGGTGCAGGTCATGGCCGCCGGGTGGGATCTGCGGGCCGAGCTGGCGGGGCCGCAGGCCGTACGCTTCCTGCGTTCCCTGCCCAGGGGCGCCCGTTCCAGGGTGTGGGCCGTGCCCGCGGGCCGTGACCTGCGGCTGTCCTCCGGCGCGACGGCGGGCGGGGTGTGCCTGTCCGGCACCGGGCGGGTGGCCACGCTGATGCCGCTGCTCAGGTTCGCCAAGGCGCTGCGCGTCTACGGCCCGCGCGACGGCTCGTCCACGGCGGGCGCGTGGGAGCTGGAGCTGCCCGGCATGCGCTACACGCTGGCGATCTCGCCCGAGCCGGCGCGCGGCTTCTCCGGCGAGGGGCAGGTGCTCGACGACCTGGCCACCGACGAGGCTGCGGGCGACGCCGACGTGGTCGGCATGCTGCTCAACTTCGAGCCCACCGTCGAGCTGGGGCTGCTCGCCGACCGCGCGGGCCTGCCCGTCGAACGCGTCCGCGCCGCGCTCACCCAGCTCGGCACCGCCGGCCGGGTCGGCTACGACCTGCACAAGGCCGCCCACTTCCACCGCGAGCTGCCCTACGACAAGGAGCAGGTGGCCGAGCTCAACCCGCGGCTCACGTCCGCGCGGGTGCTGGTGCGCTCGGGGGCCGTACGGCTGCTGCCCGGCGACCGGGCCGAGGTGACGACCGGTGGCGGCGTACGCGAGGTGCTGGTGGCGGAGGGCACGTGCACGTGCCCGTGGTGGTACGACCACCGGGGGTCCCGAGGGCCGTGCAAGCACGTGCTGGCGGCCAGGATCGCGGCCCGGGCGACGCTGGACGAGTCGGGCCACGCCCCCGCGGGCGGTCTCACGGCGGAGTGGCCGGCGGCGCACGGGCTCGCCGCGGGGCCCGCCCAGTGACCGTGGACGACACCGCCCCAGGCCCGGCCTCGGAACCTGCCACAGGTTCGGCGGCGAGCCCATGGGCGGGCGCGGCGACCGGCCTGGCCCAGGGGACGGCCGCAGGTCCGGTGCCGGAGACGGCGGAGAGCGGCCCAGACCCAGGGCCGCAGTCGGGGTCAGGCCCAGAGCCGGGGTCGGGGCCAGGGGCAGGATCGAGGGCGGGCCTGTGTGCGGGCGCGGCGGCTGGCCTGGCCCAGGGGACGGCCGCAGGTCCGGTGCCGGAGGCGGCGGGGAGCGGCCCCAGCTCGGGCTCTGGCCCAGGGTCAGGGCCGGGTCTGGCGTCGGGGCCAGGGGCGGGGGCGGGGGGCGTGGCTCGGTCCGAGGCCGACCCGCTCGTGCTGGCCTGGGTGAGCACGGCGCCCGACGTGGGCACCCTGCGCGACGACAGGCTGCTCGACGATCTCCTGCCCCTGCTGTTCGATGCCGAGGGTGTCGGCGCGGTCCTGCGCGACGAACGCGCCGACCGGCCCGAGCCCCGGAGCTGGCTGGGCGCGCTCGTACGGCTGGCGGGCGAGGGCAGGGTCGGGCGCGACCTGCTGCTCGACGGGTGCCTGCGGCGTTTCCAGCGCGGCGGCCAGGCTGCCGACCTGCGCTTCTTCGTACGCCTGCACGAGCTGCTCGACCCCACGTACGACGAGGTGAGCAAGCGCCGCCACGACTACCTGCGCCTGCTGCCCGCCACCCCCGGCACGGTCGCGGAGACGGCGCTCAGGCAGGTGCGGCGGCTCGACGACCTGGAGCCGGAGGAGGTGACGCGGGCACTGCGGGCGCTGCTGTCGAGGGGCGAACGCAAGCTGCTGACGGCCGGGCTGACATGGCTCGACGAGGTCGCCGCCGCCGGTGACCCGGCCATCGGGCTCGACGAGTTGGGCCCGGTGCTCGGGCACTCGTTCGCCTGCGAGTCCGCCGACGTGCAGGGGCGGGCGGTGCGGGTGGCGGTCAAGCACGCCAAGCTGTTCACGGACGCGGGGGCGCTGGGCATCAGGGACGCGATCGGCGTCCTGCCCCTCGGGCTGCGGGAGACGCTGGCGGAGGTGTTCGCCGGGGAGGGCGGGGAGACCCGGCGGGACCCCGACGGGTTCACCCCGGTGCCGCTGCCCGAGCCCGTGCGGGCCGGGCCGTTCCGCGCGCCGGTCCTGACGGCGGGTGAGCTGGACGGGCTGCCGGACGACTCACGGTGGGAGGCGGCCGAGCTGTGGCTGGCGGGCGTGGTCCGCCTGTACGGGCGCGACCGCGACGGGCTCGCGGCCAGGCTGGCGGAGAAGCGTCCCGCCGGGGGAGCGCCGCCGGGCCGGTGGCTGGAGGTCTCGCAGTGGGCGGGGGAGATCGTCCGCCTGGTGACGGGAGCCCGCGAGCCCCAGGAGAGGCGGCTACCGGGCGGTCCCGTGGCCAGGGAAGGGCCGCCGGGTGATCCTGCGGCTCAGGAGGGGCTGTCGGGTGGTCCTGCGGCTTGGGAGCGGCTGCCCGGTGGTCCCGTGGCTCGGGAAGGGCTGTCGGGTGGTCCTGTGGCTCGGGAGGGGCTGTGGGATGGTCCTGTGGCTCGGGAGCGTATGCCGGGTGGTTCTGGGGCTCGGGCGTGGCGGCTGCCGGGCGGTGACGACGTGCCGGGGCCCCACCTGTTCCTGCTGCGGCGCTGGGCCGAGGTGGCGCAGGCGATCGAGGGCGGGACGCCGCCGCCGTACCTGCTGGCCGAGCCCACCGAGGCGACCGGCCACGTCGATGCGGGCGAGCTGGTGGAACGGCTGGCGGGCTACGAACGCGACGGTGTCAGGGCCCTGCCCGCCGACCTCCGGCAGGCACTGCTCCGGCTCCCCCGGGAGATCGCGCCGGACGTGGTGACGCGGGCGAGCACGCTGACCTCGGAGGCGGGCCGGACGGCGGCGTACTGGATGGCCGGGGGACGGCCCGACACCGTCGCGGAGATCGACTGGTGCTACCGCCCGCAGGGGGAGACGCCGGGGCATGACGACAGGCGCGTGTACGGCGACGACCGGGACTCGGCCGGATCTGGGTCGATGGCGGACGAACTGCTGCCGCGCCTCCGCCTCCGCCCCGCCCCACCGGTCGCCGACGGGGTGCCGCCAGAACCGCCGGGCGAGCGGGTGCCGGTCGGCGGTCTGGTGGACGGGGCGATCGGCGGCCTGCAGGACGAGACGGTCAGCGGTCTACTGGACGGGGCGGTCGGCGGTCTGCTGGACGGGGTGGTCGAGCCTCGGCTGACGGGGTATGGCGGGTATCTGCGCTGGTGGCCGTACCTGATGCCGTCGCATCGGGAGGCCGTCGCGGCTCAGCTCGTGCCGTACCTGTTCGAGCGGTGGCAGCGGCCCCGTGCCGAGCCGTCCCAGGCGCTGGCCCTGGCAGCCGCCGAGGGGCCCGCGGGGGAGGCGGTGGCGCTCGTGCTGGCGTACTTCGCCGCCGACCGGGCCTGGTCCGCGGCGCCGGAGCGGCGGGCCGGGCCGCTGGTGGACATGGCGGCGCGCGGGCACCTCGACGCCGAGGGGGTGGGGCGGCAGCTCGCGCTGCTGGTTCGCCGTACGGACCTCAAACCGGGGCCGGTGTTCGAGACGCTGGAGAGCGCGGCCGTGCTCGGGGCCCATCGGGAGGTGTGGCGGGTCGTGGCGGGGTTCCTGCCCGTGTTCCTGCCGGGGCCGGGGGAACGGTCGCACACCCGGCACACCCAGAGCCTGGTGTTCGCCCTGCGGGCGGCGCGGTGGGCGAGGGCGCGCGGGGCGCTGGCGTGCGTGGCGGAGATCGCGCAGCGCCGGGCGTCGAACAACTTCGTTCGCGAGGCCCGCCGCCTGCACACCTACCTGCTGTGACGGACGCCCCGCCGCACGCCTGGTGCGGCGGGCGGGGGCTCAGCGGTACTGCGCCGCCGAGCCCTCGCCCCCGGCCTCGGCCGGAAGAGCCGCGAGCGGACCAGCCGCGAACAGACCAGCGGGGCCGCGGCCGGAGCGGCGTTGGTCAGAGGTAGAGCCCCGTGGACTCGTCGCCCGGGGTCGGGGTGATCTCGCGGCCCGAGCGCAGCGCGTACAACTGCGCCAGCGTCGCCCCCGAAGGGCCCACGCCCTCCGGCGAGCCCAGCCAGGTCACCGCCTCCTCCTTGCTGAGCGGCCCCACCTCCACCTGCGCCAGGCAGCGGCCGGGGCGGACGACGGCCGGGTGGAGCCGGGCCAGGTCCTCGTTCGTGGTGATCGCCACCAGGACGTCGCGGCCCTGCCCGAGCAGCCCGTCGGTCAGGTTGAGCAGGCGCGAGAGCCCCTGCCCCGCCTGCGCCTTGGCGCCCGAGCTGATCAGCTCGTCGCAGTCTTCCAGCACCAGCAGGCGCCAGCGCTGCGTCTCCTCGTCGGTGTCGTAGCCGACCGCCACCTCCATCAGGTAGCCCGGCTCGTTGAACAGGCGCTCAGGGTCGAGTACGCAGTCGACCTGGCACCACTCGCTCCACTGCTTGGCCAGCGACCGCAGCAGCGTGGTCTTGCCGGTGCCCGGCTGCCCGTGCAGGAGGATGAGGCGGCCGTTGACGTCGCCGGGCGTGATGGACATCAGCCGGTCGAGGGCCGGGCGGACCTTGGCCGAGTAGTTCTTGCTGATCTCGGGCCAGGGCTGCGCCGTGATCGGCTTCTCAGAACGGGTGCCGCCGTGCATGCCCCGCCACCAGAAGCCCATCTCGACGTGGTCGACGTCGGGAACGGCCTCCTCGGCTCCCTCGATGCTCTCCGCGAGCACCTTCTTGGCCAGATCCTCGTCGACCGCCGTCACGCTGACCGTCGCCGTGCGGTTGCGGTGGCGTACGATGCGCAGGGTCCAGCCGTCGCCGCAGATCAGCCGCGACTCGGAGCCGTCCTCGACCCGCGCGGTGCGCAGCACGCGGCCGCCGGGGGGCGCGAGCGTGGCGTCAGGGCGTACGCGCTCCAGGTTGGCCAGGCGGGACCACGGCTGCGCGCCCGTCGCGAACGGCGACAGCGCCAGTGCGTCGATCACGTCGATGGCGGAGTCGGCGTCGTCGATCCAGATGTTCATCGGGAGCTCAGAGGAGTCCGGGCTGGGGAACGGCACCTCCCTAATCACAGACATACCGTTAATGATCTCCGTCTCGGTGCGGGATGTCGAAGGGTTTTGAACGGTGGATCCGCTTAGTTCTTCTTGAGGGTACCGGTCTGTGTGACGAGACCGGGGCCCGGCAGGTCGCGCCAGGTGTAGGTGAGGCCGTCGCCCTGCCTGTCCAGGGTGATCGTGCCGGGGATGCAACCGCCGTCGTTCTGGCCGAGGGTGAAGGTCAGGCGGGCCGGCTCCACCTTGGTCAGGGTGATCGTGCCGCGGCAGTCGTCGTCCTGGTCCTTCTCCTCCCACTGCGCGGTGGACTCGCCTTCCTCCAGCTCGACCCGGTTCTCGGCGCCGTCGGTGTCGAGCGGGTTGGTGCTGGTGGTGGTGCCCGACCAGTCGCCCTCGAAGGCGGCCGGGATCTCGAGGTCGGCGTCGGGGGTCTCGTCCGGCGCGCCGTCGCCGTCCGGCGGCGTGGCGGGGCTCGTCTCGGTGCCGGTCTCCTGGCCTGTCTGCTCCGGGGACGGGGATCGCGGCCGTCCGGTGGCGTCGGCAGGGCCGGTGGTCTGCGCGGGGCCGGAGTTTTCCACGGGGCCGGTGGCCGTGGGGGAGCGGTCGACGATGGTGGTGGCGGGGGCGCCGTCGCGCAGCAGGAGTGCGGTGACGGCCGCGCTCAGCGCGACCAGGGCCGCGACGAGGCTGATCAGCAGGGCGCGCGAGCCCTTACCGCGCGAGGAGGCGCCGGTGGTCTCCGCCGGCGCCTGCGGAGACGTCGCCCCGCCGTCACGCGGCGGCCCCGCCTGCCCCAGGAACGCGGCGGGAGCGGGCCCTGGCGGCCCCGCACCGGGCTGGGACGGATGGCCGTGCGGCGCTGTACCGGCCGCTGAGGAGGGATGGCCCTGCGGCCCCGCACCCGCCTGGGGCGACGGGTTTCGCGAGCCGGTCACGGGCGGCGGCGGGCTGGTGGCCGCGGACGGGCCGCCCCTCTCGGCAGCCGGGGAGCGGGGCGGGCCCGGGTTGACGAGGGAGACCATGAGCTGCTGCGCCGTCGGCCGCCACGCCGGATCCTTGGCCAGGCACGACGCGATCACCTCACGCAGCCGCGGCGGCAGCGCCGACAGGTCCGGCTCGGTGTGCAGCACCCGGTGCAGCACGGCCGGCACCGTGTCGGCCCCGAACGGGCTGGTGCCCGTGGCCGCGAACACCATCGACGCCGCCCACGCGAACACGTCGGAGGCCGGCCCGGCCGGTGAGCCGCCGATCTGCTCGGGCGCCAGGTAGGCGGGCGTGCCGATCAGCCCCGAGGTGATGGTCGCCGCCCCCTCGGCCCTGGCGATGCCGAAGTCGACCACCCGCGGCCCGTCGGGCCCCAGCAGCACGTTGGCCGGCTTGAAGTCGCGGTGCACGATCCCGGCCGCGTGGATGGCCGCCAGCGCCGTGGCCGTGCCGACGAAGAGGCGTTCGAGCTCGCCGCCGCGCAGGGGCCCGCGGTCGCGTACGCGCTCGGCCAGCGACGGCCCCTCGACGAACTCGCTCACCACGTACGGCCGCGCCCCGCCGGTGGACACGTCGAGCACCCGCGCCGTGCAGAAGGACGCGATGCCCTCCAGCGCGTCCAGCTCGCGCGCCAGGCGGGCCCGCGTCTCCTTGTCGCCCGTGTTGAGCAGCTTGATCGCGACCGGTTCGCCATCAGGGGAGTGGGCGAGGTAGACCACGCCCTGCCCGCCTTCGCCGATCCGTCCGGCCAGACGGTACGCGCCCAGCGTCGCCGGATCGTCAGGGGTGAGGGGGCTCGCCATGGTCGCTACGTTACCGGTCGCCATGCGGAAGCAAAGATCCACCGGTACCTTGTTTCGTCGTGTCAAATCACTCCTTACGCGGAGGTATCCGGGAAGTGTCGAAGATCACGTTCCGCGAGCGGGCGCGGTACTGGTTCGACAACACCATGTCCAGAGGGACGGCGTCGCTGATCGGCTGGCTGGCGGTGGTGTCGGCCGCGATGATCGTCGTGGTGACGGTGCTCACGCTGTGGCTGGCGCCCAACGAGCCGGAGGGGGTGGGGAACGCCGGGGAAGTGCTCTGGATCTCCCTCATGCACGCGCTCACCCCGAGCAAGGTGGCCAGCGACAAGGGCTCGATCGCGTACATGACGGTGATGTTCGCCGGGTCGCTCGGCGGGCTGTTCATCGTCAGCCTGCTCGTCGGCCTGCTGTCGACCGGGCTCAAGGAGCGGCTGGACCGCCTGCGCAGGGGACGCTCGCGCATCGTCGAGTCGGGGCACACGGTGATACTCGGCTGGTCCGACCAGGTGTTCACGATCGTGACCGAGCTGGTCAAGGCGCAGGCCAGCCAGAAGCGCTCGGTCATCGCCGTCATGGCCGACCGCGACAAGCTGGACATGGAGGAGGAGATCCGCGAGCACGTCGGCAGCCTCGGCGGGACCCGGCTGGTCTGCCGCACCGGGCGGCCCACGGAGCCGCGCGACCTCGCCCTGATGAACCTGGCCACGGCCAACTCGGTGGTCGTGCTCTCCCCGGAAGGGGACGACCCCGACGCCCACGTCATCAAGATCCTGCTCGCCCTGGCCAAGCGCGACGGCGCCCACCCCCCGGTGGTGGCCGCGCTCACCTCCAGCCGCAACATCGCCGCCGCCCGCCTGGCCGGCGGCCCTGACGTGCACCTCGTCGACTCCGACGACACCGCCTCCCGGCTCATCGTGCAGTCCTCGCGCCAGTCAGGCATGTCCGTGGTCTGCATGGACCTGCTCAACTTCGACGGCGGCGAGGTCTACCTGCGCACGCCGAAGAAGCTCGTGGGCATCACGTACGGCGAGGCGCTGCACGCCTACCAGACCGCCTCCGCGATCGGCCTGCGCCGCCCGTCCGGCGTCGTGCTGAACCCGCCCATGGACACCGTCGTCAACGCCGACGACCAGGTCATCGTCATCGCGCACGACGACTCCCACGTACGCCTGGCCGCCGGCAAGCCGTCCCTGGACGAGCCGGCCGTCGTCATGGCGGGCAAGGCCCCCGCCGAGCCCGAGCGCACGCTCCTGCTCAACTGGAACGGCCGCGCCGAGCAGATCGTCCGCTACCTCGACGGCTACGTCGCCCCCGGCTCGGTCCTGGAGATCGCCTCCGACCACCCCAAGGCCGGCTCCGGCCTCGCGGGGCTGCACCACCTCACCGTGAACGTCAAGGACTGCGACACCTCCGACAGGTTCGCCCTGGAGTCGCTCGGCGTCGGCCTGTTCCAGCACGTCATCGTGCTCTCCGACGACCGCTTCGAGGCCCGCCACTCCGACACGCGCACGCTCATGACCCTGCTCCAGTTGCGCGACATGCAGAGCGCGCTCGGCGAGCACTACTCGATCGTCAGCGAGATGCACGACGAGAACAACCGCGCCCTGGCCGAGGTCACCGAGGCCGACGACATCGTGATCAGCGACACGGTCATCGGCCTGCTGCTGGCCCAGCTCGCCGAGAACCGCCACCTCGCGGACGTCTTCGGCTACCTCTTCGACTCGCGCGGCTCGGAGATCTACCCGCGCCCGGCGGGCGACTACGTCAGGGCGGGCACGCAGGTGTCGTTCTCCACGGTGGTGGAGTCGGCGCGGCGCAGGGGCGAGACCGCCATCGGCTACCGCGACGCGACGGCACGCAACAAACCACCGCATTACGGCATCGTCCTGAATCCGGACAAGTCCCAGTCCGTCACGCTGGGGCCCGGCGACTCCGTCATCGTCCTGGCGGAACGCTGACCTGCCGGGAAAGAGACGTTTCCCGCTCGGGTGATGGGTTAGCGTTTGCCCGTGAGGACCATCGACTGGGTGGACGGAGCCGTCGAGCTCGTCGACCAGACCCTCTTGCCCGACAAGTGCGTCATGCTGCGTATCCAGACGGTCGCCGAGCTGGTGGACGCCATCCGCCGCCTCGCCGTGCGCGGCGCTCCCGCGCTCGGCGTGGCCGGCGCGCTCGGCGTCGTGCTGGCCGACGGCGACCCCGGCCAGATAGCCGAACTGCGCGCGGCCCGCCCCACCGCCGTCAACCTGGCCTGGGGCGTCGACCAGGCCGCCGCCCGAATCGGCCATGGACGGGAGGCGGTGCTCGCGGTCGCCCTGCGCGTCCGCGACGACGACATCGCCGCCTGCCGCGCCATGGGCGAGCGCGGGGCCGACCTCCTCGAAGGCGACCGGCTGCGGATCATGACCGTGTGCAACTCCGGCGGGCTGGCCGCCGTCGAGCGCGGCACCGCGCTGGGCGTCGTCCAGACCCTGCACGAGCGCGGGCGGCTGACCGAGGTGCTGGCGCTGGAGACCCGCCCGCTGCTGCAGGGAGCCCGGCTCACCACGTGGGAGCTGGCCAGAATGGGCGCGCCGCACCGGCTCATCGCCGACTCCGCGGGGCCGTACCTGCTGGCCAGGGGTGAGGTGGACGCGGTGCTCATCGGCGCCGACCGCATCGCCGCCAACGGCGACACCGCCAACAAGATCGGCTCGTACGCGCTCGCGCTCGGCGCCGAACGGGCCGGGGTGCCGTTCATCGTGGTCGCGCCCGAGTCCACGATCGACCAGAGCACCCCCACCGGCGACCAGATCGAGATCGAGGACCGGGGCGCCGACGAGATCGTCACCATCAGAGGCGTACGCGTGGCGCCGGAGGGCACCCCCGCGCTGAACCCGGCCTTCGACGTCACACCGCACGACCTGATCAGCGCGATCGTGACGGAACAGCGGGTGATCAGACCCTAGAGAACAGGACACGACCGGACAGGACGGGCCGCGACCCAGACGAAATCCGCGATCTCCGGGACCCGTGCGCATTCCCCGCGTTACGCTCAGTCGTCACGACCGCGACCCCCCGGAGATCACTGTGGCCATCGACCTGGTGACACGACGTGATTGGAACGCCCGCGCGCCGCGCGGCGACTACACACAGCTCGACTCCACCAAGGGAGTCAAGGTCCACTACACGGGCGGCAGGGTCGACCCGGCCATCGTCTCCGACCACGACCGCTGCGTGGCCCTCGTACGCTCCATCCAGAGCTACCACATGGACGGCAACGGCTGGATCGACATCGGCTACTCGTTCGTGGCCTGCCCGCACCGCAAGGTGTTCGAGGGCCGCGGGCTGCACCACCTGCCCGCCGCCAACGGTCCCGGGCTCAACTCCGGCCACTACGCCGTGCTCGGGCTGGTCGGCAACACCGGGCTCATCGAGCCGCCCGACGCGGTCCTGCACGCGATCCTCGACGCCGTCCAGTACGTACGCGACAGCGGCGACGCCGGCCGCGAGATCAAGGGTCACCGCGACGGCTACGCCACCGACTGCCCCGGCACGCCCCTCTACGCCTGGGTCAAGCGCGGCGCGCCCCGGCCGGGAGAGGACGCCGAGGGCCCCACGGCGCCGCCGTTTCCCGGGCGGGCGCTGACGTACCCGCCGGTGACGCGCGGGCAGGACGTACGCACCTGGCAGACGCAGATGCGCGCACGCGGCTGGGACGTCGACGTCGACGGCGCCTACGGCCCCGCCTCGCGCGACGTGTGCCGCCGGTTCCAGCGGCAGCAGGGCGTGACCGACGACGGCATCGTGGGGCCGGTCACGTGGCGGCTGGCGTGGGAGGCGCCGGGCGGTTAGGTTCCGCCCCGGGTTACTCGGTTTCCGATGTTCCGCCTACTATCCGAACATGGAACTGGCAGCGGGGTTCGCGTCCATCTCACGGGACGACTGGCGCGCTCTGGCGGCGGAGGTGCTGCGCAGGTCCGGTGCCGGTTCGCCGGAGGAGGCGCTGTCCAGGACGACCTACGACGGGGTGAAGATCGCGCCCCTCTACGATATGGACGACCTGCCAGGCGACGCCGGATCGCCCGGCGCGGCCCCCTACGTGCGCGGGTCCCGCGCCGCCGCCGGATGGGACGTGCGGCAGCGGCACGCCGTGGCCGACCCCGAGGCCGTGCTGGCCGACCTGGAGAACGGCGTCACCTCGCTCTGGCTGGTCGTCGGCGACGGCGCCATCCCGGTCGGCGAGCTGGGCACGGTGCTGAAGGACGTCTACCTCGACCTGGCGCCGGTCGTCCTGGAGGCCGGAGAGCGCTCGCGCGAGGCCGCCGAGGTCCTGTTCGGCCTGGCCGCCGAGCGCGGCACGGCGCCGATCGGCAACCTGGGCGCCTCCTGCCTGCGCGGGCCCGGCGGGCTCGGGCTGGCGCTGCGCTGCGCCGCCGACTTCCCCGGGCTGCGGGCCGTCACGGTCGACGCGACGCCGTACCACGACGCTGGGGCGGCCGACGCCGAGGAGCTGGCCTGCTCGATCGCGCTGGGCGTCGCCGAGCTGCGGGCGCTGACCGGCGGCGGGCTCTCCGCCGCGCGGGCGCTCGGCCAGCTCGAGTTCCGGTACGCCGCCACCGCCGACCAGTTCGCCACCGTCGCCAAGCTGCGCGCCGCCCGCCGCCTGTGGGCCAGGGTCGCCGAGGTCTGCGGCGTCCCCGAGGCCGGCGGGCAGCTCCAGCACGCGGTCACCAGCTCGGCCATGATGACCGCCCGCGACCCGTGGGTGAACATGCTGCGCACCACCCTGGCCTGCTTCGCCGCCGGGGTGGGCGGGGCGGACGCGGTCACCGTGCAGCCGTTCGACGCCTGCCTGGGGCTGCCCGACTCCTTCTCGCGCCGCATCGCCCGCAACACGCAGTCGCTGCTGCTGGAGGAGTCGGGGCTGGGGCGGGTGATCGACCCGGCCGGCGGCTCCTGGTACGTCGAGCGCCGCACCGCCGACCTGGCCGAGGCGTCCTGGGCGCTGTTCCAGGAGATCGAGGCGGTGGGGGGCATCGCGGAGGCGGGAGACCTCGTCGCGGCCAGGATCGCCGCCACCCGCGCCCGCCGCGAGGACGACGTCGCCCACCGACGCCTGCCGATCACGGGGGTGAGCGAGTTCCCCGACCTCGCCGAGAAGCCCGTGCGCCGCACGCCCGCGCCTCGGGGCCCGGCCGCGCAGGCCCCGCCGGGCACGCTTCCAGGGGCGCCGCCGGTGCGCTACGCCGAGCCGTTCGAGCGGCTGCGCGATCTGGCCGACGCCCAGCCCGAGCGCCCCAAGGTGTTCCTCGCCACCATCGGCCCGCTGTCCGCCCACACCGCCCGCGCCACGTTCGCCGCCAACCTCTTCCAGGCGGGCGGCCTGGCCACCGAGACCGCCGGGCCCGGCAGCGACCCCGAGCAGATCGCCACCGCGTTCGCGGTCAGCGGGGCCGTGGTCGCCTGCCTGTGCTCCAGCGACCGCCTCTACGGCGAGCACGCCGCCGCCGTGGCCACCGCACTGCGCAGAGCGGGTGCGAGAAAGGTGTGGCTGGCGGGGAAGGGTAGCTATGAGGGCGTCGACGACAACCTCTACGCCGGTTGCGACGCCCTGGCCGTCCTCCGCGAGACGTTCGACGACCTGGAGGTGACCCGATGATCCCGAACTTCTCCGACATCCCGCTCAGCCCCCTGCCGAAGCGGGCGGCGGCGGGCCCGCGGCCGGAGGGCGAGGTCTGGGAGACGCCCGAGGGCATCGCGGTCAAGCCGCTCTACACCGCCGCCGACCTCGAGGGGCTCGACTTCCTGCGCACCTATCCGGGCGCGGCCCCCTACCTGCGCGGCCCGTACGCCACGATGTACGTCAACCAGCCCTGGACCATCCGCCAGTACGCGGGCTTCTCCACGGCGGAAGACTCCAACGCCTTCTACCGGCGCAACCTGGCGGCCGGGCAGAAGGGCCTGTCGGTGGCCTTCGACCTGGCCACGCACCGGGGCTACGACTCCGACCACCCCCGTGTGGCCGGCGACGTGGGCATGGCGGGGGTGGCCATCGACTCGATCTACGACATGCGGCAGCTCTTCGCGGGCATCCCGCTCGACCGCATGTCGGTCTCGATGACCATGAACGGCGCCGTCCTGCCCGTGCTCGCCCTGTACATCGTGGCGGCCGAGGAGCAGGGCGTGCCGCCGGAGCAGCTCGCGGGGACCATCCAGAACGACATCCTCAAGGAGTTCATGGTCCGCAACACCTACATCTATCCCCCGGCCCCATCGATGCGGATTATTTCCGATATTTTCGCTTACACCAGCGAAAAGATGCCGAAATTCAACTCCATCAGCATCTCCGGCTACCACATCCAGGAGGCCGGCGCGACGCTGGACCTGGAGCTGGCCTACACGCTCGCCGACGGGGTCGAATACCTGCGCGCCGGGGTCGGCGCGGGGCTCGACATCGACCGGTTCGCGCCGCGGCTGTCGTTCTTCTGGTGCATCGGCATGAACTTCTTCATGGAGGTCGCCAAGCTCCGCGCCGCCCGCCTGCTCTGGGCCGGGCTCGTCGCGGGCTTCGACGCCAAGAACCCGAAGTCGCTGAGCCTGCGTACGCACAGCCAGACCTCCGGCTGGTCGCTCACCGCACAAGACGTCTACAACAACGTCGCCCGCACCTGCGTCGAGGCCATGGCCGCCACCCAGGGCCACACCCAGTCCCTGCACACCAACGCCCTCGACGAGGCCCTCGCGCTGCCCACCGACTTCTCCGCCCGAATCGCCCGCAACACCCAGCTCCTCCTGCAGCAGGAGTCCGGCACCACCCAGGTGATCGATCCCTGGGGCGGCTCCTACTACGTCGAGCGCCTCACCCACGACCTCGCCGAACGCGCCCTGTCCCACATCGAGGAGGTCGAGGCCGCCGGCGGCATGGCCAGGGCCATCGAGGCCGGGCTGCCCAAGCTGCGCATCGAGGAGGCCGCCGCCCGCACACAGGCCCGCATCGACTCCGGGCGGCAGCCCGTGATCGGCGTGAACAAGTACCGCGTGGCGAGCGACGAGGACATCGAGGTGCTCAAGGTCGACAACAGCGCCGTACGCGCCCAGCAGCTCGACAAACTCGCCCGCCTCAGGGCCGAACGCGACCCCGAGGCCGTCGGCCGCGCCCTCGACGCGCTCACCAAGGCCGCCGGCCACCCCGCCCCCGGCCTGGAGCACAACCTGCTCAAGCTGGCCGTCGACGCCGCCCGCGCCAAGGCCACGGTGGGAGAGATCTCCGACGCGCTCGAGCGGGTGTTCGGCAGGCACGCCGAGCAGGTGCGTACCATCACTGGCGTGTACCGCGACGAGTCAGGGTCGGCCGCCGGCATCGAGCGCGTCCGCCGGGCGTGCGCGGACTTCGAGCGGGCCGAGGGCCGCCGGCCGCGCATCCTGGTGGCCAAGATGGGCCAGGACGGGCACGACCGCGGCCAGAAGGTGATCGCCACCGCCTTCGCCGACCTCGGCTTCGACGTCGACGTCGGCCCGCTGTTCCAGACGCCGGAAGAGGTCGCCAGGCAGGCGGTCGAGGCCGACGTGCACATCGTGGGCGTCTCGTCGCTGGCCGCCGGGCACCTCACGCTGGTGCCCGCGCTGCGCGCGGCCCTGGCCGACCTCGACGCCGCCGACATCATGATCGTCGTGGGCGGCGTCATCCCGCCCGGCGACCACGACGAGCTGCGGGCCGCGGGCGCCGCCGCGATCTTCCCTCCGGGCACCGTGATCGCCGACGCCGCCCTCGACCTGCTGGAGCAGCTCGCGAACCGTCAGTAGGCGCCCTGCTCGCACATCGTGACCCTGATCGTGCGCTGGACGGAGACGGGCGAGATGATCCGCACGGTGACGTTGTGGACGCCGCCGGTGCTCCTGAGGGCGCGCGGCGAGGTGATGTAGCGCCGGCCGTCCTCGGAGATGATCGCCGAGGAACGGCCCGCCGACGCGCCGTCGATGACCCAGGTGTAGGTGAAGTTCACCTGCGCGCCCGTACGCTGGACCAGCGCCTGGAGCGCCACCTCGCCGCCCGCCCAGCAGTCGCCGTTCCGCGTGCCGTTGGGGCGTACGGAGACGAGCTTGAGCGCGCCCGCGGCCGGGACCGTCTCGCCGTCGGTGGGGAGGGTGCTCGGGGTGTCGTCCGTCTGCGGGGTGGGCCTGGCGGTACGCGTCCTGCGCGACGGGGTCTCCGTCGGCGTCGTGGCGGGGGCGTCCCCGGGGGAGGTCGTGGCCGCGCCGGTGACGGCCATGTTCTTGGTCTTCGGGGTGGGCGTGGTCGGGGTGAGCCAGACGATCGCGATGGCCAGCGCGCACACGCACAGCCCGGCCACGAGCGCGATTACCGCGGTCCTGAGCCGGCGCCGCCCGCGGCGCTTCCCGGCGGGCCGCGCCTGTTGCCCGGCCTCCCGTCCCCGGTCCTCCACGACGCCACCCGCCTGCGCCTCGTACGCCGTCTGCTCGTACGCCGTCTGCTCGTACGCCGTCTGCTCGTACGCCGTCTGCTCGTACGCCGTCTGCTCGTACGCCGTCTGCTCGTACGCGGGCGGCTCGGGTGCCGTCGGGGTCGCGTGGGGCGTCTCGACGGGGGAGGAGAGGTCGAACAGCGCCTGCATCGACGAGGCCGCCTGCTCGGTGCCCCCGTGACCGGCGACCTCGTGACCGGAGCCCTCGTGCCTGGCGGCCTCATACCCGGGGGCCTCATACCCGGGGGCCTCGTATCTGGGGGTGCCGCCCCACTGCTCGTACGCCTGCGCCGGATCCTCGTGGTGCGCGACCGGAGGCCGGTACGGCTGGTCGTTCCACGGCGCACCCTGGTGAGGGCCGGGGTACGCGGAGTACGCGGACCGGGCGTCGTGCTGCGGGCCGCTGTCAGCGGGATGGGCGGCCGCGGGGTCGTGGTGCGGGTCGTGGCGCGGGTCCGGGGAGCGGCGGTGGCCGGACGGCTGCGCCGGGTCCTGGAAGGGATCCTGGTAGGTGTCCTGGTAGGGCTCCCGGGCGCGGTGCGGGGAAGTGTTCTGCGCATGGCCGGGGGCGCCCGCGTGGGGCACGCTCGGGAGCACGGCCGTCTCGGCTCCTGGGCTCGCGGGCGGCTCCCACGACCTGTCGGGGGTCTGCTCCCACAACCGGTCCGGGGTATGCTCCCAGGCCGCGTCGGGCGTATAGTCCGCGGTGGCGTGGGACGCGTCATGGCCCAGTCCGTGGGCGGGTGCGGGGGCGGCGCCGGACGTCGGGGCCGCGTACGGGGCGGGCTGCCGCCGCGAGGGCGCGGCCAGCCGCAGCAGCACGTCGCGCATCGCGGGCCGGGCCGCCGGATCCTTGGCCAGGCAGGCCGCCACGATCTCCCGCAGCGGCCGGCCCAGCTCCCCGAGCTGCGGCTCCTCGTTCAGGATGCGGTTGATCACCACGGGCAGCGCGTCATCGCCGAACGGCGGCACCCCCGTGGCCGCGAACACCAGTACCGACGCCCACGAGAACACGTCGGCCGCCGCCCCCACCGGCTTCCCGCCGAGCTGCTCCGGCGCCATGTACGCGGGCGTTCCCACGATGTTGCTGGTCGCCTTCATGCCCGAGCCCAGCGCCACGGCGATGCCGAAGTCCACCACCCGCGGCCCGTCGGGCCCGAGCACGACGTTGGAGGGGGTGAGGTCGCCGTGCAGGACACCGGCCTGGTGGATGGCGTCGAGCGCGGTCGCGGTCGCCACGGCGAGCCGCAGCAGCTCCGACCCGCCGTGCCGGCCCGCCTGCTGCAGCGAGGGCCCGTCCACGTACTCGGCCACGATGTACGGCCTGCCGCTGGTCGAGGCGTCGAGCACCTGCGCGAGGCAGAACGGCTCGACCTTGCGCGCCGCGGCGATCTCCTTGGCCAGGCGCTCGCCGACGGCGAGTCCCTCGCGCAGCACCTTGACGGCGACGGGGGTTCCGTTGCGTGCCTGGCCGAGATAGACGACACCGTGGCCGCCCGCACCGAGCCGACCGACCAGCCGGTAGGGTCCCACCGCTGCCGGGTCGCCCTCGCGAAGGGGTTCGACGTTGGGCATGAGGGGAGTGACTCCTGTGACGGCTGAGATCAGAACTCCAGCACCCTACTCGCAAAGGTCAAGACTTGTCAGAAGTTAGGCTGATCAACTGGGAAGAAGGGGGTAAATGGGGTGCACTCGCTGGAGGACTACGCCCGCGGCGTACGGGCGGGGTCACGTACCTGGATCGCCCGCGCGATCACGCTGGTCGAGTCGACCAGGCCCGACCACATGGCGCTGGCACAGCGGCTGCTCGTCGACCTCACCCCCCTCTCCGGACGGGCCCGCAGGGTCGGCGTGTCGGGGGTGCCCGGCGTCGGGAAGTCCACGTTCGTGGACGCGCTGGGCACCCGGCTGACCGCGCAGGGGCACAAGGTCGCCGTGCTGGCCGTGGACCCGTCCTCCACGCGAACGGGCGGCAGCATCCTCGGTGACAAGACCCGCATGTCCCGGCTGGCGGCCGACCCCGCCGCGTTCATCCGCCCCTCGCCCACCTCCGGCACGCTCGGCGGCGTCACCAAGGCCACCAGGGAGGCCATGGTCGTGGTCGAGGCGGCCGGCTTCGACATCGTCCTGGTGGAGACCGTCGGCGTGGGCCAGTCGGAGACCTCGGTGGCCGACATGGTGGACACGTTCCTGCTGCTCACCCTGGCCCGTACGGGTGACCAGCTCCAGGGCATCAAGAAGGGCGTGCTGGAGCTGGCCGACGTCATCGCCGTCAACAAGGCCGACGGCGAGTACGAACTGCCCGCCAGGAAGGCCGCCCGCGAACTGTCGGGGGCGCTGCGCCTGCTGCGCTCAGGTGACGCCCCGCCGCCCGTACTGACCTGCAGCGCGCTGACCGGCGACGGGCTCGACAAGCTCTGGCGGCACGTCCTGGCCCACCAGGACGCCCTCGACCTGGCCGCCAAGCGCAGCCGCCAGCAGGTGCGCTGGACCTGGACGCTCGTCCAGGACCGGCTGCTGTCGGAGCTGCGCAACGACCCTGAGGTGGCGGCGATCACCGAGGAGGTCGAGCGCGAGGTGCTGGCCGGAGAGATCACCCCGGCTCTGGCCGCGGACAGACTCCTCTCCGCCTTCAGACGCCCCCGATCCTGAGGGCGAGGTCTCAGAACCGGGTCGTCTCGTCCACGGTCGCCTCCGCGCGTATCTGCTGCGGGGTCTTCCCCTTGACGCCCTCCAGGTTCGCGCCGCTGAGCTGTGCCCCGCGGAGATCCGCTCCGCTCAGGTCCGCCCCGCGCAGGTCCACCCCCGACAGGTCCGCGCTCTGCAGGAACGCTCCGCGCAGGTTCGCTCCCTGGAGGTTCGCGCCGGACAACGAGGCCGCGGCCAGATATGCGCCGTCCAGGTGTGCTTCGTCCAAGTTCGCACTGGCCAGGAATGCGAACCTCAGGTCCGCGCCGCGCAGATCCGCGCCGTAGAGCTGCGCACCGCCCAGGAACGCCGTGTTCAGGTCCACGTTGCGCAGGCTCATCTCGGTCAGCTCCGCCCGGTGAAAGCGGACCTGAGAAAAGTCGGCAAGGCCGCCGAAAGGGGTTGCGCCGTCACCACGTCCGCTGCTCGCCAGATTGGCGGCGATGGTCATGGCCGCTGACACATCCGCCTTCGGCTTGGTAAGAGGTACCTCCCGGAGCTTGAGGTGGGTTGCCGTTTTCGCCGTGCAGATCGGGGGGAGTTTCTGCTGCTCGTCTGTCGCCGTGCAGAAGTCGTGCCCACGGACGAAGGCGGCCAGCACGTTGCGGATCGAGTCCCGGTCGCGGGGTGAGTCGACGGCCAGGCGTTGTAGAGCGTAGATGCCGCCCAGGCGCACGTCCTGTTGGGCTGATCCCAACTGTTCGACGGCTTTGGTGTAGCGGTCGGTGATCTGGCCTTGTTCGGCCAGGCGCTGGCCGTCCACCGCGAGGAGCTGGGTCTCGCGGGCGGTGTTCAGGGACTCGGCGGTGTACCAAAGACCTTGGGCGGTGAACACCAGACCGCCGATCACCACCATGCCGGTGGCGGCCTGGATCAGCGTGTGCCGGGCGGCGTTGACCGCTTCGGCGCGCTCGGCCGGGCTCATCTGCCGACGCTCGGCAGTGCTCAACGGGGTGCTCTCCCCGGCCAGCCGCCGCGCGACCGGGCCGATCAGCAGGGCGAGCAGCAGACAGGCCACGCCCGTCAGCGCCGTACCGGTCAGTGTCCACCGCGCCCAATCCGGCATCGGCAGCGCGGCCGCCGCGCCCGCGCAGGCCGCGATCGCCACCACGATCGCAGCCAGGGAGAGCAGCCGGAGCCAACGCCGCGGAGCCGGATCCGGTGCCGCGGAAGGCTCGCCCATGGCGGACGCGCTTGGCGCGGCCGTGTCCCGGGCGGCACGGCGGGCCCGCGCGGCGACGGCCGCGGCGATGATCTCGCGCGGTGGTACACGGGGTGGTACACGGGGAGGTCTGATGGTCGCATCCCTATCGCACCGTTCACCTGGCCGTGATCCAAGTTACGGGAAGGGAGGACCCAGAGGAAGGAGTCCTTCGTCGACCTCCTCCTGCTGGGACGCCGCGCGGCTCGACTCGGCCGCGGTCGTGGTCGTGGTCGTCCGGTGAGCGCGGGCTCAGAGGCAGCCGCTCCGCTTCAGGGACTTGGACCAGGCCGGGAGCGCGTCGGTGAGCTGCGGACGGGTGATGGACCAGAGTTCACGCCCTTGCCCCGGCACGAGTTCCTGGCCGCCCAGGAGGACGTAGGAGGTCTTGTCGAAGATGAGGGATTCGCGGGAGACGGCGCCCCCGGGGCCTCGGTTGTCCACCCGGGTCACGGCGATGCCCGATTTGCCGGTGGCGTCCTTGAGCTCTTCCACCTCGATGCCCGGCAGGGTCGCGGCGATCTTGAAGATGGCCGCCTGCTGCTCGGGCGGGACCGGGCTGCCGAGGATGTGGACGACGCCGTTCCAGGTCTGGGTCGCTGTGTCCTTGCTGGGGGCCATTTCGTTACCGCGTTCGGCCAGCTTGCGCCGGAGCTGCTCCTGGTCGGTCGGCCACCCGCGAAGGTCGGCGTAGGCAGGACGCCCGGCGCCACGCTCGGGGCACCGGGTCAGGAGTTCCCGGTACTCGGGGCCCCGGGGGTTGGATTTCGACGGCTTGTGCCACCACAGGTCTGGGCGGGAGCCGTCGACGGACTCCCAGACCTCGCCCGTGACGTGGCGCGGACCACCGACGTTGGAAACCCCGTTCTCGCTGCGGGTCTCCGCGATCCGTTCGTAGTGGAGGTACTGGTCGTCGCGGGGTTCCGGCCACGGGGTGGCGGTCGCGGCGTCGGCCGCCAGCCTCAGCACCTCGGCGGCGCTCGCGGGCGCGAGGGGGTTGAACGACTGGAGGGCGATCGCTCCTGCGGTCATCGCCGCGACCAGGCCGCCCGCCGGCAACAGACGCCGCACTCCGGCCGCCCGTGCCCGGGGCCGCCGGGTCGTGCGGGCTTCGGTCAGGAGGGCGGTACGGGCGGGGGCGAGGCGGTCCGCCGTGGGGTGCGGCTTGTCGGCGAACAGGTCGCGCAGGTCGCGGAGTTCGGTCAGGTCGGTCAGGTCGGTCCGTTCGTTCATGAGGTCTGCTCCGTCGTGGGGTCGGTGCTGCCGAGGGCGTCGCGGACGATGGCCCGCGCGCGGTTGAGGCGGGAACGGACTGTTCCGATCGGGATGGACAGGGCGTTGGCGACCTCCTCGTAGGTGAGGTCGGCCCAGGCCACGAGTAAGAGGGCGTCGCGGTCGCGGGCCTTCAGCGAGGCGAGCGCCTGGGCGAGCGGGCGGCGTACGGCATGCGCGCTCGCCCGCTCAAGAGCCTGCTCCATGGCCTCGTCGGCGTCGGGAAGCACGCCCATTTTCGAGTAAGCCCGGTAGCGGTGTACCTCGGCACGCTGATGCCGGCGGATGAAGTTGGTCGCGAAGCCGTACAACCAGGGGAGGGCCTCCGGGCGGGCGGTGTCGTAGTCGCGGCGCTGCCTGAACGCGGCGAGGAACGTCTCGGAGACGACGTCGTCGGCCGTGTCGTCGCCGAGCCGGCGGGCCACATAACGGTGGATGTGTCCTGCGTGCCTGTCGAACAGCAGGGCGAAATCCTCGGGATCTCGCCACGATCGTTCGATCAGGGCGGCGTCAGACAGGGTCGTGCTGAGCGGCATGTGGTTGGGCCTTCCCAAGGAAGTGGTTTCGCCCGTCTTTCACACAAGTCAGCGAACGAGTTCACGGCGAGCTGCCGCGGCGCCGGTGCAGGGAAGAAGGGGCTGCCGTCGAGGACGTCTCCGGCTGAGGTGGTGGTTCATGGGGGGAGGTCAGCCTTCGGGAGTGGCGGCACGCCGCCAGGCCGCCTCGCGCAGCAGGCGCAGGCCGTTGAGGCCGACGATGACGGTGGAGCCCTCGTGCCCGGCGACGCCGAGAGGCAGCGGCAGCTCGCCGACCAGGTCCCAGATGACCAGGCCGGTGATGAACACCGCGGCGATGACGAGGTTCTGGACGACGAGGCGCTTGGCCCGCCGTGACAGGGCCACCACCGCGGGGATGGCGGCCAGTTCGTCGCGCACCACCACGGCGTCGGCGGTCTCCAGGGCCAGATCGGAGCCGGCGCGGCCCATGGCGATCCCGCTGTACGCGGCGGCCAGCGCGGGGGCGTCGTTCACGCCGTCGCCGACGACCAGCACCTTGCGCCCGGCGTTCTCCATCTGCCGCACGGCGGCCACCTTGTCGGCCGGCAGCAGTCCGGCACGCACGTCGACGATGCCGACCTCGCCGGCGAGGCGGGCGGCGGAGCGGGGGTTGTCGCCGGTGACCAGCACCGGCGTGGCACCGGTCAGAGCGGTGAGGGAGGCGACGGTGGTCGCGGCGTCCGGCCGCAGGCGGTCGGCGATGCCGAGCGCTCCGGCCGGGACGCCGTCGAGGGTGACCAGGACAGCGGTACGGCCCTGGCTTTCCAGCCCGGCGACCGCGGTCGCGGCGTCGGCGGCGCGTTGCCCGCTCAGGCCACGCAGCAGCCGCTCGGGGCTGCCGACGCCGACCTCGACCCCGTCAACGGTGGCGGTGACGCCGAGGCCGGGGGTGGAGGCGAAGTCCTCCACCCCGGGCACCCGCAGGCCGCGCTCGCGGGCCGCGGCGACGACGGCGCGCCCCAGCGGGTGCTCGCTGGGGTGCTCGGCCGCCGCGGCCAACGCCAGCAGGGCGTCGGCGTCCAGGTCGGCCCCGGGCAGGGGACGGAGGTCGGTGACGCGGGGGGCGCCTTCGGTCAGGGTGCCGGTCTTGTCCAGGGCGACCGCGTCGATCTGGCCCAGGCGTTCCATGACCACGGCGGACTTGATCAGCACGCCGTGCCGTCCGGCGTTGGCGATCGCCGACAGCAGCGGCGGCATGGTGGCCAGCACCACCGCGCACGGCGAGGCGACGATCATGAACGTCATCGCGCGCAGCAGCGTCGACTGCAGATCGGCGCCGAAGACCAGCGGCACGGTGAACAACGCCAGAGTGGCGGCCACCATGCCGATCGAGTAGCGCTGCTCGACCTTCTCGATGAACAACTGGGTCGGCGCCTTGGTCCTGGACGCCTCCTCGACCATGGCCACGATCCGGGCGATCACCGAGTCCGACGGGTCGCGCTCGACCCGTACCCGAAGCGCGCCGCTGCCGTTCAGGGTGCCGGCGAACACCTCGTCGCCCACCTGTTTGGCCACCGGCAGCGGCTCGCCGGTGATGGTGGCCTGGTCAACCTCGCCGGCTCCGTCCAGCACCCGCCCGTCGGCGCCGACCCGTTCGCCGGGCCGGATGAGGATCACCTCGCCGAGCGCCAGTTGCCCGGTGGGTACCGTCTCCTCCCCGCCGTCGTCGGTGAGGCGGGTGGCGGTGGCGGGGGCCAGGTCGAGCAGGCCGCGTACCGAGTCCTCGGTGCGCTTGGTGGCCACGGCCTCCAGCGCGCCGGAGGTCGCGAAGATGACGATCAGCAGCGCGCCGTCGAAGACCTGCCCGATCGCGGCGGCGCCGATCGCCGCGGCGACCATCAGCAGGTCCACATCCAGCGTCCGCTCGCGCAGCGCCTTCAGCCCGGCCAGGCCGGGCTCCCACCCGCCGGCCGCGTAGCAGGCCAGGTACAGCCCCCACCACAGCCACGACGGCGCGCCGGCCAGATGGCTGACGCCGCCCACGGCGAACAACGCCAGAGCCAGCACGGCCCAGCGCACCTCCGGCAGCGACCACATCCCCGACCAGCGCGGCGCAAGAGCCCTGGCAGGCGGTACGGCGCCGACCTGGCCGGCGGCCGGTGTCCTCAATTCCGTTGTCACCGCATCATCGTATATGCGCACCCACGCAGATACGCAAGCAGGAAGGTGAAGGGGTATGCTGGCGGGTATGCACACGTCGTTGCCGGACTTCGACATGCCGAACGAGGAGCAGGTGCACCTGGCCGCCGAGTCGTTCCGGCTGCTGTCCGATCCCACCCGCATCAAGATCCTGTGGGCGCTGCTGCAGGGCGAGTCCAACGTCGCCTGCCTGGCCGAACTCGCCGACGCCGCGCCCACCACGGTCAGTCAGCACTTGGCCAAGCTGCGGCTGGCCGGTCTGGTCAAGGGTCGTCGCGAGGGCACCTTCGTCTACTACAGCGCGGCCGACGAGCACGTGCGCCGCCTGCTCACCCAGGGCCTGTACCACGCCGACCACATCGATGGCGACACCGACCACGACGACCTGGGCCACGCGCCCGGCCTCACCACCGTCGAAGAGCCCGCCGCCGGGTAGGCAGTTACGGTCGCCGTCGCCGCGCACGGCAACCAGGCGCGGGCATGGGATCCGGCCACGGGTGAAAGCCTCGGCAGGACGATCGCGGTGTCGGGGGGCGGGGACGGCACCGTACGGCTGTGGGGTCTGGGGGCCGCGCCGTTGTTGTCAGGCGGGTGGCCGCGACCTGCGGTCTTGCGATCGTCTCCTCGGTGATGACCATGTGCCGGGGGCTTGCGGACAGTTATCGCAACCTGTAGGTTGCTTATTAATGGCAACCCAAAGGTTGCGAAGGAGGGGGAGTATGGTCGCGGATTCGATCGAGCGGGTGGTGGTGCTACGGCACCCCATCGACCGGGTGTGGGCCGCGCTGACCACCGCGGAAGGGCTCTCGCGGTGGTTCGGCTCGGCGGCGGAGATAGAGCTGCGGCCCGGCGGGCGGGCGTTCTTCCGCTGGGACGACCTCGACCAGGAGTCAGTCGCCACGATCGCGGTGGTCGACCCGCCGCACCGGTTCGCGTTCAGGTGGGGGATCGAGGGGCTGCCGGAGGAGGACGCGCCCCAGACGCTGGTGGACTTCACCCTGGAGCAGGTGTCCGACGGCACCCGGCTGCGCCTCGTGGAGAGCGGGTTCGCGCAGGCGGCCGACGATCTGGCCCGGTCTGCCCACCAGAGCAACAGCCAGGGATGGGACGCTGAGCTGGCCGACCTGAATGCCTACCTCGATGCGGCCGCCTGATACTGAGGAGCAGGCCGTCGCGGTGTTCGCGGCACTCACCGATCCGACGCGGCGGGCGCTGCTGGAAGAACTCGCCCGCGCCGGGCCCGCGACCGTCACCGATCTGGCGCGACGGTTGCCGATCAGCCGCCAGGCGGTCGCCAAGCACCTCGGCCAGCTCGCCGAGGCGGGCCTGATCAGTTCCGGCGCACCGGACGGCCGTCGCCATCCGTACCGGCTGGAGCCGGCCGCCGTGCGCGCGGCCCAGGTGTGGCTGGCCGGGCTCGCCAACAGGTGGGACCACCGGCTGGCCGCGCTGGAACGCGCGCTGGACATCACCGACCCGAACGAAGGAGTCACACAACCATGAGCAAGCCAGAGTTCACCGCAGGTCTGAACATCGCCATGAAGATCCCCAAGGCCAACTACGAGGCCACCGTGGCCTTCTACCGCGACACCCTGGGCTTCGACGTCAAAGAGGACGACGTCTCCTACGCCCCGACCGTCTCGAGAACCCATTCGGTGCGGTTCGGCCCCAACACGCTGTGGCTCGACTGCGTCGACAACTACAGCCGGCCCGACCTGTGGCTGCAACTGCACACCGACGACCTGGACGCGGCGACCCGCGAACTGGCCGACATCGGCATCCACCCGTGTGACGAGGTGGAGCCCTTCGAGAACTTCGAGTCCAGAACCCACTGGATCAAGAACCCGGCCGGTGTCGTCCACCTGCTCGCCGAGTCCGGCTGACCCTACGATGACGCGAGCCCGAGGTCGGGCAGTGCCCGGGACCAGCGCGGTTCGCGGGAGGTCACTCCGGCGCGCGGGGGAACTCCGAGCACCGGAAGGAGCCGAACCGCCCGGCCTTGTCGCGCTGGATGGTGACCGTGACGGCGTCGGGGTCGATGTCCGAGCGCGCGGCCAGGGCGCTCGCGGCGGTGCAGGTGAGCTGCCCCAGCCACAGGTTCTGGTCACGCTGCCTGGGCGACAGGCTCCCCAGCGGCGTCGGTACGGGGGCGGCGAGGGAGATGGTGACCTTCGCCCCTTCCGAGGTGACCTTGGCCGGCGTGTCGGTGTCGGGCTGTAGTTCGGTGCGCAGTCCCTGCCGTTGCTCGTCCGAGGTGGGGCCGTCCACCAGCAGGTTCAGCGTCTCCTCCGGCGAGGGCCACGGCATGGGCCGGCTCACGGCGCGCAGGCGCGCGCCCGACACGAAGTAGAGGCGGATGCTGGGCTGGAACCCGACGGGCGGTTCGCCCCCGTCCAGCACGCCGGTCGGGCTGATGGCGCATCCGGCCAGCAGCGAGGCGACCGCCAGTGCGCGGGCGGGCCCGCGGAGGTTCATCTCGGCTCCGGGTGACGGGGAAGGGCGACGCGGAACAGGGCGCCGCCGCCGGGTGGGTTGGCCACGTCGATCGAGCCTCCGTGCAGGCGCGCGTTCTCGAGGGCGATGGCCAGGCCGAGCCCGCTTCCTTCCGACCTCGTCCTGGCCGCGTCGGCCTTGGAGAAACGGTCGAAGACGTGCGGGAGAAGGTCCGGGTCCACCCCTGGGCCGGCGTCCTGGACCTCGATGAAGATCCGGTCGGTGTCCGGCGGGGCGTCCGCGCGCAGCCGTACGGTGACCGGGGGCGCCCCGTGCCGCAGGGCGTTGCCGACCAGGTTGGCCACGATCACGTCGAAGCGGCGGGGGTCCATCCGGATCCGCACCCGCGAGGGCAGGTCCAGGACGACGCGGGCGGTCCAGCCGCGGGTACGCAGGCAGGCGCGGATCGCGTCGGCCACGTCCACGTCGTCCAGGCTGAGCCGCGCCGCCCCCGCGTCGAACCGGGAGATCTCCATGAGATCGTCGACGAGCCGCGCCAGCCTGCCCACCTCCAGGTTCAGCAGCCGGGCGGCCTCGGGCAGGTCGCCTTCGAGGTGACCGGCCTCCTCCTCGAACATCTCCGCCATCGCCAGGATGGACGCGAGCGGGGTGCGCAGTTCGTGGGACACGTCGGCGACGAACCGGCGGGCCCTGACCTCCATCTCGCGCAGCTCGGACAGGTTGGCCTCCAGGGCGGCGGCCGTGCCGTTGAAGGTCTGCACCAGCCGGGCCAGCTCGTCGCGGCCGGTCACCTTCAGCCGCGTGTCCAACTCGCCCGCTCCGAGCCTGCGCGCCGCCCGGTCCAGGTCGCGCACCGGGCGCAGCACGCCTCCGGCCGCCAGCAGCGCGAACAGCACGGCCAGCGCCGCGACCGGGAGCAGGCCGTTCCGCGCGGCGACGATCAGCGCGTCCCGGTCCGCCGCCTCCTTCTGCAGCGGGGTCACGAGGTAGACCTCCACCCCGGAGGGATCGCGCTGGCGGCCCAGCAGCACGGGCGTGCCCACGACGAGGTAGGGGGTGCCGGACGAGACGACCCGCTGGTAGGCCAGCCGCCGCCCGTCCGCGACGCTGCGGCGGAGCGCGGGCGTGATCGGGCCGGTGCCGTCTCCCGAGGCGACCAGGCCCGAGTCCGCGTAGACGGCGGCGCCGGTCGCCTCCAGGAACGCGGGCGCCACGCCGTTGGCGAGCCGTTGCAGGGCCGCGCGGTCGGGCGGGTGCCGCATGTTCTCGGTGAGGGTCGCGACGCGCAGCCGGAACTCGTTGACGACCGACCACTCCGTCCTGGTCAGCATGAGGTCGTGCGCCTGGCGGTAGACCAGCCCGGCGGCGGTGACCGCGCTCAGCCCCGCGAGCAGCACGAAGACGACCACCAGCCGGGCCCGGAGCCCGCGCATCCCCAGCGGGAGCCTGGGCCTGCGCCTGTCTCGAGCGGCGGGTGTCACAGAGGGCCGAACCGGTACCCGAACCCGCGCACGGTCTGGACGTACCGGGGCTTCGAGGGGACGTCCTCGATCTTCGTACGCAGCCGTTGCACACACGCGTCCACCAGCCGGGAGTCGCCCAGGAAGTCGAGGTCCCACACCGACTCGAGGAGCTGCTGGCGGCTGAACACCTGGCCGGCCGCCGCCGACAGCTCCAGCAGCAGCCGCAGCTCCAGCGGGGGCAGCGTGATCGGGACACCGGCCTTGGACACGGTCAGCGAGCCCCGGTCGATCGTCAGGTCGCCGTGCGACTCCGGCCCGGTTTCCGGCGCTTCCGCCGCGCTCCCGCGCCGCAGCACCGCGCGGATCCGCGCCTCCAGCACGCGCGGACGTACGGGCTTGACCACGTAGTCGTCGGCGCCCGCCTCCAGGCCGCTGACGATGTCGAGGTCGTCGCCACGGGCCGTGAGCATGACGATCGGCATGGGGCCGCCCGCCCGGATCCGGCGGCAGACCTCGAAGCCGTCCAGGCCGGGCAGCATCAGGTCGAGCACCACGATGTCGGTGGGGGTGACCTGTAGCCGGCGCAGCCCTTCCTCGCCCGTGCCGGCGGCGTCGACCTCGTGGCCGTGGCGGCTGAGCGAGAGACGCAACCCCTCCCGTACGGAGGGGTCGTCCTCGATCAGCATCACCCTGGCCACGGTTCAAGTATCCGGCTTGATCACCACGTTTCCGGACGATGTCGCCATTCATTACACGCTCATGACATTCCAATCATGGCGGGCGCACATCGCGCTGCCAGCATCTGAGCCGCTCCCCATCGGAACTCTGATCGCGGGCGGTCCGCGCCGATCCGGCGCGGCCGTCGTAGGAGGATGTCATGCGTTTTGCCGGTAATGCTGTGGCCGCGGCGGGGCTCACCGTCGCCTTGCTGACCGTCGCCGGGCCGGTCCTGGCGGCGACGGCGCCCAACCCTGTGGGATCGCCGACGCCCCAGCCCCGTTTCGGGGAGCCGGGCCGCCAGATTCCCGAGGGGGCTCCGGAGACCGGGGGCGGTCGCGACGCGAGCGCGCTCGTACCGGTCGGAGGGGTCCTGCTCGCCGCCGGAGCCGGGACGGGTCTGCTGGCACTGCGCCGCCGCAAGCGCGCTCAGGCGTGAGGTGCCGGAGCTGACCAGGGGCGGCCACCGGGCCCTCGGCCTGGTGGCCGCCGCGCTCACCGTGGCGGGCGCCGTACTCGCGAGCACCGCCCTCCTGTCCAGGGAGGCATGGGAGGCCAGGGAGGCCCCGCCCGCCCCCGCGCGCGTGGAGGCGGCGGACGACCCCACCCGTACGCGAACACGGGGGACGGACTCCCCGTCGACCGCTCCCGTCCTGCCCCGTTCCGAACCGCGCCGCCTGGACGTGCCGAGGATCGGCGTGCACGTCGCCCTCTCGCGGCTCGGCCTCAACGCCGACGGCACCGTACAGGTGCCACCGGTGGACCGGCCCGAGCAGGCCGGTTGGTACGCGCGCGGCTACGCGCCCGGGGAGCGCGGGGCGTCCGTGATCCTCGGCCACGTCGACGGCGCGGGACGCAGGGGCGTCTTCCACGAACTCGGACGGATGCGCCGGGGCGACCGCATCTCCGTCACCCGCGCGGACGGGTCGGTCGCCGCCTTCGTGGTGCAGTCGGTGGAACAGGTGCCCAAGAGCCGCTTCCCCTCCCACCGCGTGTACGGTCCGCTCGACCACGCGGGCCTGCGCCTGGTGACCTGCGGCGGCGGCTTCGACCCGCTGACCGGCCACTACACGGACAACGTCATCGTCTACGCGCGTCTCACCTGACCGGCCGGGCCTCGTACCCCGGCCGGCGGGTCCGGCTCGCGTACACCGCGTCGTTTACCTGACGTCGCCGACGGTAACGCTATGTAGTGGAACCGTGGATCGGAGAGGATCCCCCCTTGCGCATCTCAACCACGCTCGCCGTGCTCGCCGCCGCCGGGCCCATGGCCATGGCCCCGTCAGCCCCCGCCTGGGCGGGCTACGAAACCCGCGCCGTCAACGGCGCTCAGCACCACCACGCAGCCGCCCAGGCCGCGTCCGCGCTCCCGGCCACCGGATCGACAGCCCTCCGAACGAACGGCCCCGTCGCGCTCCCAGCCCGCGTCGCGGCGCAGCAAGAAGTGCCGGAACTCGACGCACCGGGCACTGCGAAGCCTGTCACCTTCCCGCCGGACAACCGCGTCCGCCCCGCCTCGAGCACGTTCGTCTTCACCGCTCCGCGCCACACCCACATCACCCGCTTGGAGATGAACTGCCGCCCCCGCCCTTGCGCGGAGGCCATCGCCACCGACGGCTCCACCGCCACCGTCCGCATGCCACCGGGGCGGTGGCGGTGGAACATGCCCGTACGCGTCTGGCTCCAGGCCGACGCCAACGCCCCTTTGACCAGGGCCCGGTACAGCGGAAGTCTGAGCATCGACGGCGAGCAGCAGCCTCTCGACGTGATCATCACCGAGGGCAAACAGGGCTTGTTCGGCATCAGCCGTGCGGACACCCCCGACAACAGTGGCGCGCTGGTGTCCGAGGTCGTGCCGGGCGGCCCAGCCGACAAGGCCGGGATCCGCGCAGGTGACGTCATCATCGCCTTCAACGGCAAGACCGTCACCAACGCCAGGGAGCAGCGTGCCGCCCGCACGGGAGTGCGCGCCGGAGCCACCGTGCCCGTCACCTACCGCAGGCCCGACGGCAGCGTCAGGACCACCGAAGCCACCCTGGTCGACGTGCTCTGATCATCGCTGCGGCCCGGTACGCGCGAGATCGTTCTCAGCGCCGATGCTCAACTGTTCACGCCTGACCTGAAATTCTGCCGTCGCCCGCGAACACGTAGGAACTGAAAGCCCGCAGCGTTCGAAAGGGTCTGACGAGGATGGCGCGTGAATGAACAAGACGACCGGTCCCGGTTCGAGGCGGTCTACCGGCAGACATATGAGCAGATCCTCGGCTACGCCGTACGGCGGTGCTCCTCTCCGGAGGACGCCGCCGACGTCGTGGCCGAGACCTATGTGATCGCCTGGCGGCGGATAGCCGAGCTGCCCCACAGCGAGGCCGGCAAGTTGTGGCTGTACGGCGTGGCCCGGCGGGTCCTGGCCAACCACCGCCGCGGCGAGCGGCGCAGGCTCACCCGGCACACCGAACTCACGGACGAGCTGGAACACCTCTACGCCGCCCACTCCCACCAGACCGAGCAGGACGTCGCGAACGGGGTGGACGAGGCGCTGGACCTGCTCTCCGACAGCGATCGCGAACTGCTCGCCCTGGCCCTGTGGGAGGGGCTCGACCCCGGCGAGATCGCCCAGGTGCTGGACTGCTCCCGCAACGCCGCCCGCATCCGCCTGCACCGGGCCCGCGGGCGCTTCGCCAAGGCCCTGGAGAAGACCCGCTCATCGGCCCGTTTCGCGGCACGGCCGCTCATCGAGAAGGAGTCACGGTGAACAACGACCTGATCTTCAAGCACCGGGCGAGGGTGCTGGACGAGAGCCTGGCCGGGAGCGCGTCCACCGCGGGGGCGGACGCGCTGCTGACGCAGATCGTCTCGCTGGAACGTCCACCGGCCCGGCGGCGGCGGCTCATGCTGTCTCCCCGCCGCGCCCTGCTCGGCGTGGCCACGGCCGCCGCCCTGGCGGGAGCCATCGTCGTCGTGCCGTCCCTGTTCGGGACCGCCGAGCAGGTGTACGCCAGCCAGGCGGTGACGATCGACCGCGTCGGCGACGAGTTCGCCTTCTACTTCACCGAAGGAGATCCCGATCCCGCGGAGCTGGAGAAGGCGTTCCACAAGGTCGGCCTGGACAACCTCACCGTCGAGCTGATCCCCGTCTCGCCGCGGCAGCCGGGGTCCGTCTTCGGATTCGAGAAGTCCGACCCCGACGCGACGGCGGCGTTCACCGGGTCCAGTTGCCCCGAGCGGGTCGCCGACTGCATCACCGCCTTCAGCGTCACCGCGGACATCGAGGGACCCGCGACGGTCAGACTGGGCCGCCCGGCCGAGCCGGGTGAGAAGTACGCCTACCCCGCCGACGCCAGTTGGCCGGGCGAGGCGCTGGCCGGGGTGAAGCTCACGGGACGTCCGGCGTCCGAGGCGGCACGCGTCGTGCGCGAGCACGGCCTGAAGGTGGCCTACGCCCTCGACTGGCCGCTGCGCAACGGCGACCACGGCTTCCGCTCCGAGCCGGACGTCCCCGACTCACGGATCGATCCGGACCGGCCGGTGGCGACGGCGGAAAGCTACAACGACGGCGTGATCGTCCTGCACGTCGTGCCTGGCCCGGCCGAGACCCCGCCGCCCGGGTTCTGACCTGCCCCGATGCGCGTGCCTGGCACGGGTGGCGCGGTGATCGGCCGGCGATGGGCCGCCGTTTCCCCGGGATCAGGCCAGGCGAGGCGGCCGGGGAACCCGGCCGCCTCTTCCGGCTCAGCCGGACAGGTGGAACTCCTCCAGTTGCATGACCGGGCGCAGGCGCTGCTCGGCCCCGCCCTCGCCGAAGTAGTGGCGCAGGCGGTCGTTCAGCAGTGCGTTGCCGATCGGCCCGAGCACCATCGCCTGGTCGAGGGCCAGGTAGCGCCTGGCCGGGGTGTTGGAGCGGACCGCGATCGAGTCGTAGAAGCCACCGGGACCGTACGCGTCCAGGTTCTGCCGCAGCTTGCGCAGGTTGGCCAGCGCCTCGTCGGACGCGTACGGCAGCGCGAGGAACGACGCGTGCGGGGTCACCACGCCGTCACCGAACGTCGGTGGCGGCTGCGGGTCGCGGCAGCCTTCGTACCCCTTGTCGACGTTGGTCTGCTCACGGTCCGACGGGTAGCCGCCGGGGTCCATGCCCATCTCGTCGACGCCGTAGACGGAGTATCCGCCGAACGGGTCGCTCGCCGGCGAGAAGCCCCAGTAGCCGTACCCCGCCTCGATCAGGCCGTGCTCGATCTGGCCGCGCACGTAGACGGGATGGTTGCGGCCCCAGCTCTTGGGGCCCCATCGTTCCTCGGGGACGAACATGGCCGGCATCAGCGCCTCGAACATGTCCCCGCCCCAACTGGGCACGAACCGGCGGCCGCGGTACTCGTACGTGCCCTCGAAGACCTCGATCCCGAGGTAGGTGTCGACGCGTCCGACGGGACGCTGCTCGACCCAGCCCCAGTCGCAGCTCGCGGGGAACGTCCGGTTCGGGCCGAAGTACCAGACCTGGGGGACCTGGCCGAGGGCGACGCCGACGTACCCGGAGATCCGCGCCTCCGTGATGTGGGTGTCGTAGTGGAAGCAGCCCAGCCAGAGCGGCTTCCCCTGGTACGTGTTCTGCTCCGTGCACTGGCCGGGCGGCGGCTGCTCGTCGAAGAAGCCGCCGCGCATGAGGCCGCCGCCGCGGTTGTGCTGCGCGGTGGGCGCCGCGGTGTAGTAGATCCCGAAGTCCATCTCGCCGAGCAGCCGGGTGGCCTGCGCGCCGGCGGGCCCGCGCACGGACGCGCGCACCACCATGAGCGCCGAGGCCAGCCAGCCGTTGTCGACGCTGGACAGGAACGGATGGATCGGGTCGCCGCTGCCGGGGAACTCCCGCAGCACCTTCAGGGTCGCCGGGTCGTACCAGTTGTAGAACATCCCGGACGGCTCGTGGTGCGGCAGGCGGTCGAGCGTGTCCAGCGTCTGCCGGATGCGCTGGTCGGCCTCGCGCGGGCTGACGATGCCGAGGTCACGGGCGATCACGGTGCTCCACAGGTAGCCGCCGATGTTGGTCGGGGACGTGTAGCGGCTGCGGGTGGAGGGGGCGAGGTCGCCGCCGATGTGGTCGTGCGGCAGGCCGGTCGCCGGCTCCGTCATGGCCACGAACGAGCGCCAGGTGTCCGCGGCGTAGCGCATCAGGGTGCTCCGGTCGCCGCCGGACGCGGCGGCGGCGGGGGAGGGGGAGGGGCCGAGCAGGACCGCCGCGAGGGCGGGAACGAGCAGGATGATCAGCCGGCGTTTCACGCGACCTTCTCCAGGATGTACGTGCCGGTGCCGTCGGCCATGCCCGAGCTGTACTGGCGAACCAGCTCACGGTCGGCGACCCGGGCCTGTCCGATCATGAAGCCGGTGCTCTTGATCTGGAAGCCGACCTTGGTGGAGCCGGGAACGTCCCGGTAGAGGTAGATGCGCTGGTGGTCGTCCACGGTCCGGCAGGCGTCCTCGACGAGCCGGCCGCCTTCGTTGGCGCTCTCCCCGCCCACCAGGGTCAGGCAGTTGCCGCTCTGGCGGTTGATGAACACGTGCTCGGTCATGCCGTTGCTCACCGGCCCCTGGCACACGGTCCACATCGCGCGGGTGGAGGTCGACCAGCCCCGGAGGTCGAACACGTTGGTGCCGTCGACGTTCCACCAGTTCAGCAGCCGGTCCGGGGTGCCGACCCGGTAGTAGCCCGGCTCGCAGGTGAAGCCCGGCGGCGCGGCGAAGGGCGCCATCGCCGCTCCGGACGCCCGCTTCTCGGGCGCGGGCGTCTCCCGCTCCTGCTGGGGCGCGGTCCCGAAGCAGCCGAGCCGCTCCTGCGCCAGCCTCATGAGGGTCCCCGCGGGTACGACGTCGTCGCACGTGATCGCGCCCTCTTCGATGGCCGTGAACGTCGTGTAGGCGCCGCCGGGCCGGTCGGTCCACTCGGTGGCGAACGTGCCGTCGCCCTTGTCCACGCGGCCGCAGTTGACGCTGCCGTACTCGCCGGTCACCGCCCGGGTGCCCTTGTACAGGGCGTAGTAGCCCGGAGCGTTGAAGGTCCAGGATATGGCCGTGGACTCCGAGTCGGTGGTGGCGGTGGTCGTGTTCACCGTTTGCTGCACCGCCGTCGCGACGCTGCCGAGGACCTTGGTGTCGAACGTGCTGGTGATCGTCACGCTCGTGCCGACCGCGACGGTGACCACGGTGGACTTCTGCAGGGTGACGGTGTGGTTGCCGACCGATCCGGCCGTCACGTAGAAGGTCTTGAAGTGCGTGATCGTCGGCGTGACCGTGCTGCTCTTGACGTACGGGGAGCGCTTGCCGAGATCGGCGGCCGTGCAGGGGGTGCCGACCTTCGGGTCTTCCGCCGCCGCCGCGGCGGGCCCGGTGGTCGTTGCCAGGCCGAGGCCGGCGGTGGTGATGGGCATCGCGAACGTGAGCGCACTGCGGGTCAAGCGACGTAACCGTTTCACTGTGCCTCCTTCGGGACGAGCCCGTCGAGGGTCCGCGTACGGGCTTGCTGTAAGCGCTTACAGCACGATTTCTACAGTGAGCAGCCCGGTGGGTCCTGTCAACCCTTGTGTCAGAGGTGCGTCACCGGCGTCGGGCGAGCGTCACGCCGCCCCGCACCCGCAGCTACCGCGGATCACCAGATGCGTCTCCAGCACGCGGTCGACCGCGGCCGGCCCGCTGCCCTCGATGTCGCGCAGGAGCAGCCGCGCGGTCTCCCGGCCCAGCTCGCGCATCGGCTGGTGCACGGTGGTCAGCCCGGAGACCGGCAGACCGGCCATCGGGATGTCGTCGAACCCGGTGACCGCGACGTCCTGCGGCACCCGATGCCCCCGGTCCAGCAGGGCGAGCACGACGCCGATGGCGGTCTCGTCGTTGGCGCAGACCAGGGCGCGCGGCGGCGGCCCGGCCGCGAGCAGCCGGTTGACCGCGATGAACCCCTCCGACTGGGTGAGCCCCACCCGCACCGGCTCGGCCGGCGGCTCGGCGCGGACGTGCCGGTGCGCCTGCGCGAACCCTTGCCAGCGGTAGCCCGCGTCCGGCGAGTTGTCCGGGTCGCCGACGAACGTCAGCCGGTCGTACCCGTGGTCGAGCAACAGGTGCCTGGTCAGCCGGTCGAAGGCGGAGAGGTTCTCGGTGCGGACCGTGGGAATGCCCGCCCGCGGCCGGCTGGCCAGCAGGACCACCGGGTCGCCGCGGTCGTGCAGGCGGTCGACCAGCTCGTCGGGCAGCACACCGCCCATGACGGCCAGCCCGTCGACCCGCGCCGCGGTGTCCCTGACCAGTTCGTGCGACTCGCGGAGCAGGTGGGTGCCGAGGATGAGGACGGCGAGATGGGCGTTGACGGCCTCCTCCTCGAAGCCGCCCATCACCTCGGAGTAGTACGGCCCCGACAGGCCGGGGAAGACGATGCCGAGCGCGCCGTGGGAGCGCTGGGCGAGCCCGCTGCCCAGGCGGCTGGGCCGGAAGTCGTGGCGCTCGATGGCGGCCTGCACGCGCCGACGGGTGTCGTCGGAGACCTGGCCCACGCCCCTGGCCACCCTGGAGACAGTCGCGACCGACACGCCGGCCTCCTGCGCGATCTCCTGGAGGGTCGTCGCGCGCCTGCCCCGCTTCGCCATCCGGCACCCACGCCCTGAAAACGCTTGCTGACACGCTTTCGGCGACTCTATGCCACGCCCGAAGCGCCCGCAACCCGAAGCGCCCGCAACCGATGGGGCCGCAACCGATGGGGCCGCACGCACGCACGCACGCGGGTGCGGGCCGGGTGGGGTCGCCGTCCGCTGGAGAGCGGGCCGCGGCGGTCGGGTGCGGGCCGCGCCTTGACATCGCCCACGTTCGCAAGGAAGTGTAAGGGTTTCAGAAACCGGTTACAGCGGAGGCGAAACAGGTGACCACCCGCATCGACTGGGAGTCCCGCATCTCCCGTCGTTCCGACAGCACCCGGCGCAGCGAACCGCCCGCGCTCCCACCCCCCACCGGCCTGGTGGCGGAGGCGGGCCAGGGGCACGTGACCCTGCGGTGGCAGCCGGTCGAGGGAGCCGTCGGATATCTCGTCCACCGGGCCGAGGCCCCGGACGGGCCGTACGCCCCGTGCGACCATCTGGGGCAGGACGTGCTGGCCGTGCCCGACACCTCGTACGTCGACACGACGGGCCGGCCGGGCACGCCGTACTTCTACGCCGTGGCCTCGGTGCCGGAGGTGACGGTGACCGGACGGCTCGGCCCCGCCGTCCCGGCCACGGCCCTGCCCCCGGACGGCGCGACACCACGGGTCACGCTGAGCGTCGGGACGGACGAGACCCCGCTGCGCAGGCCATGGAGACCGATGATCGGCAGCGAGCGGCTCAGCCAGCTACGCTGCGCCGACCTGAGCGGCGGCCGGCCGATCGGCGAGGAGCTGCTGGCGGCGCTCGAAAGGATCAGCGCGGAGATCGGCGTCGAGGCGGTGCGCGCCCACGCGATCCTGCACGACGACCTCGGCGTCTACCGGGAGGTCGACGGCGAGCCGGTGCACGACTTCACCGGGGTAGACGAGGTGTACGACGCCGTGCTGCGGGCCGGGCTGCGGCCCGTCGTGGAGATCGGGTTCATGCCGCGCGACCTGGCGAGCGACCCCGAGCGCACCGTCTTCGACTACCGCGCGATCATCTCGCCGCCCAAGGACTGGCAGCGGTGGGGCGACCTGGTGCGGGCGCTGGTCCAGCACCTGGTCGACCGCTACGGCCTGGACGAGGTGCGCCAGTGGGACTTCGAGGTGTGGAACGAGGCCAACCTCGAGGTCTTCTGGTCCTCCGACCGCGAGGAGTGGATGCGCCTGTACGACGTGACCGCCTTCGCCGTGAAGGACGTCGACCCGTCGCTGCGCGTCGGAGGCCCCTCCTCCGCGGCGGCCGGATGGGTGGACGAGCTGCTCCAGCACGTCGCCGAGTCCGGGGCGCCGCTCGACTTCGTCTCCACCCACACCTACGGCAGCCCGCCCCTCGATCTGCGTCCCACGCTGGAACGGTTCGGGCGCGAGGACGCGCGGATCCTGTGGACCGAGTGGGGCGTCACCCCGACCCACTTCAACCCGGTCAACGACGGGGCGGCGTCGGCGATGTTCCTGCTGCAGGGCATGCGGTCGGCGGCGGGGCGGGTGGACGCGCTGTCGTACTGGGTGGCCTCGGACCACTTCGAGGAGCTGGGCAGGCCGCCGCGGCTGCTGCACGGCGGCTTCGGGCTGATCACGGTGGGGGGCATCGCCAAGGCCCGCTACCACGCCCTGCACCTGCTGTCGCGGCTCGGCGACGTCGAGCTGCCCGTCACGGCCGCGGGCGACGGCGCCGGCGGCCTGGTCCAGAGCTGGGCGAGCCGCCGCGCCGACGGCACGCTGGCGATCCTGCTGTGGAACCACACGCTCGACCACTCCAAGGCGGGCGGCGGCGCGGGTCTCGACCGCCGGGTGCGCCTGTCCGTCGGCGGGCCTGTCCGGCCCGTCACGGTGACGCGGCTCGACCGCGACCACGGCGACGTGTCGGTGCTCGCGGCGCGTCTCGGCGTGGCCGAGTGGCCGACCGAGGAGCAGTGGGAACCGCTCCGCGAGGCGGACGTCCTGCGCGCCGAACCCGCGGAGGCGACCCCCGAGGGGGGCCGCCTCGTCATCGACCTGGATCTCCCGCAACCTGGCGCCGTTCTGGTGGAACTGCCGGCGACGGATTAGGGATCGAGTCGAGGAGCAGCCTGGTGTAGGAGTGCTCGGCCCGCCTGATCACCCGGAGGGCGGGCCCGCGCTCCACGACCTTGCCGTCGCGCAGCACCAGGACCTCGTCGGCCAGCAACCGGGCGCTGAGCAGGTCGTGCGTGATGTAGAGCATCGCGATGCCGCGCTCACGCACGAGCCGGTCGAGCAGTTCGAGGATCTCGGCGCGGATCGACACGTCGAGCATGGAGATCGGCTCGTCGGCGACCAGCACCTCCGGCTCCGGGGCCAGGGCGCGGGCGATCACGACCCGCTGCCGCTGGCCTCCGGAGAGCTGGTGGGGCAGCTTGTCCAGGTACTGCGACGCGGGCGCGAGGCCGACCGTCTCGAGCAGCTCGGCCGACCGCGTCCGGGCATCTGCCGCGGTCAGGCCGAGGTGGTTGCGCAGCGGCCTCGACAGGGCGTAGGCGAGCGTCCTGGTCGGGTTGAGCGCGGCGAACGGGTCCTGGAACACCAACTGCACGTGCCTGCGGTAGTCCTTGAGCCCCCGGCCGCGCAGCCTGTCGACGCGGATGCCGTCGCCGAACACCACGGACCCCGCCGTCGGCCGTTCGACGCCGGTGACCAGCCGGGCCAGCGTCGTCTTGCCCGACCCGCTCTGGCCCACGAGGGCGGTCACGCTGCCTCGGCGCAGGTCGAAGGAGACGTCGTCCACCGCGCGGGTGGCGCCGTGCCGCGCCCGGTAGTCCTTCACCACGGCCCGCACGGACAGCACCGGCGGGGCGTCCGGGGGACTGGAGCGCGCGGCGGCGAAGACGCCGGAGGTGGCGGTCTCGGGCACCTGGCCGGCCAGCAGGCAGCGCGCCGCGCCGCTCCCGGCCGGCAGCAGCTCGGGGTGGGTGGTGGCGCACCGGTCGAGCGCCACCGGGCAGCGGGGCGCGAAGCGGCAGCCCTCGTGCGGCAGGGACAGGTCCGGAGGGCGGCCGGGCACGTAGTCGACGGTGATCTCGGGCGCGCGCGGGTCGGCGTAGGAGCCGAGCAGGCCGCGCGTGTACGGATGCAGCGGCGCGGCGAGCATCGCGCCTGCGGGCTGGTCCTCGACGATCTCCCCGGCGTACATGACCATGACGCGGTCGGCCATCTCCATGACGGTGCCGAGGTCGTGGCTGATGAAGAGCACGGCGAAGCCGAGCGAGGCCCGCAGCTCGCGCAGCCGGTCCAGGATGGTGCGCTGGACCACCACGTCCAGGCCGGTGGTGGGCTCGTCGAGCAGCACGAACCGCGGCGACAGGGCGAGCGCGAGCGCGAGGGCGACGCGCTGCTTCATGCCTCCCGACAGCTCGTGCGGGTACCTGCGCAGGACGTCGGGCTCCAGCGAGACCAGCTCCAGCAGCTCCCGCGCCCGGTCGCCGGGATCGACGGAATGCGCGCTGAAGGTGTCCGCGAACTGGGCCCCGACCGTGATGACCGGGTTCAGGGAGTTCATGCTGCTCTGGAAGACGGTCGAGATCTTCGCCCAGCGCAGCGGCCGCAGGGCGTCCTCGTCGGCGGTGGTGACGTCCACGCCGTCGAAGACGATCGTGCCCCCGGAGATGGACGCGGGCTTGTCGAGCAGGCGGAGCACGGCGTTGCCCAGCGTGGACTTGCCGCAGCCCGACTCTCCCAGCAGGCCGACGAACTCCCCTTCCGCGACGTCGAAGCCGACCCGGTCGACCGCCGTGACCGGAGCGCCGTCACGCGGGCTGTAGGTCACCGACAGGTCCCTGACCTCCAGCAACGCCATGTCAGTCCTCCCTCAGGTGCGGGTTGCTGAGCGCGTCGACCCCGAAGTTGATCAGCGTGAGGGCGATCATCAGCCCCGCGAAGGCCACGCCCGGCGCCACGAGCCACGCCCACTGGCCGGTGAGCATCGCGCCACCGCTGTTGGCCTGGTTGAGCATCGTGCCCCAGCTCGTGGTGGCCGGGTCGCCGAGCCCGAGGAAGGCCAGCCCCGCCTCGCCGCCGATCGCGCCCAGGCAGGCGCCCATGAAGCCGACGACGACGAGCGAGGTCATGTTGGGCAGGATCTCCCTGGCGATGATCCTGGCCGTGGAGTCGCCGGCGAACTTCGCCGCGGTCACGTAGTCGCGGGTGCGCAGGGTGATGATCTGCGAGCGTTTGATCCGCGCGCCGTACGCCCAGCCGGTGACGCTGATCACCATGATGATCAACCACAGTCCCTTGACCGGCGAGTAGGCCGCCAGCGTCACCATCAGCGGCAGCACCGGCACGACCAGGGCGAGGTTGATGAAGAACGACAGCACCTCGTCGACCACCCCGCGCAGGTAGCCCGCGGTCAGGCCGATGACCAGGCCGACCACGGTGGACACCGTCCCGGCCGCCAGCCCGACGATCAAGGAGGTGCGGGCGCCGTACAGGAGCTGCGAGAACACGTCCTCGCCGCGCGCGGTGGTGCCCAACCAGTGCGCGGCGGACGGCGTCGCCGAGGCGGCGTAGGAGTCGTCGCGTGGCGCGTACGGCGACAGCCACGGCGCCAGCACGGCCACCAGCGTGAACGCCGCCAGCAGGATCAGCCCGATCCGGCACTTGCGGTTGCGCCACAGGATGACGAACCAGCCGGGCAGCCGCGAGGCCCTGGACGCCTGCGCGGCGGACAGTTCGGCGGTCACGTCGCCACCTTCTTCCTGACCCTGGGGTCGAGCACGCCGTACAGGACGTCCGCCAGGAAGTTGGCCACCAGCACGCCGATCGTGATGAACAGGAACAGCGCCTGCATCAGGGGGTAGTCGCGGTTGGAGACGGCCTCGAACATCATCCGGCCGAGCCCCGGGTAGTTGAAGATCTGCTCGACGAGGACGGTCCCGCCGAGGATGCCGCCGAGCGCGATGGCGAACCCGGTGACGTTGGGCAGGACGGCGATGCGCGCGCCGTACGTCAGCGCGATGCGGGGGCGCGACAGGCCGCGCGCCCTGGCCAGCCGGGCGTAGTCCTCGCCCAGCGTCTGCACCATGTTGTTGCGCATCCCGATGATCCAGCCGATCGGGCCGACGATCAGCAACGACAGCGCGGGCAGCACGCTGTGCTGGACGGCGTCGGAGAAGAACAGCCAGGTCCAGCCGGGGCTGCTGCCGCCGCCGTAGCCGCCGCCCTCGGGGAACCAGTTGAGCGTGACCGCGAAGACGTAGATGAGCAGCAGGGCCAGCCAGAAGAACGGGAGCGTGCCGACGAACGTCGAGCCCAGCGTGATCACCGAGTCGACCCTGGTGTTGCGCCGGTAGGCGGCCCACGCGCCGAGCAGCGTCCCGATGACGAAGGAGAGGATCTGGGTGACGCCGACCAGGGCCACCGTCCACAGCAGGCCCTGGCCGATCATGTGGGTGACCGAGTAGGGGAAGTAGGTGTAGGAGACGCCGAATTCGCCCCGCACGAGGGTCGACAGGTAGTCGGCGTACTGCTGGAGCAGGTTTCCCTCCGGCGCGCCGAGCATCTTGCGCACGGCCGCGACCTGGGCGGGGTCGACGGCCTGCGACTGGCCGCGCAGCCGCTGCACGATCGCCTCGGCCGGATCCCCCGGCTGGAGCCGGGGGATGAGGAAGTTCAGCGTGATCGCCGCCCAGAGCGTGGCGGCGAAGAAGCCGGCGCGCCGGAGGAAGTACCTCATGCCGGCTTCAGGCGCGTGACGATCAGCAGGTTGTCGCCGGGGCCCGCGTAGGTGTCCTGTTCGTTCGGCCAGCCCACGGCCTTGCTGGTCCGGTACTGGAACCACTTGGCGCCGTACCAGATCGGGATCACGGGCACCTCGTCCACCATGATCTTCGACAGGCCGGCGACCGCCTGCTTCTGCGCGGTCTCGTCGGTGGCGACGCGCAGCTCCTCGAGCAGGCCCTCGGTCTCCTCGTCGTTCCACCGGACGAAGTTGCTGAGCGCCTTCTTGCCGACGGGGGCGCTCTGGTCGGCGCCCAGCGGCTCGGAGAAGTTCCTGAACATGTTGCACGAGCCGCCGTGCACGCCGAAGAGCGTGTCGTAGCTGCCGATGGCGCGGTCGCGGTCGTAGGTCTCGGGCGTGGGCGTCTCGAGGTCGACGTCGAAGCCGAGCGCCTGGAGGTTCTTGACGATGATCTGGGCGGCCGACAGCCAGTCCGTCCAGCCGGACGGGGTCTTGAAGGTGAACGCCAGCGGCTTGCCGTCCTTGCCGAGCCGGCGTCCCTCGGCGTCCTTGCGGTAGCCGGCGGCCGTCAGCGCGGCGTCGGCCGCGGACTGGTCGTAGCCGATGCGGCCCTGGTCCTGGACGCCCTGCGGGAGCCACGCCTCCTGGCCGGGGACGACGAGCCCGGTCTGGCTGGCCTGCTTGACGTAGCCGAGCTGCGCCTTGTCGATGATCGTACGGTGGTCGAAGGCCGTGGTCAGGGCCTTGCGGAAGGCCACGTCGTCGAAGGGGGCCTTGGTGAGGTTCATGTAGAAGCTGATGGTGCCGCCGGGCGGGTACCAGTAGTGGTTGTTCTTCGGATCGCGGTCGACGAACGCCTTCTTGATGTCGGGCACGAACATGGCGTTGTGGTCGTAGCTGCCGCGGCTGAGCTTGAGCTGCTCGACGGCGCCCTGCGCGTCGGCCTTGTGGAAGCGGATCTCCTGCACCTTCACCTTGTCCGCCTGCCAGTAGCCGGGGTTGCGGGCGATGGTGAGCTGCTGCCGGTTCATGGCCTTGACCGTGAACGGCCCGGTGCCGACGGGGTTGTCGGCGTTGACGAAGGTGACGGGGTCGGGGACCTTCGACCAGATGTGCTCGGGCACGACGGGGACGTTGACCGCGAGGGTGAACACCGAGGCGCCCGCGCTCTTGAACCTCATCGTCACCGTGTCGGCGGTGGCGTCCACCGACTCCAGGTAGCGCCCGAGTCCCTGCGTGTCGAGGGCCTCGTGCTGCTTGATCAGGTTGTAGGAGAAGGCCACGTCCTTGGCGGTGAAGGGCTGCCCGTCGGTCCACTTCACGCCCTGGCGGATCGTGAACGCCAGCGTGCGCGGGTCCGTCCACTCGTACGCGGTGGCCAGCCAGGGCTGCGGCGTGCACGCGTACGTGTTGAAGAGCATCAGCCGTTCGAAGAGGTAGTCCGTGGCTCCCAGGCGGGTGGCGTTGAGGTAGGGGTTGTAGTTGGCCTGGGGCTCCGCGCCGCCCCCGAAATCGCCGTAGTCCAGGAAGCCGATCATCCCGTCGGCCGCCGGGGTGTCGCGCGCGGCCCCCTCGGTGCCCGTGCATCCTGCGAGTAACACCACCGAGGCGGCGGCGATCCCTGCCAGCGTGCGACGTCTCACCTGACTCACTCCTTAGCTATGTGCGGGGGCATCCGCAGCTCTCGCGGAAGACCGGCTCGGTGGCGAGCACCGCGTCCATGACGGCTCCCCGGTTGCCGAGCCCAGAGATGAGCAGCCGTGCGGTGGTGGCGCCCAGCTCACGGATGGGCTGGCGCACCGTGGTCAGCCGCGGCTGCACCAGCGACGCCATCGGGACGTCGTCGAAACCCGTGATCGCCAGGTCGCCCGGCACCGACAGGCCGCGGCCCAGCGCGCCGATCAGCACCCCGAGCGCGGTCTCGTCGTTGGCGCAGACCACGGCGCGCGGCGGCCGCCTGCTGTCGAGCAGCTCGCCCGCGGCCAGCACGCCGTCGGACTGCTGCAGGCCCAGGAGCACCGGGTTGCGCGGCGCGGTCACGCGGGCCTGCTTGTGCGCGGCCTGGAACGCCTCCCACCGGTCCGTCACGTCGGGCGAGCCGCCGGGGTTGCCGACGAACGCCAGCCTGCGATAACCGTGGTCGACCAGCAGGTGCCGGGTCAGCTCGCCGATCGTGGAGTTGTCGGCCCTGACCGCGGGGACACCGTCCATCGGCCGCCCGGCCAGTACCACGACGGGCACTTCCGCGGCGACCCTGCGCAGGGTTTCGGCGCGGACCGTGTCGCCGTGGATCGCGATGCCGTCGACGCGCGAGGCCATGTCGAGCACGCTGTCGTCGGAGTCGGGCCGGTGATGGGTGACCAGGATGTGCACCCCGGTGCCTGCCTCCATGGCCTGCGACTCGAAGCCCTGGGTCAGCTCCGAGAAGTACGGCCCCGCCAGCCCGGGGAAGACGATCGCCACCATGCCGTGTCGCTGCTCGGCCAGCGTCCTGCCCATCTGGCTGGGGCGGTAGCCGTACTCCTCGATGATCCGCAGCACGCGCTCGCGCGTCTCCTGGCTCACCTGACCGGTGCCGCGCGAGACGCGGGAGACCGTGGCCACCGAGACCTCGGCGAGCTTGGCGATCTCGCGAACCGTCAGGCGCTTGTTGCCCATGTGCCGCCTGCTTCCGTAACGTTTGCAGTAACCGCTTTCAGTGACCTTATGTGAGAACCCTCACAGCGGCAAGACCCCCCGGCGAAAGGACGCGGCCCATGCGGCTCATGCGGTTCGGCAGGCGCAGGATCCTCCTCGACGGCGCACCTTCCCTGGTGATGGCGGGCGAGGTGCACTATTTCCGGCTACCCAGGCGCGACTGGGCGTCGCGGCTCGACTGGCTCCTCGACGCGGGCTGCAACGCCGTCGCCTCCTACATGCCGTGGCTGGTGCACGAGCTGCCCGACGGGACGATCGACCTGGACGGCAGCACGGCGGAGCACCGCGACGTACGGACGTTCCTGGATCTGGCCGAAGAGCGGGGCCTGCTGGTCATCGCCCGGCCCGGCCCCTTCGTGATGGCGGAGCTGAAGAACGAGGGCATCCCGTACCGGATCTACGAGCAGCACCCGCAGGTGCACCCGGTGGGCTGGGACGGCGCCCCCGCCCCCACCAGGACCATCGACTACCTGTCACCCGACTTCCTGGCCGAGGTCGACCGGTGGTACGCGGCGATCATGCCGGTGCTGGCGGGGCGGGTGGCCGCGGTGCAACTGGACAACGAGATCGGGATGCTCTCGTGGGTGAGCAACACGCCCGACCTGACCGAGGTCGTCCTCGCGGACTTCGCGGCGTGGGCCGCGGAACGCTTCGACGTCCACGAGCGCTACGGCCGGTGGCCGGTGGGCCGCTCGCCCGAGGCGCCGTCCCTGGCCTTCCACCACGACCTGAGCGACTACATGCGCTACCGCTACGCCCGGTACATCGCCTTCCTGCGCGAGAGGGCGGAGGCGTACGGGGTCGGCGGGCCGTTCCTGATCAACATCCACGGCACCGGCGACGGCCGGGGCCGCACCTACCCGATCGGGATCAGCCAGCTCTACCGCGGCTACCAGGGCCTGCCCCAGATGACCTCCGGCTCCGACCACTACCTGGGCGACCTGACGGTGGGCAACGTCGCCGACCTCTACGTCGGCAACGCGTTCATGGCCGCCGTGCACGACGCCGACCAGCCGCTGACGTCGCTGGAGTTCGAGGCGGGCACCGGCGACTACGGCGAGGACCTCGGCCGCCTGGTGCCGCCGTCGGCGCTCGACCTCAAGGTCAGGCTCTGCCTCGCGCAGGGCAACCGGCTGATCAACTACTACCTCTTCGCGGGCGGCTACAACCGGCCGCTCGACGTGCCCTCCGGCGACGGCAACGACCGCATCGCCTTCACCGGCGAGCGCCACGGCTTCGCCGCGCCCATCGATCCCGAGGGCCGGCCGAACCTGTCCTACCCGGCGCTGCGCGAGGTGACCCGGGCCGTCCAAGGCATCGCCGGGCTGCTCGCCGACATGGACGAGGAGCACGACGGCCTGGCGCTCGGCTTCGTCCCCGACCACTATCTGACCGAGTACCGCCATCCAGGCGACGGCGCCCGCGCCGAGGTCGTCGCCGACCTGGAGCGGTTCCGCGGCATGGGCGGGCGTGACGTGCTCGCCCGCGCACTGCTTCTGTCCGGTTTCTCCTTCCCCGCGGTCGACGTGCAGGCCGCCGAACTGCCGCCGGTGCTCGTCCTGGCCGGCGCGTCCACGCTCGCCGCCGCGGTCCAGCGGCGCCTCGCCGACCACGTGCTGGCGGGCGGGCGGCTGCTCCTCGCCGGTCTGCTGCCCCGGCTCGACGTGGACGGCGCCCCCTGCACGATCCTCGCCGACGCCCTCGGGCTGGAGCCGGGTCCCGTCGTGTACGGCGGAGCCGACCGCTTCCCGTCGGTCCGCGGCGAGTCCTTCGAGGTCAGGGTGGACGTCCTGCAACCGTTGACCGGCGCGGGCGAGACCCTGGTGCGCGAGGTCTCGTCGGGGGCCGCCGTGGGCGTGGAGGTGCGGGCCGGCGCCGGCCGCGCGATCGTGCTCGCCTGCGACTACCCGTGCCACCTGGACTTCTGGACGGGCCTGCTGGCGCGGCTCGGCGTACGACCGCGCCACACGCACGACGCCCCCGCCCCCGGCCTCGTCGTCACCTCGACGGCCGACGGCGCCGGCCGGCGGCTGGTCCACCTGCTCAACGTCGGCCCGGTCGAGCAGTCGTTCGTCCTGCGCCGTGACGGCGAGCCGTTGTTCGAGGGCCGGCGGATTCGCCTGGCGGCCAGGTCAGGGGCGATGCTCCCGGTCGGGGTGGGCAAGGTGGCGTGGTCGACGTGCGAGCTGGCCGGGCTCACGGAGGACGGGGCGCGGCTGCGCAGGCGGCACCCGGGCGACGCCGCCGCCTTCCTGGGGCCGGTCCACGCCCCGCACGACGCCGCGGTCTCCCTGACGCCGGACGGCCTCACCCTGGTCCACTGGACCTCCGCCCCCGCCGAGCCCGGCGAGGTCACCGAGGTCCGCTGGGCGCTGTGACCGCTGCGCGAACTCACGTCGCGTGACCGGCGCGTGACCGGCGCGGCCGACGCCCGTCGACCGGGCGTCGGCCGGATCGGAGGTCAGGAGCCCTCGGCGATCTGCTGGAGCTTGCCGAGCACGGCACGCGGGTCGCCGCCGGGCGCCAGGGCGGTGCCCAGGTCCGCGGCCATCGTGCCGCGCAACTCGGCCCAGACCGGCTGCGAGGTCGGGTCGAAGCGGGCCTTGGCCACCATGTCCACGATGGGGCTGACCTTCGGGTCCTCGCGCATGACCGCCGAGCCGGACATGGTCGTCGGCAGCAGGCCCTCGACCTTCAGGTACCTGGCGTAGTTGTCGGCCTGGTAGAAGTAGTCGAGGAACTCCCGGACCAGTGCCTGGTTGCCGTCCTTCTTGAAGGCCATGAGATAGTCCTGGATGCCATGGGTGCTCGGCTCGGCCCCGTGGTTGGTGGGATGGGGGGCGGTCCCGTAATCCACCTCCCCCTTCTCGACCTGGTCGAGGAAGGCCCGGGTCCCGAAGGACGCGTACACCATGCCCACCTTGCCCTGGGCGAACAGCGGCCAGGTGCCGTCGGGCCGGTTGGTCTGCCCGGGGTTCGGCTGCGTGTAGCCCTCCTGGGTCAGCGACTTGAGGAACTCCAGCGCCTCGACGTTGCGCTCACCGTTGACGGTCCACTTCCCGCCGGTACGCCAGTCACCGCCGTTGGCGCGTACCCAGGTGCCGAACTCGTAGTCGCCGGCCTCGGCGCCGAGCGCCAGCGCGTACGGCACGTAGCCGCCGGGCAGCGCCTTGATCGCCTTCACCGTCGCGCGGAACTCGTCCCAGGTGGCCGGGGGCCTGTCGAAACCGGCCTCCTTCAGGATCTTCTTGTTGTAGTACATGCCGTTGACGGTCGCGACGAACGGCAGGCCGTACTGGGTGCCGTCGTAGGTGGCGTTCTCGGCGAAGGAGGGGAGGAAGTCCGACAGCACCTCCTTGGAGACCACCTCCTCGGCGCGGTACAGCAGCCCGGCCTCCGCGTAGTCGGCGAAGACGTTGATGTTGAGGATGTCGGGGAACTGCTTGGTCTGGACCATGGTGTTGACCTGGCTCTGGAGGTTTCCCCAGTCGATCACCTGCAGGTCGACGTTCTTGCCGGGGTGCGCTGCCTCGAACGACCTGATCAGCTCGTCCCAGTAGGGGCGCGTGCCCTGCGTGTACTGGGCGACGACCAGTTTGACGGACTGCTGCTCGCCGCCGCCGCCCGTGCCGCCGCCGCACGCGGCGAGCGCGAGTACGAGGCCGGCCGCCGCGGCCAGGCCGCCAAGTCGTGATCTTCTTCTGGAGCTCATGTCACGCCAGTCCTTCTCATGTCACTTGGTGCTACCTGCGGTCAGGCCGCTCACCAGATGCTTCTCGATGAGCGCGAAGAGGATCACCGCCGGCACGATCGCCATCAGCGCGGCGGCGAAGAGATACTGGTAGTTGGTCTCGTAGAGGCCGATGAACTGCTGGACGCCGACCGTGAGCGGCACGCGTCCGGAGGCCGGGTCGTTGAAGAGCGTCAGCGCGATGACGAACTCGTTCCACACCTGGATGAAGGTGAAGATCATCACGGTGACGAGGCCGGGGGCGGCCAGCGGGAGGATCATGCGCAGCATGATCCGGAAGCGGCCGAGACCGTCCATCATCGCGGCCTCGTCGATCTCCACGGGGATCGAGCTGAAGTGCGCGTGCAGGATCCACACCGCGAACGCGAGGTTGAAGGCCGAGTTGATGGCGATGATGACGGCGTAGCTGTTGATCCCGTTCACCGCCAACGCCTGCTGGTAGAGCCCGATGAGCAGCGCGACCGCCGGGAACATCTGCGTCACGAGGATCACGCCCAGGTAGGCCGACCGTCCCCGGAACCTGGCGCGGGCCAGCACGTACGCGGCCGGCGCGGCGACGACCAGCACGAGTGCCGTGGAGACCAGCGCGACGGTCAGGCTGACCCGGAAGTAGTCGGCCAGCGGGATCTGTCTCCACACGTCGGCGTAGTTGGACCAGGCCCAGTTCTCCGGCAGGTACGTCGCGGGGACGGCGAACAGTTCGGCGTCGGTCTTGAGCGAGCCGGACAGCATCGCGGCGTAGGGGGCGACGAAGAACAGTGCCACCGCGAACCCGGCGACCGGGAGCACGACGGGGCGGACGCGCCGCCATCCCCGGCCCACGCGGACCAGGACCGGCCTGCTCCTGCTCGCCAGGACCGGGCGTCGCGGTGCCGGGACGGGACGTCCGGGCACGGGTGCGACGGCGGGCGCAGGGGCAGGGGCCTCGTCGGCCGCCGCGGGATTGCGGTGGGGCCGCAGGACCAGCACGAAGAGCAGGATGAGCACGAGCAGGAAGACCACGTTGAGCACGCCCAGCGCCGCAGCCTCGCCCGCGTCGAGCTGGGCCGTGAACGCGATCTTGTAGAGCCAGGTCACCGTCGTGTCGGCATGGTTCCCCGCCGTCTTGCCCATGATCACCCAGATCACGGTGAACGCGTTGAAGACGTGCAGCATGTTGAGAATCAGCGCGATCATGAGCGACGGCCGCAGGATCGGCAGCGTCACCCGCCGCCAGGTCGCCCACGCCCCCGCCCCGTCGATCCTCGCGGCCTCCAGCACGTCGTGCGGCACCGTCTGCAGCCCCGACAGCAGCACGTACGTGGTGAACGGCATCGACGTGACGATCCCGACCGCCATGACCGAGTACAGGGCGGTGGCGGGATCCTTGTACCAGTCGACCGGCGCCGAGATGATCGACAAATCCATGAGCAGCCGGTTGAGCAGCCCGTTGCCGCCCTCGTAGATGAAGCGCCACACGGTCGCGGTCATCACCAGCGAGGTCGCCCACGGCACCAGCAGCGCGAGCCTGACGATCCTGCGGCCGAAGAACTCCTTGGACAGGAACTGCGCCAGCGCGAGCGAGAGCACGACGGTCAGGCCGACCACGATCACCAGCCACAGCAGCGTGTTGCCGATCACGAGGCCGAGCGCGTCCTCCTGGAGCAGCCTGGCGTAGTTGTCCAGCCCGGCGAAGCCCCTGACCAGGCCGATCCTGCTGATGTCGAGGAAGGACATCCAGGCCATGTACAAGGCGGGGAAGACGATGACACACGCGATGAGGACCGTGCTCGGCGCGAGCCAGCGCCAGGGCACGGTGCGGTGCCACAGATCGGCCGTTCGCCGCGCGAGCCCGGGACCCGCAGGTCGATTTCTCAGCACCGCAGCCCCTTTCGTCGAACAGTGGGCGCAATGTTGTGTCATGGTTTTGCTCGATGTCAAGCGATTGACCGCAAAATCAATCAGCTTTGATCATCCGGTTCGCATGTCCGCTCACTGCGGAACGTCCCGGCCGAACGTCTCCCTGTGCAGCCGTTCCAGGGCGATGACCACCGCGCCGCGCACCACCGGGTCGCCCTCCACCGTGCCGACGGTGACCTCGGTGCGGAGCGGGAGGTCGTTCCTGAGCCGCTCCTCCACCCTGGCGGCGAGCGGCAGGCCCGCCGCCCTGGCGATCTCTCCGGCCAGCACCACGAATCCGGGGTCGGCGACCGCGCAGATGCCCATGGCCGCGACCGCGACCCGCTCGGCCAGCGCGTCCAGGAAGTCCGGTGTGGCCTGTCGTACCGCGGAGACGTTGTCCCCGGCGGGCAGGCCGTGCTCGGCGGCCAGCTCGCGGACGGCGGGACCGCCGACGAGGTGCTGCAACGTGCCGCCGCCGAGGCCGGTGGGGGCGTAGGCGATCTCGCCGGCGCCGCCCGACCTGCCACGATGCAGGCGCCCGTCGAGGATCACCGCCACCCCGAGCCCCTCGCCGAGCGACAGCAGCGCGAACGTGTCGTGCCCGCGCGCCGCACCCAGCCGGTGCTCGGCCAGCCCGGCCAGATTGACCTCGTTCTCCACCAGGACGGGTACGTCGCCGAGCCGGTCACGCAGACCGGGCAGCAGGTTGGCGTGCCAGGTGGGCAACGCGTGGATGAAGGCCACGTCGCCGCTGGCCGGATCCACCACGCCGGGCGTGCCGACGACGACGCCGTCCAGGCGGGTGACCTCGGCGTCGGCCAGCGCGGCGGCGATGGCGTCGTACACGAGCCGGTCGGGGGCCACGCCCGGGTCCTGGGGCAGCGCGGCGGCGCCGATCTGGCGGCCGAGGACGTCGGCGACCGAGGCGAGCACCCGGTCGGGGCGGACCTCCACCCCCGCCACGTGGGCCCGGTCGGCCACCACGCCGTAGAGCAGCGCGCTCGGGCCTCGCCGCCGGGCCTGCGACTGGCCGACCTGGCAGATCAGGCCCGACTCCACCATGCGGTCGACCAGGTCGCCGACCGTCGCCCTGGACAGGCCCGAGCGCTGCTGCAACTCCGCCCGGGACAGTGGCCCGTGGGCGAGCAGCAGGTTGTACGCCGTCCTGTCGTTGATCAGGCGCGCGGTGTGCGGGGAGGCGGTGCGTGACATGGCGATTGTCTATCACAGCCCTCTTTCTTTCTGGATCCCATCCTGTTAGTTTGCCGGGCATGTCCCTGCCGCTGTTCTTCTTCCTGGACGGCGTCGTCTTCGCCACGTGGGTGGTCCGCATCCCCTCGGTCAAGGACCACCTGGGCGTCAGCACCGGCGGCCTCGGCGTCGCGCTCATGTGCATGGCGGTCGGCACCGGCCTGGCCATGACCGTGAGCGGACGGCTGTGCGCGCGCCACGGCACGCGGCCGGTCACCCTCGTCGCCATCACGCTGCTCGGCCTGGCGCTGCCGTTCGTCGCCCGCGCCGACACGATGGCGGCGCTGTGCGTGACGCTCGCGCTGACCGGGCTCTGCTACGGCACCGTCAACATCGGGCTGAACAGCGCGGCCGTCGAGGTCGAGCAGGCCACCGGGCGGCCGATCATGTCGGTGCTGCACGGACTGTGGAGCTTGGGCGGCCTGGCCGGGGCGCTGCTCGGCGGCCTCGTCGTGGCCCGGCTGACCACCTGGCAGCACTTCCTGCTGGCGGCCGCCCTCGTCCTCGTCTGCACGGCCGTGCTGGCCAGGCCGCTGCTGCGCGGAACCGTCCCCTCCAGGCCCGCCTCGCGGGGCGGGCGGCGCTCGTTCGGCCCGGCCGTGGCGCTGTGCGGGGTGCTGGCCATGTGCGCGACGTTCGGCGAGGGCGCGGTGGCCGACTGGAGCGTGCTGCACCTGCGCGACGGCCTGAACGCGGAGGCGAGCCTGGCCGCCTACGGCTTCTCGGCCTACTCGGTGGCGATCGCGCTCGCCCGGCTGGCGGGCAGCCGTCTGGTGCGGCGGCACGGCCGGACGGCCGTGCTCGTGACCGGCGCCGTGCTGGCGGCGGGCGGCATTCTGACCGCCTCGTGGGCGGGTTCCGTCGTGGTGGCGTTCGGCGGGTTCGTCGCGGTCGGGCTCGGGCTGGCCAACGTGTTCCCGCTGGCCATCGCGCAGGCGGGCGCGCTCGGCGGCCCCATGGGCGTGGGCCTGGCCGCCGGCATCGGGCACGCGGGGATGCTGGCGGGGCCGCCGCTGATCGGGTTGCTCGCCGAGCACGCCGGGCTGGCGAACGCGCTCGCCGCCGTCGCCGTCTCCTCCGGGGCCATCGTGCCCCTCGCACTCTGTCTCCGTACCGGAAGCTCACGAAAGGCACTGGCATGACCGACCCCTATCGCACCCTGCTACCCGCCCCCCGCCATGCGGCGAGCGGCGAGGGCGGCTTCGCGCTCGGCAGCGTGTACGGCGATCCCGGCCTGGTCGAGGTGGTGCGACCGCTGCTCGGCCCGTTGCCCGCGGCTGCCGGGCCCGAGGGCGCGCTGTCCGTGCGCCTGGGGCCGGGCGGCCCCGGGTCCTACCGGTTGCGGGTCTCGACGGGCGGGGCCGAGATCGTCGGCGCTGATCCCGATGGGGTACGGCACGGTGCGCAGACGCTGAAGCAGTTGCTCGGTCCGAACGCGTACCGCGCCGCCGGACGCCCGGGTGGGGTGGTGCCGTGCGGAGAGGTCGAGGACGAGCCCGCGCTGGGCTGGCGTGGCGGCATGCTCGACGTCGCCCGGCATTTCATGACCAAGCTCACCTTGCTGCGCTATGTCGATCTGCTCGCCATGCATCGGATGAACCGCCTCCACCTGCACCTCACCGACGATCAGGGCTGGCGCGTCGAGAGCAGGAGATATCCGGAGATCAACAGGAGGTCCACGCACCGCCGCGAGACCATGGCCGGACATCACCACGCGGACCCGACCCCCGACGGCACGCCGCACGGCGGCTATTACACCCTCGACGACCTGGCCGAGGTCTCCGCCTACGCCGCCGAGCGCGGGATCACCGTCGTCCCCGAGATCGACCTGCCCGGCCACGCCTCCGCGCTGCTGGCCGCCTTCCCCGAGCTGGGCACCGGCGCCGACGAGGTGCTGCGGGGCTGGGGCATCTCGGCAGGCGTGCTCAAGCCGGTCCCCGCCACGGTCAAGCTGGTGTGCGAGCTGATCGACGAGTTGCTCACCGCCATCGACACCCCTTACGTGCACCTGGGCGGCGACGAGTGCGTCACCAAGGACTGGCCGGGCGATCCCGAGGTGGCCGCGCACATGGCGGCCATCGGCGCCGAGCAGCCGAGCGACCTGCACGGCTGGTTCCTGCGCGAGGTCGGCGGGCATCTGGCCGGGCGCGGCAAGCGCATGGTGGTCTGGGACGAGGCGTTCCAGACCGGTGGCGTGCTGCCCGACACGATCGTGATGTGCTGGCGCGGCGAGGCCATCGCCCGGCAGGCCGCCGCCGCGGGATACGACGTGGTGCGCACGCCCGAGTACCCCACCTACCTCAACTTCGACCAGTCGGACGGGCCCGAGGAGCCGCTGTCCATCGGCGGGCCGATCACGCTGGAGGACTCGGCGTCGTTCGCGCCGCGGCCCGCGTCGTGGACGGACCAGGAGCGCGCGAAGGTGCTCGGCGGGCAGTTCCAGGCGTGGAGCGAGTACATCCCGGACGCGCGGCACCTGGACTACATGGTGTTCCCCCGTGCCTGCGCGATCGCGGAGACCCTCTGGTCCGGCGGGCCCGCCGACTACCCGTACCTGGTCGAGCGGCTGCGCGAGGGCCACCTGGCCAGGCTGGAGGCGGCCGGTTGCGAGTACCGGCCGCTCGGAGGGCCGCATCCCTGGCAGGCGGGCGGCACCGGACCGCGGGCCCACGCGCAGGAGGGACGCACGACCAGGGAGGGCTGGCTGGAAGGGACCGCTCTCCTGCCCGACTCCGGCGTGGTCGCCCGGGCCACCACGCACGACGGCTGACGACCGCGCACGGCGCGGACTTTCCTCTCGGCCTGGACACGATCCGCACCGCCCAGGCCGCTCCCGTTGACGACGACCACACGAGGGCGGACCACACAACCTGCGCGCGGAGTGCTCGACCGGGCTGAACGATCTTCGCTGTAGCGCACGCTCGCGGGCGAACTCGGGCCGTCGAGTGATAGGAGATCCAGGAGCGGCCCGGCCACTCCTGGCCGCGCTCAGCGCATTTCCGCTGCTCAGGGGCCGGTGCGGCGGGCCGAGCGGGGCGTCAGCCGGGTCGTTGTCCGGCCTTGTCGACGATGGCGGTCTTGACGAGGGCGTCCCAGTTGTGGATCTCGCCCTTCTTCATGGTGTCGAAAGGTCCGTTCCTGTGGTCTTTGACGACGATGGTGCGGTAGCCCAGATATTCGTAGGTCTTCGGGTTGATGAAGACCTCGTCGCGCAGGTAGCCGTCCAGGACGTGGTAGAGGGTGATGCCCTGGCGTTTGAGCAGATCGGTGGCCTTGGCCTCGTAGCGTACGCCGGGGATCTCGGCCATGGCGCCGTACATGGCGGCACGGAGGGTGGCGGGCAGCGCGGTGTCCATCATGCCCATCGCGATCGTCTGGAACGCCTGCCTGTCGCGCCCTGCGGACGTGAGAGGAGGCACCGACTCCTCGGCCAGGCGTTGTGCCTCCTCGGGTGACTTGCCGCGGTTCTCCGCTCGTTGCCGGGCGCTCTCCAGGGACGAGGCTCGACGCTCGGCGTTTTCCGCGTCGATCGTCTCGTAGATCCGGGTCAGCAGCTCGGCGGGGTCGGTCGGCAGGGCGAGCAGGTAGGGGTAGGTCACCTCGAACTCCGACCCCTTGTAGACCTTGAGCTCGCCGTCCTCGATGAGGGCGAACGCCTTGTCGTTGAGCTGTCGCCACTGCTCGCGGGTGTTGGTCAGCTTCGGCCTGCCGCGTAGCCATTGGCCGCCGTCCACCCGCGTCTGGGCGGTCAGGCTTTTCACGTAGCCCCATCGTGTGGGCTCGGCTGTCCACGCGGGCTCGTCGCCGGCCAGCAACGCCGCGTTGTCGGCCACGTCCTGGGCGTCGGCCACGGGGCGCAGTTGTAGCTCGGTGACGGTGGGCGGCTGTGCCTGGGGGGCCTGCGGGGCTTTCCCGCTGTCGGGTACGGCCGTCACTGCCACGACCGTCACGGCCACGGCCACCGTGGCGGCTGCCCCGGCCACGGTCAGCGCCCACATCGGCCGGATCCGGCGGGCTCGCCGCCGTCGGCTCCCGTGCATGTGCGTGCCCAGGCGTGAGCGGGCCACGCCGATGGTTTCCTGAGCGGGCTCCGGGATCGCGTCGTGGTAGCGGCGCAGTTCCTGCAGCTCTTCCATGGTTCAGACCTCCTTCGCCGCGTGACCGAGCATCGTGCGCAGCTTGGCTCTGGCCCGGTTCAGCCGGGAACTGACGGTGCCGATGGGGACGCCCAGGGCGAAGGCCGCCTCCGCGTAGCTGAGTCCGGCGCAGGCGACGAGCATCAGCGCGTCCCGGTCGCCCGGGGACAGCCTCTTCAGGCCGAGAGCCAGCCGGGGGCTGAGCTGCTCGGCGGTCACCCGGTCGGTGACCCGGTCGGCGTGGCTCTCGATGTCGTCGCGGGCTGCCGAGCGGCTGAGCGCCCGGTAGAGGCGCAGCTCGTTGCGGCGGTGGCGGCCGATGAGGTTGGTGGCGATGCCGTACAGCCAGGCCTTGGCCTCGGGACGGGTCAGGTCGTAGCGGCCGCGCTGGTCGAACCCGGCCAGGAACGTCTCGGCGGCCACGTCGTCGGCGGCGGCGGGCCCGAGCCGGGCGGCGGCGTAGCGGTGGATCGCGGTGAAGTACCGGTCGAAGATCACTGAGAACCACTCGGGGTCACGGCACGAGTTCGCGATGACCGACGCGTCGTCCGCCTCGGCGGCCACCCGTAGGGAGGGGTTGGAAGAAGGGTCATGCATCCGGCGCCTTTCTCGAAAGAGGGTCGGCGCTGATTGCCCGATGCGGGCGTCCTTGTTCGCGGTTGTTTCACGGTTTTTTCACAGAGCACGTCGGAGGGCGCTGACGACCAGCGTTCCCGCCCCGCTCCGTAGCGCCCCAGGCCGACCGGCCACGGCAGCTCACTGTACCCGCGTGCTGCTGAACGGATGGGCCACCGTCGGCGGCCGGTGTGCTGAAGGTCATATCCAGGAGCGAGCGGGAGGTGTTCGCTCGCCTGTCGTCGATGTCGGTCGTGGCATCGATCTCCTTCGGCTGGGGTCAGACGAGGCCGCCGTTGGCGTACAGGACCTGGCCGTTGATCCAGCGGGCCGGTCCGGCCAGGAAGGCGACCACTTCGGCGATGTCCTGCGGGGCGCCCAGGCGTTCGAGCGGGGCGGCCTTGGCCAGGTTGCCGATCGTGGCCTGGTCCTTGCCCTGGAGGAACAGCGGTGTGGGGGTGGGGCCCGGGGCCACGGCGTTGACGGTGATGTCCCTGCCGCGCAGTTCTCGGGCCAGGACCAAGGTCATGGCCTCTACCGCGCCCTTGCTCGCCGCGTAGGCGCCATAGGTGGGGAAGCTCAGACGGGTGACGGAGGTGGAGAAGTTGACGATCGCGCCGCCGGCGCGCACCCGCCGGGCCGCCTGCTGGGAGACCACGAAGGTGCCGCGGATGTTGGTGCGGTGCATCCGGTCGAGCTCGTCGAGGTCCAGGGTGGCGATCGGGGCCAGGTGCATGACGCCTGCGGTGTTGACGACGACGTCGATGCCGCCGAACTCCCGCTCGACGGCCTCGAAGGCCGCGGACATGGCGTGCTCGTCGGCGACGTCGCCGCCGACCGCGATCGCCCTGCCTCCGGCCGAGGTCACCGCGGTGACCGTCTCGTCGGCCCTGGCCCTGTTGCCCGCGTAGTGCACGGCGACCGCGAGGCCGTCGCCGGCCAGGCGTTCCGCGACCGCCCGGCCGATGCCGCCGGAGCCGCCGGTGACGAGGGCGACGCGGGTGGTGGTGTGGTCGTTCATGTCGTGTCCTTTGCGTTTCTGGCGTGCCGACCCGCAGCCCGAGCCGATTGGGGCTCGAGCGTCGCGGCAGGGGGTCAGCGGGGCCGGCCGGGTTCGGCGATCTGGGTCAGCCAGTGCTTGAGCAGCCCGGACTCCGCGGAGTTGAACGGCTCGGGGGTGAGCCGGTCGAGCGAGGCGATCAGGGTGTTGGCGGCCGCCTGCCGCGCGTCGCCCGCGGAGGTGTCCGCCGTGGGGTCGAGCAGGACGGCCCGGTGGATCGCGTCGCGGACCAGGGATGACAGGCTCGCGTCCGGATACTGCGCGGGGTGGGTGAGCAGGGCGAGCGCGACGCCGGTGTTGGCGGACATGACCATGCGAGCGGCCACCTCCGGCGTCACCCGGAGGCGTCCCTGCGCGGCGAGCCGCTCCAGCACACCGCGCAGGATGCGCATGGCCTCCTCGGCCGCCTCGGGCTTGGCGCGCAGCGCCGGGGAGAACATCAGCTTGTAGGCGTTGGGATGGGCGAGCGCGAACGCGGTGTGGCTGTCCCACCCTGCCCGCAGGTCCTGTAACGGGTCCTCGGACGCCTCGGCCGCGCGTTTGGTCTCCAGATATTGGTCCCAGACGTGGTCGACGGTCGCGGCCAGCAGGCCGTCCTTGTCGGTGAAGTGCCGGTACAGCACGGGCTGCTGCACCCCGGCCGCCTCGCACACCGCTCGGGTGGACACGTCGCCGCTGGGTGAGCGGGCCAGCAGGTCCGCCGTCGCCGCGATTATCGCCGATCTCGTATCCATGTAGTCGATGATAACGCGAAGGGTGAATCGGTGACAACGCCACACTGTTATCGGCGATTCGCGGGTGGCCGACCAGCGCTACAACGCCATGCGGTGCTCAGGTGGGGAGGGCGGCGAGCCAGTCGGTGAGATGGCGGTTGACCTCGTCTCGGCGCTCCTGCTGGATCCAGTGGCCGCACCCGTCGAGAACGTGCGAGGCGACCAGCCCGGGCAGGGTGGTGGGGTAGGCCGAGATCGCCTCGGTCAGCCAGGTGGTGGAGGCGTCCAGGGCTCCGCCGAGGAACAGGGACGGCTGGGTGATGGGTTCGCCGGAGAAGTCCGCGAGGTCCGCCCAGTCCCGGTCCATGTTCCGGTAGCGGTTGAGCGCCCCGCTCATGCCGGTCCGCTCGAACTCCGCGGCGTAGCGGTCGAGTTCGTCCTCGCTGAGCCAGCCGGGCAGCCGGCCGGCCGGGAACCGGTCGCGCAAGGTCCCGCCCCGGCTCACGAAGTGCGGGTCGGGGGAGCCCGGCGTCGGCATGGTGTCGGCGGACAGCGCGGCGTAGAGGCCGGCGAGCCAGCCGCGGACGTCCGGCTCGATCTCCGCCTCGGCCCTGCCCGGGTCTTGGAAGTAGGACACGTAGAACTCGTCGTCCCCGCCCATCCGCGCGAAGACCTCGCTGGGCCGCGGCCCGCCGGGCGGCGTGTAGGGGACGCTCAGCAGGCCGACCGCGCGGAAGACGTCAGGTCTGGTGAGTGCGGAGCTGGCGGCGATGTTCGCGCCCCAGTCGTGCCCGACGACCACCGCGGTCTTCTCGCCGAGCGCTGCCACGACCGCGACGTTGTCCTCGACGAGTTCGAGCATCCGGTACGCGGGCACCTCCGAGGGCTTGGACGAGCGTCCGTAGCCGCGAACGTCGATGGCGACCGCGCGGTATCCGGCCGCGGCCAGCGCCGGTAGCTGATGGCGCCAGGAGTACCAGAACTCCGGGAACCCGTGCACCAGGAGCACCAGCGGTCCGGCACCCTGCTCCACGAGATGCGTCCTGCCCGCCGGAGTGGGAACCAGCCGATGTGTGACATCCATGATCTGGGGAGGCCGTGCCATGAGTTCTCCGTTCCTGCCGGTTCGATCGGTGCGCACACGCCGGGGCGGCCACCGGTCGGTGCCGGGGGTCGCCGAACGTCGGGCGCAGGCGGGCATCATGCGACGATGGGGGAGCCGGTCGCAAATGCTGATGCCGTTTCGGCAAAACTGGACACGCGGAACGGAACCGAGGTCAGGTGAGAGGGTCCGATTCGGGGCGACCTGGCGGGCCGTCGCCGCTCATCGGCAGGTCACGCTGATTCGGCGGCCTCTCCGGCCTCCTGCAGGGTGACGAAGCGGTGCTGGCTGGCCAGCGCGTGGCCGATCGCGACGACGCCCACGACGGGCCACTCCACGATCTCCAGCACCCCCAGCGAGACCAGGACCGCGTAGAAGGCAAGGTGTCGGGGCTCGGGCAGGGACAGCGTGCCGACCACGGGCAACGTGATCCGCCTGCCGTGCGCGCCCTCGGCGGGCCTCACGACCATGATGTCCCTCCTTCGATCGACGACTCATCGTCCGACTGCCCTCTGCCGGACCTGATAATCCGCTGGAGCTGGTTCCGGGGCGGCCGTCACGGACATGGGAGCCGGGTCGAGGGCTGGTTGCCTTCCTCGCGGAGCTGTTCGAGCCGCTCCACGAGGAAGCTCCAGGTCCTCCAGAACTCTTCGAGGTATTCCCGCCCCTGACCGTTCAGGGAGTACACCTTGCGCGGCGGCCCCTTCTCGGACGGGACCTTCTCCACGTCGACGAGGCCGCGCCGCTCGATCCTGACGAGCAGCGCGTAGACCGTGCCCTCGGCGATGTCGGAGAAGCCCTGGTCACGCAGCCGCGCCGTGATCTCGTAGCCGTACGCGGGCCGCGCGGACACGGTCGCGAGGACGATGCCCTCCAGCGTCCCCTTGAGCAGCTCCGTCTCCAGTTTGCCCATGGAACGCCCCCTTCCAGCTACTACTTAACGCTGCTCACTACTGGTGCATGGTAACGCCGAACAGTTCCTCCGGCGCCACGTCGCCCAGCGGGGCGGGCGACGTGGCGCAGGCGGGCGGGGAGCGCGCCGGTTACGCGTAGAAGGCGTCGAGGACCTCGCCGTGGCGCTCCTCGACGGCCTTGCGCCTGATCTTGAGGCTGGGCGTCAGCTCGCCGGTCTCCACCGTGAAGTCCCCGCCCAGGATCGCGAACTTCTTGACCGTCGCGTAGCTGGCCTCGCCCTCGTTGACCTGCTTGATCGCCTTCTCGACCTCGGCGCGCATGCGCGGGTGCTCGCGCAGCTCCTCGGGGTCGGTGGGCAGCGACCCGGCCCGCGCCCACGGCTCGACCACGTCCATGTCGAGGGTGACCAGGGCCGTGACGTAGTTGCGCCGGTCGCCGTGCACGAACACGTGCGACAGGTACGGGCAGGCCGCCTTGATCCGGCCCTCCAGGTACGTCGGCGCGACGTACTTGCCGCCCGAGGTCTTGATCAGCTCCTTCTTGCGGTCGGTGATGCGCAGCCGCCCGGCCTCGTCCAGCTCGCCGATGTCGCCCGTGCGCAGCCAGCCGTCCTCCAGCGCCTCGGCGGTCTCCTCCGGCAGCCCGTGGTAGCCGCGCATGATGCCGCGCCCGCCGATGAGGATCTCGCCGTCGTCGGCGATGCGCACCCCGGTGCCGGGGAACGGGAGCCCGACCGTGCCGAACCGCACCGACTGCGGCAGGTTGAGGAAACTGCCCGCCGACGACTCCGTCAGGCCGTAGCCCTCCAGGATCGTCAGCCCGGCCGCGTCGAAGAACTCGGCGATGTCCTGCGAGAGCGGGGCGGCGCCGGAGATGAAGAAGCGGATCCGGCCGCCGAAGCGCTCGCGCAGCTTGGCGAAGACCAGGCGGTCGGCGAGGGCGTACTCGGCCCGGGTGCTGAACGGGACCTCGGCGCCGCGCTGGCGGGCCCGTACGACCCGGGCGCCGGTCTGCCGCGCCCAGTTGAAGATGCGCAGCTTGAGCCCGCCGTCGCGCCGCATGTTCGCCGCCACCGTGTTGTGGATCTTCTCGAAGATGCGCGGCGCGGCGGCCATGACGGTCGGCTTGAGCACGCCCAGGTTCTCGGCGATCTTGTCGAGGCGGCCGTCGATCGCGGTGGCCACGCCCACCTCGATCATCACGACCTCCAGCAGCTTGCCGAACGAGTGCGACAGCGGCAGCCACAGGAAGTGCAGGTCGGCGGGGGAGAGCAGGTCGATCTCGCGGACCGCCCCGGCCGCGTAGAGCCAGTTGTCGTGGGTCAGCTCCACGCCCTTGGGACGGCCGGTGGTGCCGGAGGTGTAGATGAGGGTGGCCAGGTCGTGCTGCCCGATGGCGTCCACCATCGCGTCGTAGTCGGCGCCGTCGTCCGCCCCGCCGCTCTGCGGGGCCTCGCTCAGCGAGGCGAGCGTGACCACCCAGCCGTCGTCGCTCGGCGAGCCGTCGATGACGATCACGCGCGTGACGTCGGGCACCTCCTTCCGCACCGACCGCAGCTTGGCGACCTGCTCGTCGTTCTCGGCGATGACGATCGTGCTGCCCGAGTCGGTGATGACGAACGCGGACTCGGCGGCGGTGTTGGAGGGGTAGATCGTGGTGGTGGCCGCCCCGGTCGCCAGCACGGCCAGGTCGCAGATGATCCATTCGAGGCGGGTGGAGCAGAGGATGGACACGCGGGTGTCCGGCCCTGAGCCCAGCCCGGACAGGCTCAGTGCGAGGCCGCGTACGCGCTCGCCCACCTCCCGCCATGTCAACGAGGTCCACCCGTCGCCCGAGGGCACACGGTACGCCTCGGCGTCGGGGGTCGCCGCGATCCGGTCGCGAAGCAGGGAGGGAATGCTGGACATGCCTGACCTCCTGGGGGATGTTGGCCCCGACTCTAGGCTGACGGCACCGTCTAGGTCGACAATCCGCGGCGATCTCGGCTCCGGCGCGGCCCGCGCCGGCTTCAGCCGACGGTTCGCGACGGTCTCGGCCCGGGCGAGGCGACGCCGACGAGCCGGGCGGCGCGCACCTCCCACACCCCGCACGCGCACCTGAGGTAGGAGACCACGCCCTCGGAGGTGTGGTGGGTGGAGACGACGGTCATGGCGAGCGGGTCATGCAGGTCTCTGGAGTGCATGATTCCAACCTGATGTAATGACCTTATGCATTTCAACGCTTACGGCGGCAATGGTGCGGCGCTCGCGGCGGCGCTGGTGAACGCGTCCGACTTCGGTCCCGCCGCCGTCGAGGCGATGCTGACCGAGCACCGCCTGCTGCGCGCCGCCGTCACCCCCGCCCAGGCGGGGGAGCTGCGGGTGTGGGCGGCCCGGCTCGCCCCCGTGTTCGGGGAGCGGGATCAGGAGACGCAGATCAAGCTGGTCAACGAGCTGCTCGACGAGACCGCGGCCAAGCCGTACGTGAGCGCCCACGACGGCCGCGAACCCCACCTGCACTTCTTCGCCGTCGACGCCGACATCGTCGCCAGGGCGAAGGACACGACGGCGGGCGGGCTGGCCATGGCGCTGTCGTTCGCCGGGGGCAGGCGGCTGGGCCTGTGCGACCGGGAGGGCTGTGACACCGTGTTCGTCGACACCTCCCGCAACGGCAAGCGCCGGTTCTGCACCCTGGCCTGCGCGAACCGGGTGAACGTGGCGGCGCACCGGGCCAGGAGCCTTGCCAGGTGATCCGCGGGTCGCATAGAATCCCCCACGTCTTATCGCCGAACCGTGGGGGCAGTTGACGTGAGGATCTGAGGTCGCGGGCACCGCGCCGTTCAGCCCTGTCGTGGGCATGCGCGCAATCACCTGGACCTCGAGGAAATCCTCGCCTCAGACCGCGGGCTCCAACCGGGCCTCCGCGTGTCGCGGCCTCCGTGTGTGTTGCGCGTACAGCGGTGTTTCCCGCCAAGTCACGAAATGTCGATTCTTTTGTGATGGGAGCCACCTTATGAGTTTTTCTGTTGTCGTCGATCACGTCACCTTCGGCTGGCCGGACGGGACGAGCGTGCTCGACGGCCTCGACGCCGCGTTTCCCTCGGGGCGTACCGGGCTCATCGGGCTCAACGGGTCCGGCAAGTCCACCCTGCTCAAGATCGTCGCCGGGGAGCTGACCCCGCGGTCCGGGTCCGTCTCCGTCGCGGGCATGGTGGGCTACCTGCCGCAGAACGTCCCGCTGGGCGCCGGGCGCACCGTGTCGGACCTGCTGGAGATCAGCGCGACGCGGGCGGCGCTGCACGCCATCGAGGGCGGTGACGTGGCCGAGGAGCACTTCGCCGCCGTCGGCGACGGCTGGGACGTCGAGGAGCGGGCCCAGGCCGAGCTGGACCGGCTCGGGCTCGGCCACGTCGGCCTCGACCGTACGGTGGGCACGTTGTCCGGCGGCGAGACCATCATGGTCGCGCTGGCCGCGCAACTGCTGAAACGGCCCGACGTGCTGCTGCTCGACGAGCCCACCAACAACCTCGACCTGGACGCGCGGCACCGCCTCTACGCGGCCGTGAGCGCCTGGCAGGGGGTGCTGCTCATGGTCAGCCACGACCGCGCGCTGCTGGAGCTGGCCGACCAGATCGCCGAGCTGCGCGACGGCTCCGTACGCATGTACGGGGGCAACCTCACCGCCTACGAGGAGCAGCTCGCGGCCGAACAGGAGGCCGCCGAGCGCACAGTACGCACCGCCGAGGGCGAGGTACGCCGCCAGCAGCGCGAGCTGATCGACGCCAGGACCAGGATCGACAGGAGCCTGCGCACCGGCAGGAAGGCGTTCGAGAACAAGAAGGCGTCGAAGATCATCGCCAACGGGCTCAAACGCAGGGCCCAGGTCACCGCGGGCAAGCAGCGCGGCCTGCACCAGGAGAAGCTGGACGAGGCGCGCGAGCGGCTCAGCGAGGCCGAGCAGGCCGTGCGCGACGACGCGGAGCTGCGCATCCAGCTCCCCGGCACCGAGGTGCCCGCCGGGCGCACGGTGCTGACCCTGCCGCTGGACCCCCGCCGACGGCCGGACGACCCGGCCAACGCGGACGGCGCGGCCAACGCGGACGGCGCGGCCAACGCGGACGGCGCGGGCGGTACGGGTGGCGTGGTGGCCCCTTCCGCCGTCGTGCTGGAGGAGCTGGTCGTGCGCGGGCCCGAGCGGATCGCGCTGCTCGGCCCCAACGGCTCGGGCAAGACCACGCTGCTCAAGCGCATCGTCGAGCACGGCGCCCACGTGCCCGTCCGCTACCTGCCGCAGCGGCTCGACCTGCTCGACGACGCGCTCAGCGTGGTGGACAACGTGCGCGCCGCGGCCCCGTCCGCCTCGGTGAACGACGTGCGCGCCCGCCTGGCGCGCTTCCTGTTCCGCGGGGAGCGGGTCAACCAGGCCGTGGGCACGCTGTCGGGCGGCGAGCGGTTCCGCGCGACGCTGGCCGCGCTGCTGTCGGCCGAGCCGCCGCCGCAACTCCTGCTGCTGGACGAGCCCACCAACAACCTGGACATGGCCAGCGTCCGCCAGCTCGCCCAGGCGCTGTCGGCGTATCGGGGGGCGCTCATCGTGGCCAGCCACGACCTGCCGTTCCTGGAGACGCTGGGGATCACCAGGTGGCTCCGGCAGGACAGGGACGAGGGACTGGCCGAATCGTGATTGACGGTTGGGGATCAATCCGACGATAGTGTGGCAGGTGGCTACACCCCGGTTGATCTCCTGCGTTCTTGCTCTGGCGACCCTGTCCGCCCTCGGATCGTGCTCCACGGGCGGGCTCTCGCCGTCCGGAGGGGAGCCGAGGATCTCGGGCGTCGCGGGCGGCGACGGCGCCGCGCCCGCCGGGGGCGGCACTCCCGGCGGCCAGGGCCCGGCGGCGCTGACTCCGGAGGCGTACAAGAGCGAGCTGGAGACCCGGCGCAAGCCGATGACCGACGCGATCTCCTCGCTGGCCGGGGCACGCGGGGTCAAGGCCCTGGACCAGCGGGTGGGCAAGGCCGAGGACACGCTGAACGGCGCGGCCGACGCGCTGGCCGCGCTCACGCCGCCCGACGCCGTGCGCACCCAGCACGAGGCGTACGTGAGCAGTCTGCGCGACTTCACCACCGAGCTGGGCACCACGGCGGGCAAGGTCGGCGCGCGCGACCTGTGCACGTCCTCGGCCGTGTTGACCGACCTCGACGACTCGCTGACCGCGCTCGACGAGGCGGGGCGGGCGCTGGAGAGCGCGGGTGACTACCCGGCCGACGTCGTCGAGGTCAAGGCCGGTGACCGGAAGAACCGGCGGCTGAGCAACGGCGCGTTCGTGCGCAAGGGCGGCTCGTTCAACGGGCGCAGCTCGCTGGAGATCGACAACGGCGGGAGCCTCGACGCCGTGGTCACCGTCATGCGCGGCGGCAGCAAGGTGTTCAGCATCTATGTGCGCAAGAAGGCGAAGTTCAAGATCCGGAACGTCCGCGACGGCAACTACAAGATCTACTTCACGCACGGCACCGACTGGGACGGCAAGAACCGCGCGTTCACCCGCGACTGCAGCTTCGAGAAGTTCGAGAAGACGGTGAAGTTCAAGACGACCTACACCGCCACGCAGATCCTCTGGCACGACTGGCGGATCACGCTGCACGCCATCTCCGGCGGCAACGCCCGCACCGCGCCGGTCGACCCGGACGACTTCCCCGGCTGACCGGGCCGCTCTTTCCGCGAAGGCACGCCGGGAAGCGAAGGTACGCCGGGAAGACGGAGGGCCGCGCACCTCAGGTGCGCGGCCTCACGGGTTCAGGTCGAGAACAGCATGCCCACCCAGCTCCGCTGACCACGGTGGCCGTGGTGGCCGTGGTGACCGCCGTGATGAGGGGCGCCCCACGCGGGGCCGGGGGCGGGGGGCGGCGGAGCAGAGTGATACTGCGTCTCCATGCGGGTCAGGGTCTCGAGCTCGCCGTAGTCGAGGAAGATCCCGCGGCAGTTGTCGCACTGCTCGATGTGGACGCCGTTGCGCTCATAGGTCCGCATGTTGCCGCGGCACTTGGGGCAATGCATCTAAGTCGCTCTCCTTGGCTTCGAGGTCTCAGGGTGAAACCTACCGCGCGCAACCCCGTCACGCTCGGACGATTCTGTTGCACGATTCGACCAACGAATGTTCGACCTCGTCGAGTTCCCGCTCCTCCCGCCAGGCGTTGACCACGGCGACCGCCGCGAGCTGGACGGTGAGCGCCCGCGCGGGCACGTCGAGCCGCGCCCAGGGGTCGTCGCCCGGCCCGAGCGCGGGCCCGCCGGAGGCCAGGTACGCCCCCAGGAACCGCTCCCAGACGGCCGGTTCGAGCAGCCCGGCGGCGTACCAGGCGGCCGGTCTGGCCAGGTCCCAGGCCGGGTCGCCGACGCCGAGGTCGTCGACGTCGATGAGCAGCCACCGGTCGCGGTGGACGAGCTGGCCCAGGTGCCAGTCGCCATGGGTCAGCAGCCCGGGCAGCGACCCCGCCGACGGCCCGGACGGCCATCCTGACCGGTGCCCTGGCCGCGACCCCGGCTGCGACCCCGGCTGCGGCCAGGGCAGCGGGGGAGAGTCGGGCAGCTCCTCGAACGCCCGCCGGATGAGCCGCTCCACCGGCCCGTCGCCCGGCATGCGGCGCACGGCGCGGGCCGCCCTGGCGGGCCCTCCGGCGGGCGGCAGCCCCGGCAGCACGGTCAGCGGGACGGCGTGCAGCCTGGCCAGCAGCCTGGCGCCCTCCTCCCACGGCGCGGCGCCCGGGTCGTCGTCGTGGGAGATGGGGCGGCCCGCCGGCCACACCGTCACCGCGCGCCCGGCCGCCGACAGCACGTCGGGGTTCAGCGGGGCCAGCATCACGCCGCTCACCGAGGCCGACGCGGCGGCGCGCAGCCGCTGCCGCAGCCCCTCGGGGTCGTCACGGGCCGAATGGGCCTTGACCACGACCTCACCCATGCGTAACACCACGACGTCCGTACGTGTCGGGTGCACCACGGGTGTCCCGGCCCCGCCGTGCGCGGCGGCGATGCCCGCCAGCTCCTCCTCCAGACCCACCCGTACAGACTAGGGCGCTGTCCGGGAAATGAGACCAGAGGGCCAGACTGGTAGGCATGAGAGTCGGTTTCGCCGTACCCCAGTCAGGGCCCTGGGCCACCTCCGCGAACATGCGCCGGGTCGCCACCCGGGCCGAGGAGCTCGGGTACGCCGAGCTGTGGACGTTCCAGCGGCTGCTCTATCCGGTCGGGCATCCGATGGGACCCACCTACCGTTCGGTCCACGACCCGCTGATCACGCTGGCCCACCTGTCGGCCGTGACCGGCGCCATCGGGCTGGGCGTGGCCGTGGTCAACGCGTACGTGCAGCCGGTCGAGCTGGCCAAGCAGCTCGCCACGTTGCAGACGCTCTCCGGCGGGCGGCTCACGGCGGGGGTCGGGCTGGGCTGGGTGCCGGAGGAGTTCGAGGCGTCCGGCGTGGACATGGCGCGGCGCGGGCGCCGGGCGGAGGAGTTCGTCGAGGTGCTGCGCAAGGCGTGGACCGACGACGTGGTCGAGCACTCCGGCGACTTCTACCGGGTGCCGCCCGCCCACCTCGACCCCAAGCCCGTGCCTGGGCCGCCGCCCGTCCTGCTCGGCGGCACCGCCGAGGTCGCGCTGCGCCGCGCGGCGCGGCTGGCCGACGGCTGGGTCAGCTCCAGCAGGGAGGACCTGTCGGCCATCGGCGGCCGGATCGAGCTGCTCAAGGCGGAGCTGACGGCGGCCGGGCGCGACCCCGCCGCGTTCCGGTTCGTGGTGCGCGGCGCCACGCGGGTGCGCACGGCCGACGAGCCCCGCCCGCTGAGCGGCACGTACGACAAGATCCGGCGCGACGTGGCCGAGCTGGCCGCCGCGGGCGTGACAGACGTCTTCCACGACCTGAACTTCGACACCGAGATCCCGGTGGCCGGCGCGGACGACGCGATGCGCCGGGCCGAGGAGGCGCTGGAGGCGCTGGCTCCCTATCCGCCGCCGTAGGGCACGGTGATGATCTCCAGGTTGTGCCCGTCGGGGTCGGACCAGTAGAGGCCGCGCCCGCCGTCGTTGGTGTTGATCTGCCCCGGACGCTGGTGGAACGGATCGGCCCAGTACGTCAGGCCGCGCTCCTTGATCCGGCCCCAGATCTGGTCGAACTCGTCGTCGCCGACGAGGAAGGCGTAGTGCTGCGACGGCACCTCGGGGCCCGCCTGCACCACGTCGAGCGAGACGTCGTTGCCGAGCGAGACGACGCGGAACGGGCCGTACTCGGGTGCCGGGTCCAGGCCGAGGATCTCGACGAGGAAGGTGGCGGTCGCGTCCCTGTCACTGGCCGGCACGATCGTGTGGTTCAGATGGACGGACATGTCTCCAGGCTATGTCAGGCGGCTGGCGGGGGCACGCCGAGCGCCTCACCGGCATCTCCACCCACAGGCTCACCTCGGGTGAGTGGCCGGGCGATCACCTTGTGTCAAGGACAGGCGGGCCGCCTCCGCGGCCACCGCGTGCCGCAGCTCGCGAACGGCTGTGCCGCCCCGCCGCGGGTGCACGGCGTTGGTCAGCAGCACCACGGTCAGGCGGCGGGCGGGGTCGATCACGAGCGAGGTGCCGGTGAAGCCCGAGTGGCCGTACGCGCCGGTCAGCGGGCCGACGATGGCCGGATCGCCGATCCGCACGCCCAGCCCCTGGCGGAACGGCGCGCCCTCGGCCCCCTGGTCGCGCACCATCTCGGCGACGCTCTCCTGCCGCAGCACGGGCGCGCCGCCCTCGCGCAGCACCTCGCCGATGGTCAGCAGGTCCGCGGCCGTGGAGAACAGGCCCGCGTGCCCCGCCACGCCGCCCAGCGCGTACGCGGTCTCGTCGTGCACCTCACCGCGTACGCAGCCGGGCCCAGGACGCTCGGGCTTCCACTCGGTCGCGGCGACGCGCGCCAGCCTGGAGCCGCCGGGGCGGTAGCCGGTGTCGGACAGTCCGAGCACGCCGGTCACCCGGTCGCGCACCAGGGCGTCGAGCCGCGCCCCGCCCGCCAGCTCGGCCAGGCGGCCCGCCATGATCATGCCGACGTCGCTGTACAGGCACGGCCCGCCGACCGGGTGGATGATCGGCGTGCGCAGCAACGCGGCCAGGCGCGTCTCGGCGTCGGCCCGGGGCAGCTCGCGGTCGATGCGGCGGTCCGCGGGAAGCCCGGCGGTGTGGGTGAGCAGGCGGCGGAGCGTGATGCGCGGGTCGGTGCCCTCGATCCGGGCGGCCACCGGCTCGTCGAGGTGGAGCCGGCCCTCCTCGGCCAGCGAGAGCAGCACGACCGTGGTGAAGAGCTTGCTGACCGAGGCCAGGTCGAAGATCGAGTCGCGGCGGGCGGGCGGGCGGCGCTCGGCCAGGGTCCCGTGGGCGTCGGCGTAGCGCACCAGCTCTCCGGCGACGGCCCCGGCCGCCACGGAGCCGTTCACGGCGATCAGCGCGACCGCGGCCGAGCACACGCGCGGCACGGCGTCCGCCAGGATCGCCTCCAGCCCCACCGGCATCCTTCCCCCTCATCACCGTCGTCGTCCGGCCCGGGGGCCGCACGGCCATCCGGGGGAGCCTGCGTCGCTCCCGCCCCGATGGACCAACTCCATGATGCCGAAAGGTCCGGCCGTCCGGGGCCCGCTGCACGTCCGGGCGACGGGCTCCGTGCCGCCGTCAGGCCCCGTTCTCCGGGGGTCCGCTCCGACACCCGGCCCAGAAGGAGTCTGCGCCCCGGTCAGCCGCTGAGGGCGTCGCTGAGGCGTTCGCCGTGCGACTCCAGGAGCGCGCGGGCCCTGTCCGCGTCGAGACCGTGCTGGATCATCAGCACCGCGATCTTCGCCTGACCGCCCGCCGCGTCCAGCGCCGCGCCGGCCGTCTCCTGGTCGGCTCCGGTGATGTCGCTGACCATGCGCACCGCCCGCCCGGCGAGCTTGCTGTTCATGGCCGACATCTCGATCATCTTGTTCCCGTACGTACGGCCCAGCTTGACCATCGAGATCGTCGAGATCATGTTCAGCACGAGCTTCTGCGCCGTGCCCGCCTTGAGCCGGGTCGAGCCGGTCACGACCTCGGGCCCCACGACCACCTCGATGGGGTGCTCGGCGGCGGCCGACAGCGGCGCGTCGCTGTTGCACGACAGCGAGACGGTCAGCGCGCCCCGGCCGGTCGCCTCGGCCAGCGCGCCCAGCACGAAGGGGGCCCGTCCGCTGGCGGAGATGCCGACGACCGAGTCGAGCGGCCCCACCTCCAGGTCCTTCAGCGCGGCGGCGCCCGCCTCGGTGTCGTCCTCTGCCCCCTCGACCGAGCGGGTCAGCGCGTCGGGCCCGCCCGCGATGATGCCCTGCACCAGCGAGGGGTCGGTGCCGAACGTGGGCGGGCACTCGCTGGCGTCGAGCACGGCCAGGCGCCCCGACGTGCCGGCGCCCACGTAGAGGAGCCGGCCGCCCTGGGCCATCCTGTCGGCGATCCCGTCGATGGCCGCCGAGATCGCCGGGATGACCACCGCAACGGCGGCGGGCACGGCGGCGTCGGCCTGGTTCATGAGGAGGGCGATCTCCTTGGTCGGCAGCCGGTCGATCTGGCTGTAGCGGGGATCGCTCTGCTCGGTGGACAGCTCGAGTAGCGGATCAATCATGTCGCTAATTTCCACCCTTTACTTCTCTCTTGTAAATATCTTTCAGACAATGGGTTCATGCAACCCGTACGAACAGGAGCCGAACGGCTGGCCGCGGATCCCCGCCTCGCCGGGGGCACCCGCCTCGGCCTGATCACCAACCCCACCGGAGTCCTGCCCGATCTGACCCCCACACCCGTCGCCCTGTCGGCCGCGGGACTGAAGCTGACCGCCCTTTTCGGGCCCGAGCACGGCATGCGCGGCACGGCGCAGGCCTCGGGCGGCGAGAGCGACGCCGTCGACGAGCGGACCGGCCTGCCCGTCTACGACACCTACCAGCTCTCCGGCGACGACCTGGACCGGGTCGTGGCCGCCTCCGGCGTGGACACGCTGGTCTTCGACATCGCCGACGTGGGCGCCCGGTTCTACACCTACGTCTGGACCATGTACGACCTGCTGGAGTCGGCCGCCCGGCTCGGGCTGCGGTTCGTCGTACTGGACCGCCCCAACCCGCTGGGCGGCGCCGTGGCCGAGGGGCCGGTGCTCGACCCGGCGTTCGCGAGCTTCGTGGGCCGCTTCCCGCTGCCGGTACGGCACGGCAGGACGGCGGGGGAGCTGGCCGAGCTGTTCGGGTTCGACCTGGACCTGACCGTGGTCAGGATGGAGGGCTGGCGGCGGGAGACGGCCTTCGCGGAGACCGGCCTGCCCTGGGTGATGCCGTCGGTCAACATGCCGACCCCGGACACCGCGCTGGTCTACCCCGGCACCGGCCTGTTCGAGGGGACGAACTTCTCCGAGGGACGCGGCACGACCCGGCCCTTCGAGCTGGTAGGGGCCCCGTACGTCGACGGGCGGTTCGCCCCGGCGCTGGCCGGGCTCGGCCTGCCGGGGGTGCGGTTCAGGGAGACGTGGTTCACGCCGACGTTCCACAAGCACGCCGGCACCCCCGTGCGCGGGGTGCAGCTCCACGTGCACGACCGCGACGCCTTCAGGCCCGTGCTGACCGGCCTGTCGATGCTGTACGTCGCCCGCGACCTCTACCCTGACGACCTGCGCTGGTGGGGCCCCGACCTGTTCCTGGACCACCTGTGGGGATCCGACTCCCTCACCAGGTGCCTGGAGGCCGGTGGGGACCCACGCGAGCTCTGCCCGCCGCCGGGACGTCCGGAGGGGCGGCTGCTCTACGGTACGGATCATCACGCCAGTTCGCGCCGGTAGAGCCAGAAGACGCGTTCGGCTCGCGCGCCCACGGCGCGCGAGTAGAACGCCAGCGGCCCCACCCATCCGATCTGGGACTCGGTCTGCCCGGCGTCCCGCTGCTCGGCCAGGCACCTGCGCAGCAGCACCCGGCCCAGGCCGAGCCCGCGGGCGCCGGGCGCGGTGCCCATCGGGCCGAACCAGGACGGCCGCGCCCCCCAGGCGGCGAACCCGAGGATCCGGCCGTCGCGCTCGGCGTAGTGCAGCCCGGTCGCGTTGACCGCCTCCCAGGCCCACCGGTCGTTCCAGTGCTCCTCGGCGAACGCGGCCACCCGCTCCCGGCCCGCACCGTCTCCTGGGCCGTCTCCAGCGCCGACTCCTGGGCCGACTCCTGGGCCAACTCCTGGCCCGGCCGCGCGCACGGTGACGCCGGCCTCGGCCAGCCGCGCCAGCTCGTCCTCGACGGACAGGTCCGCCTTCATGAGGTCGGCCGTCATGTTCCAGGCCACGTGGTACTGCTCGTACCCCAGGCTCTCGGCCAGGCAGGCGGCGGCGGTGTAGCGGACGTCGATGCCCGGCCAGCCGTAGCACGGCGGGTTCCCGGCGAAGTGGGCCTCCCTGGCCCCCTGCCCGCGCAGCCACTCCTCGGCCGCGCGCACCAGCGCCCGCCCGCGCCCCTCTCCCCGGGCGGACGGGTGCACGGCGAGCAGATCGACGTGCCCCGTGTCCGGATCCTTCTCGGACATCGAGGCCATCACCACGCCGCCGTCGGTGGCCAGCGCCGTCCAGCGCCGCCCGGCCGGGGGCCGCGACAGGCGCCCGACCAGGGCCGCCCCCTCCCCGGCGTCCAGCGTCAGCGCGGCCTCGGCCACGCGCGCCGCCTCGGCGGGCTCGGCGGCCCGTACGGCGTGGGACATCACACCTCGCTCATCGGGCGGGCGATCACGCTGCGGCGCTCGGGGTAGAAGCACGCGTGCTCCTGCGGCACGCCCTCGGTGATCTGGAGCAACGGCCGCTCCTCCGCGCACCGCTCGCCGCGGAACGGGCAGCGGCGGGCGAACAGGCAGCCGTCGTCGGACCGGCTCTCGTCCAGCGACTCCAGCGGCACCACGGGCTGCTCGCCCGGCCGCTCCAGCCCGTGCAGCACCGGGATCGCCGACAGCAGCGACTGCGTGTACGGGTGCACGGGGTCGGCGATGATCGTGTCCACCGCGCCGCGCTCGACGACCTGGCCGCGGTAGATGACGTACAGCTCGCCGTCGCCGCCGATGTAGCGGGCGGTGGCCACGTCGTGCGTGATGAACAGCACGCTCACCCCGAGGCGCTCGCGCAGGTCCTTCAGCAGCGACAGGATGCCCAGCCGGAGCGAGACGTCGATCATCGAGACGGCCTCGTCGGCGACCAGCATCTCCGGGTCCACGGTCAGCGCGCGGGCGATGACCACCCGCTGGCGCATGCCGCCGGAGAGCTGGTGCGGGTAGCGCGCCAGCACCGTGCCGGGGTCCAGGCCGACCAGCGACAGCACCTCGGCCGCCCGCTCGTCCACCCACGACCTCGGCCGTCCCGTCTGCCCGGCGCGCAGGGTCAGCGGCGCGTGCAGCGTCTGGTGGATGGTCCGCGTCGGGTTCAGGGCCGAGTACGGGTCCTGGTGGATCATCTGGATCTTGCGGAAGTGCGGCTGGCGCTGCTTGGGCTTGAGCGCGGACATGGAGACGCCGTCGATGGCGACCTCACCCTCGTCGTACGCCTCCAGCCCCGCGATGATCCGCCCCAGCGTGGTCTTCCCGCAGCCGGACTCCCCGATGAACGAGGCCGCCCCGCCCTTGGGGATGGCGAAGTCCACGCCCCGCAGCGCCCGCACCTCGCGGGCCCCGAGCACCTTGCCCCGCTGCTTGAAGGTCTTGACGACCCCGGTCCCGGTGATCATGCGTGCTCCTTCACGGTCACGGCGTGGCACGCCACGGTCCTGGGCCCGTACGCGACGGCTTCCGGGTCGACGTCGTCGCACACGTCCATGCGCAGCGCGCAGCGCTCCCTGAACACGCAGCCCCGCTTCGGCACGGTCGCCAGCGTCGGCGGGCGGCCGGGCAGCGCCTGGGCCTCGTCGATGTCGCCGACGAGGCGGGGGATGGCCCTGATCAGGCCCCGGGTGTAGGGGTGCTGGGGCGAGCCGAGCACCTCCCTGGTCGGGCCCTGCTCGACCAGGCGGCCGCCGTACATGACGGCCAGCCGGTCGGCGACCTCGGCCACCACGCCGATGTCGTGCGTGATGACCAGCGTGGTCAGGCCGCGCTCCGCGTGCACCTCGCGCACGATCTTCAGGATGTTGGCCTGGGTGATCATGTCGAGCGCGGTGGTGGGCTCGTCCAGCACCACCAGGTGGGCGTTGAGCACCAGCGCCAGCATGATGCCGACGCGCTGGCGCATGCCGCCGGACAGCTCGTGCTGGTGCGAGTCGAGCACGCGGGCGCCGTCGAGGCCCATCCTGGACAGCAGCTCCTTGGCCTCGCGCACCAGGCCCCGCAGGTCCTCCACGCCGTGCGAGCGGCCCAGGTCGAGCAGTTGCTTGCCGACCGTCTTGAGCGGGTTGAGGGAGTTCTGGGCGGCCTGGAAGACGTACCCGATGTGCCTGCCCCTGGCCTTGCGCAGCCGCTCGCCCGCCAGGCCCACCACGTCGCCCAGCCCGTCGATCTCGACGCTGCCCGCCGCGATCCTGCCGGGCGGCTGGACGGCGTTGAGCAGCGACAGGGCCAGCGTGGACTTGCCCGAGCCGGACTCGCCGACGATGCCGGTGATCGAGCCGGGCTCCAGCGTCAGCGTGACGTCCCTGACGGCGGGCAGCTCGCCCGCGGGGGTCTTGTAGACGACCGTGAGGCCGCCGATGCGCACTCCGGGCGCTTTCTCGCTCACCCTCTACTCCTCGCGCAGCCGGGGATTGAAGATCTCGTCCATGGCGTCCACCACGAGCACGATGGCCAGGGTCAGCAGCAGGATCGCCAGCAGCGGCCCGATGAGGAAGCCCAGCGCGCTCGGCACGGTGAGCGCTCCCGAGCGGAACACGGCCGTGTTGAGCATCTGGCCCCAGTTGTTCGACTCGTACGGCAGCACGCCCAGGAAGAAGAGCCCCACCTGCGCGTACACGCCACCGGTGATCGCGATGAGCATGTTCATCGCGATGTACGGCGCCATGCTCGGCAGCAGCTCCTTGCCCACGATGTGCGTGGTGGACAGCCCCAGCCCGCGCGCGGCCTCGATGAAGCCCCGCTCGCGCAGCGAGAGCGTCTGGGAGCGCACGGCCCTGGCCACGCCGCCCCAGCTCAGCAGCCCCAGCACCAGGCCCATCTGGACGGCGCTGCTGAACTTCCACACCGTGGACAGCACCAGCAGCAGCGGCAGGCCGGGGATGGTCAGCTTCATGTCCGTGATCCGCATGAGCACGGTGTCCCAGCGGCCCCGCTTGAAGCCGGAGAACAGCCCGACGGCGGTGCCCAGGACCACCGTGATGACCGCGGTCACCAGGGCGGCCAGCAGCACGTACCGCGAGCCGGTGACGACGAGAGCGATCACGTCGCGGCCCTGGTCGTCGGTGCCGAGCCAGTGCTCCCAGCTCGGCGGACTGATGATCTGCGTCGGGTCGAGCGGCAACTGCGCGGGGTAGAACATCGGCCCGAACAGGCCCATGAAGACGAACCCGGCCACGAGCACGGCACCCACCATGCGGCTGGGCTTGCGCTTCATCACCCGCCAGACGCCCGCCCAGAAGTTGCGCCGCATCGCGGCGCTCGTCGACGCGCTCTCCAGGAGCACGCTCATGACGACACCTCCTCCCCGCTGCGGACCCGCGGGTCGATCACGGAGTAGAACAGGTCGGCGAGGATGTTCGCCAGGATGGTGGCCACCGTGATGATCAGGAACGCCCCGCTCATCAGCGCGTAGTCACGCATGGTGATGCTGTCGATGAGCAGCAGGCCGAGCCCCGGATAGTTGAAGATCCGCTCGATGAACACCGCGCCGCCGAGCAGCAGGCCCAGCGACAGCGCGAGGATCGTGAACAGGGGCAGGATCGCGTTGCGGGCGATGTACCTGAAGACGATCGAGCGCTTCATCCCGCGCAGCTCCGCGGCCAGGATGAAGTCGTCGCCGAGCACCGTGACGACGCTCGACTTCATGGCCAGGATCCACCCGCCGTACGCGGCCAGCGCGTACGTCGCCACCGGCAGCACCGCGTGCTCGGCCAGCGAGCCGAGGTAGCCGGCGTTGAACCCGGGCTCGAACAGGATGTCCACCGGCCCGCCGTCGGGCAGGATCGGGATCAGCGTGGCGAAGATCGCGCCGAGCAGCAGGCCCAGCACGTACTGCGGCACGCCGTGCAGCAGGGATCCGGAGATGGCCAGGATGTCGCCCAGCTTGCCGGAGCGCTTGATGGCCGCGTAGACGCCCATCAGGATGCCGACCAGGAAGCTGAGCAGCGTGCCCGCCAGCACCGGTAGAACGGTCCACTTGGCGGCCTCGCCCAGCACCTGGGTGACGGGCGCGCCCGCGTGGGTGACCGACTGGCCGAGGTCGAAGCGGAACAGCCCCGACATGTACTGGACGTACTGCTCCCACAGCGAGCCCTTGGGCTGGAACCCGTACAGCACGCGCGTGGCCGCCTCGGCCGCCTGCTGGTCCATGCCCTGCTGGATCAGCTTCTGGACGTTGGCCGCCACCGGGTCGCCGGGAATGCTCCTGACGATGAAGAAGCTGATCGTGGCCACGACGAGGATCATGACGACCCCGCGGGCCAGGTGGCCCGCGAGTCGCCGTGCGATGACTACCATAGGCACTTTCTCTACTGCTTCGCCTTGATGAGACCGAGCTGCATCCAGACACCGGCGTTCAGGCGGAGCAGGTCGCTGTCCTGGGCCGGCCAGCCGGTGAAGCGGCTGGTGTTGGTGAACTGGGAGTTGACGTAGTCCCAGAGCTGGATGGCCGGCAGGTCCTGGTTGGCCGTCTTGGCGAGCTGCGCCATGATCGGCTTGGCCTCCTCGGGGGTGGCCGCGTTGAGCTTGGCGGTCAGCTCACCCGGGTTGATCTTGCCGACGCCCTCGACGTCGATCTCCTCCGCGCTGCCCATGAAGTTGCCGCCCTTGCCGGGGGCGTTGTGCGCCACCTTGCCCGCGACGTTGGACCAGCCGTTGGAGACGCCGTAGAGGCGCGCGAAGATGTCGTACGGCGCCGGGCCGAGCGCCATCAGCCACAGGCCGACGTCGTACTTGCCCGCCGCGATCTCCTCCTGGTAGACGGCGAAGTCGGCGACGGTCACGACCTCGGCGTCCACCCCGGCGGCGATGAGCTGGCTCTTGATGTTCTCCTCCGCCGAGATCCAGTCGGAGAACGGCGCGGGGGCGTACATGGTGAGCTTCCACGGCTTGCCGTCGGCCAGGGTCCACTTGCCGTCGGTCTTCTTCAGGCCGGCCGCCGTGAACTCCTCCTCCGCCTTGGCCACGTCGTGCTTGTACGGGTTGAGCGCGGCCAGCTCGGAGCCGATCCACTCCTGGGCGGGCTTCTGGTGCATACCGGAGGTCGTCACGGCCGGCGTGCCGCCCTCGGGCGAGGCCACCTTGGTCACCTGGTCGCGGTCGATCAGGTAGGCCAGGCCGCGCCGCACGTGCACGTTGTCGTACGGCTTCTTCGTCTGGTTGAACGCCATGCCGACGGCCACCGGCGAGAAGCCGGTGATGACGTTGGAGCCGGGCGCCTGCTTGATCCGGGTCATCACGTCGGTGGGCATGGCGGTGAAGCCGGCCTGGTCGAGCTTGCCGGCGCTCAGGTAGTTCCAGATCTGCTCGTTGCCGCTGAAGTTGAGGAACTTCACCTGGGCCGGCGCGACGTTGGCGGCGTTGTAGAAGTTCTTGTTCTTGACCAGCAGCGCCTCGCCCGGGTTCACCCGCTCCAGCGTGAACGGGCCGGCGGAGACGTCCTTCGGCGGCGCGAAGGCGAGCACCTTCTGGCCGATGGCGAGGATCTCCTCGCGGGCCTTGTCGGCGTCGCCGCCGGTGCCCCTGGCGGCCTTCAGCTTGTCCCAGAAGTCGGCCGGCAGCGTGCTGCTCCAGACGTGCGCGGGCACGACCCACGTGTCCATGATGCTGCGGCCGAACTTGGAGCTCGGGTTGGACATGTCCTGGGTGACCTTGACGGTCTTGGGGTCGACCACCGTGACGTCGGACGCCACGCCCGCCGCGCCCGGCGTCACCGCGAACGCGGTGCTGCCCTGGGTGGAGGCCAGGCCCAGCGAGAGCTGGACGTCGTCGGCCGTCACGGGCTTGCCGTCGGACCACTTGGCGTTCGGCTGGATGTGGATGGTGATCGACGAGTTGTCGGGCGCGATCTCCCAACTGGCGGCGATGCCCGGGTAGAACTGGTTCGGGTCGGTCACGTGGTTCTTGACCCACCCGAGCTTCATGGCGTTGTAGCCGAGGAAAGAGTTGCCCTTGGGCGCCCACGGGTTCGCGGGGCCGGTCGCATCGAGGCCGGGCTTGTTCACGTCGATCGTGGTGAACAACCCGCCGCCGGTCGAGCCGCCGGAATTGTTGGTGCTGCCGCCGCTGCACGCCGCTGTCGCGGTGGCCAGGCCCAGCAACGCCACTACCGCTGCCAGTCGCTTCATTTGCCGCTCCGGGGGATGTCTCTAGGGATTGACCGGACATTACGATCGCGCCACGCGAGCGTCAATAATCTCCAGTGGTTGTGAGGTTAATGTAACTTTCCTTCATCAGTGTACGGAGTGGAGCTAAGCGCCATCAAATTTTCGGTCAGCTTTGGAGCAGGACCGCGGCGCCGCTGAACCGGTCGGCCGCGAGATCGGCCAGCGCCCGGTCCGCCTCCTCGAAGGGGTAGGGCGTCGTCGTGACCCGCGGCGGATGCGCCAGCGCGAGCTCCAGGTAGGCCCGCCCGTCGGCCCTGGTGTTGGCCGTCACGCTGCGGAGCGTGCGCTCCTGGAAGAGATGCCGCTCGTAGTCGAGCGGCGGGATGTCGGTCAGGTGGATGCCTGCCACCGCCAGGGTACCTCCCCGGTCGAGTGCTTCCAGCGCGGGCGGCACCAGCGTGCCCACGGGCGCGAACAGGATGGCCGCGTCGAGCGGCTCGGGCGGCCGGTCTCCCGCCGAGGCCGCCCCCAGCTCCAGGGCCAGCTCCCGGGAGGCGGCCGACCTGCTGACCGCGTGCACGACCGCGCCCCGCGCGATCGCGGCCTGGGCGGTCAGGTGGGCCGAGGCGCCGAATCCGTAGATCCCCAGCTTCCCGCCCGGCGGCAGGTCGCAGCGCAGCAGCGCCCGGTAGCCGATGATCCCGGCGCACAGCAGCGGCGCCAGCCGCTCGGCCGGTACGTCGTCGGGCAGGGGATAGACGTAGTCGCGGGGTGCGGTGAGGTAGCCGGCGTACCCGCCGTCGGCGTCCCAGCCCGTGTAGGTGGAGCCGGCGCAGAGGTTCTCCATCCCCGCGCGGCAGTACTTGCACACGCCGCACGTGGAGCGGAGCCAGGCCACGCCGACCCGCTCACCCGTGCCCTCGACCCGCCCCACGACCTGGTGCCCGGGGGTGGTGCGGGGCCGCCGCGGCGCCAGGTCGCCCTCGGCCAGGTGCAGGTCCGTACGGCACACCCCGCACGCCTCCACCCGGATCAGGACCTCGCCGGGCCCCGGCTCCGGCACGTCCCGTTCGATCAGCGCCAGCGGCCGGGACGCCATCGGCCCCGGCCGCTCCACCACCCAGGCCCGCATGTCAGGACAGCCTGGAGTGGGCCAGAGAGGCGTACAGCGCGGCCCCGTCGGTCAGCACCGCGTCGTCGAAGACCGCCTCGGGCGAATGGTTGTACGGCGCCGTGGCCGGGTCGCGGCCGGGCGGGCAGGCCCCCAGGAAGACGAACGCCCCCGGCACGTTCTCCAGCACGTACGAGAAGTCCTCCGACCCCATGATCGGCTGCGGCGAGACGAAGTAGCGCCCAGGCCCGAACAGCTCGTCGGCCGTCTCGTGCACGAAGTCGACCTCGCCGCGGTCGTTGACCGTCACCGGGTAGCCCATCCCGAACGACGCCTCGACCTCCAGGCCGTGCGCCGCCGCGATGCCCCGCACGACCTCGGTGAGCCGCTTCTTGACCCGCTCCCTGTTGTCCTTGCTGAAGGTGCGCACCGTGGCGTCGAAGCGGGCCTCGTCGGGGATGATGTTGTCGGCCGTGCCGCCGTGGAAGCTGCCCACCGTCACCACGACCGGGTCGAACACGTCGAACGTCCTGGTCACCATCGTCTGCAGGGCCGTCACCATCTCGCAGCCCGCCTGGATCGGGTCGAGCGAGCGGTGCGGGCTCGACCCGTGCCCGCCACGCCCCTTCACCGTCACGTTGAACGTGTCGGCCGCTGCCATGATCGGCCCAGGCCGCGACGCGAACAGCCCCGGCGGCAACATCGCCGACACCACGTGCATGCCGTACGCCGCCACCGGCCGCTCGCCCGCCGCGTCGAGCACCCCCTCGGCGATCATGTGCTTGGCGCCCTCGTGGCCCTCCTCGCCCGGCTGGAACATGAAGATCACGTCACCGGCCAGCTCCTCCCGCCGCGCGCTCAGCAGGTGCGCCGCCCCCGCCAGCATCGCGGTGTGCAGGTCGTGCCCGCAGGCGTGCATCCGGCCTGGCGACTGGGAGACGTAGGGCAGGTCGTTCTTCTCGGTCACGGGCAGGGCGTCCATGTCGCCCCGCAGCAGCACCGCCGGTCCCGGGCGGCCGCCCCTCAGCACGGCGGTCACCGAGCTGAGGGCCTTGCCCGTGGTGATCTCCAGCGGCAGTCCCTCCAACGCCGCCAGCACCTTCTCCTGGGTGCGCGGCAGGTGCAGGCCGAGCTCCGGAGTGGTGTGCAAAGAGTGCCTGAGCTGGACGATCTCGTCTCGCATGTCCTGCGCGGATTCAGTGAACGACATGAAGAACATTGTTCACGCACCGGGCGGGAAGTCGATAAGGCGCGCTCGGTACGATGTGGGCGTGACTCAGCGCAAGCGGATCGACTCCTGGTTGTCCGACATGGACGGCGTTCTCGTCCACGAGGGGCGGCCGGTCCCCGGCGCCGACGAGTTCATCAAGCGGCTCAGCGAATCGGAGAAGAAGTTCCGGGTCCTGACCAACAACTCGATCTACACGCAACGCGACCTCTCGGTACGGCTGGCCGGCGCGGGCCTGGCCGTGCCCGCCGAGTCCATCTACACCTCCGCGCTGGCCACCGCCCAGTTCCTCGACGACCAGCGGCCTGGCGGGTCGGCGTACGTGATCGGCGAGTCCGGGCTCACGACGGCGCTGCACGAGGTCGGCTACGTGCTGACCGACCTCGACCCCGACTACGTGGTGCTCGGCGAGACCCGTACCTACAGCTTCACGCAGATCACCCGGGCCATCCGGCTCATCGAGGGCGGGGCCCGCTTCATCGCCACCAACCCCGACCCTGTCGGCCCCTCCACCGAGGGCTCGCTGCCCGCCTGCGGCGCGGTGGCGGCGCTCATCACCAAGGCCACCGGCGTGGCCCCCTACTTCGTCGGCAAGCCCAACCCCCGGATGATGCGCAGCGCGCTCAACGCGATCGAGGCGCACAGCGAGACCACGGCCATGATCGGCGACCGGATGGACACCGACATCGTGTCGGGGATGGAGGCGGGGCTGTTCACGATCCTCGTCCTCACGGGCGTCACCCAGCGCCACGAGATCGACCGCTTCCCCTATCGGCCCTCCCTGGTCGTCGACTCGGTCGCCGACCTCGTCGACCTGATCTGACCCGGGCCTGATCTGGCGGGGACCTGATCTCCGTGAGTCGGACGGCGATCCTGACGCCCGCTGACAGGTACGGCTGGCAGTCTCGACTGTCATGAACCGCCTTTACCTGGAGATCGGCCCGAAGAGGGTGTTCGCCTGCTCACTCGACTGGCCCGGGTGGTGCCGGGTCGGCAAGGGCGAGGAGGCGGCCGTCGAGCGGCTGCTGGACTACCTTCCCCGCTACCGCGTGGTCGCCGCCCGCGCCGGGCTGGAGTTCGCGCCGGGTGACCCCGAGGTGGTGGCCAGGGTGCCGGGGAGCGGGGTGACGGACTTCGGGGTGCCGGAGCGGGTGCCGGAACTCGACTGGGAGCCGCTGTCCGGCCCGGAGGCCGAGCGCTCGGTCGCGCTGGTGCGGGCGGCCTGGGCGCTGTTCGACGAGACGGCCGAGGTCTCGCCCGAGGAGCTGCGCAAGGGCCCGCGCGGGGGCGGGCGCGACCGTACGAAGATCGTGGACCACGTGACGGAGGCCGAGCGCTCGTACGCCAGGAGGGTGGGCGTGCGGCACAGGCCGTTCACGTCACGTGCGGACCGCGAGGCCATGCGCGCCGAGCTGGCCCAGGTGCTGTCCCGTCCGTGGGCGCCTCAAGAGACCGGGCGGGAGAGCCCGCCCCAGAAGGCGTCCTGGCCCCCGCGCTACGCGCTGCGCCGCATCGCCTGGCACGTACTCGACCACCTGTGGGAGATCGAGGACCGGCGTTAGAGTCGTGTTTGGCGGAAGATCAGAGGGAGAGCACGGATTCCATCATCCCGGCGGGGCAGAGCTGGCCGAGCACCGCGCGTACCTGGGCGCGCAGGTCCGGGGCGGCCAGGCGGCCGTTCTCGTCGAAGTAGGGGCAGGCGGGGGAGACCACCAGCTCGGCCCCCATTACGACCGCCCGCGCCTCGAGGAGCTGCTTGTTCAGCTCGGCCTGCGCCCACATGGCCCCGCAGGCCCGGGCGCTGGCGCTCATCACGGCCACGTGCTTGCCCGACAACCCGTCGCCCGCCGCCATCCAGTCCAGCACGTACGTCAGCTCGACCGGCAGCAGGCTGTGCTCGGGGGCCGTCAGCAGCACCGCGTCACCGTCGGCGACCAGCCCGACCAGCTCACGAGCCGGGGCCGGGGCGGGCCCTGGACGGTACGGCGTGATCGCGTCCAGTCCCCGCCATACTTCGAACTCCACGTCCCTCGGCAGCTCGCCGCCCGCTGCGTCCAACAATCTGGTGATAAATGATCCCACGTGCAGACTGGCGGCGATTCCGATGATTTTCACCCACTGCTCCAAAGAGGTCCCGAAGTTACCGAGAACCTGCCCGATGCCGTGGATGTCCAAGACCATACGCGAGTCAAGAGGCGCACAGTCTTTGCCGTACCGGGAGACGCGCTGGTGGAGCCGCCTACCGGGAGGAGCGCTGGTCGTCGGACGCCCGGGGGCGCCGGAAGATGAGGGCCAGCACGCGCAGCACCAGAATCGACGAGATCACCAGCAGGTTGTAGCCGATGAGCTGGAACAACGTCGTCGTCGGCGGCAACGCCACGGGCCCGCCCTCCGAGCCCAGCAGGACGACCGCCATCACCCCCGCCGTGGCGCCCAGCACCGTGAGCAGCACCTGGTGCAGCAGGCCGGTGACGAAGCGGCGGTCGCGTTCGTCGGCCAGCAGGCGCACGTTCATGCTGAAGCGGCCGTGTTCCGCGGCGCTCGCGATGCGCTCGACCCGGCGCGGCAGGCGGCGCAGCATCGGCAGCAGCGCCGCCACCTCCTGCGCCACCGTCTCGCGCACGGTGTCGGGGCCGATCTGCTCGGCCAGATAGCGCCCGGCGAACGAGCGGGCCTCACCGATCAGGTTGAACCCGGGTGACAGGCGGACGAGCGTGCCCTCCAGCGTGGCCAGCGCGCGGAAGACGGCGGCCACCTCGGGCGGGATGGACAGGCCGTACTCCGAGACGATCTTGAACAGGTCGGTGAACATCTGGACGCTGTCCATGCCCGGCGCCAGGTGTTTGGCCATGAACTGGCCGAGCGCCCGTTCGAGCGCGGGCTCGTCGATGTCCTCCGGCCGGGGCACGACCTCCAGCAGCGCGTCCGTGACGCCCAGCGGGTCCTGGCGGTTCATGGCCAGCAGGAAGCGTTGCAGCGCCGAGCGTACGGAGCCGTCCAGCCTGCCCACCGAGCCGAAGTCGAGCAGGCCGAGCGTGCCGTCCTCCAGCAGCATGAGGTTGCCCGGGTGCGGGTCGGCGTGGAAGACGCCCTCGACGAGGATCTGCCTGAGCAGGCAGTCGAGCAGGTCGCGGGCCAGGCGCGGGCCCTGCTCCGCGGAGGCGGCGGTGACCGCGCGGCCCGACAGCCGCTGCATGACGAGGACGCGTTCCGAGCACATGGCGCTGACCGGGGCCGGATAGCTGACGGGGCCGCCGCCGGAGGCCGCCACGGCCGCCATGTTGGCCGCCTCGACGCGGAAGTCGAGCTCCTCGCGGATCGCCGCGGCGAACCCGTCTGCCAGGTCGATCAGGCCCAGCGAACGGCCCCAGCGGGTCCTGGCCTCCAGCGTGGCGGCCAGGCGGCGGACGATGTCGAGGTCCTTGCCGACGACCGCGCCGATCCCCGGCCGCTGCACCTTGACCACGACGCTCTCGCCGGAGTGCAGTCGGGCGACGTGGACCTGCCCGATGGAGGCGGCGGCCAGCGGCGTCCTGTCGAACTCGGCGAACACCTCGTCGACCGGCCCGCCCAGCTCCCGGACCAGCAGCGGCTCGACCCGCTCCCACGGGGCCGGGGCGACCTGGTCCTGCAGCCGTCCCAGCTCCTCGACGAACTCGGCGGGCAGCAGGTCACGCCGGGTGGACAGGACCTGGCCGAGCTTGACGAAGGTGACCCCGCCGTCCTCCAGGGCCCCGCGCAGCGACCTGGCCAGGCGCAGCTTGCCCGAGCGGTCCTCCAGCCGCTCGCCCCGCCCCCGCAGGTACGGGCCGAGCCCGTGGCGGATGGCGACCCTGGTGATCTGGGAGTACCTCCTGCCCCGCGACAGCCGCCCGCGCAGCGACCTGGCCGCCTCCAGGGGCCCCGGCACCGAGCCAGGCGGCACCAGGGCCTCGGCGAGCACCAGCAGGGCCATGGGGATGAGCACGAAGACCATGACGACCAGCAGGAGCAGGCCCAGGGCGGCGGCGCCGGGGGGCTCCTGCGTGGCGTCCATGGGGCCGAGGGTCCCCAGGATCGGCTCCAGCATCGACTGCGCCAGGGCGAACGCCAGCAGCGCGGCCAGGAAGGTGCGCAACGCGCCGAACCGCACATCCAGCAGGCGCTGCGCCGCGGTGGCGAGCAAGAGGATCATCAGCAGGGTGACGCCGCTGACGAACACCGCCGTGGAGAGGTCCATGAGCCAGGATCCTCCCACGGCCCCCCGTCTCGCCGCCCCCATAGCCGGGCAAAAGCCACCATTTCGCAGTCGCGGGTGACGGTCCCGGCCGTCAGGCCGGGGACGGTGGGTGGCGGCCCGGTCGGGTGGCCCGGTCGGGGGCGCGGTCGGGCTGCCGGCGGGCGGCGGCGCGGGCCGGTAGCCGGCAGGCTGGTTTGGGGCGGGCCGGTCTACTGGCGGGCGGCGGTGCGGGCGCGGCGCTCCTCACGGCGCTCCACGAAGCGGGCGGCCGTGGCCTCCGTCCTGGCCAGGAACGCGGCCAGCTCCTCGCGCGCCTTCTCGCCCTCGCCGTCCAGGCCCGTCTGGTCGAAGATCGACCACTGCCGCAGCACCGGCATGAGCACATCGTCGAGGTGCAGGCGCAGGTCGTAGATGCCCTCGTTCGCGATGATCATCGCCTTGCGGGCGAAGCCGTCCATGCCCTGGCCCGGCATCTGGAACGTGGTCACCACGTCGGTCACCGACCGCATCGTCTGGCTCGGGTCGAGCTCGAAGGCCGCCTTGAGCAGGTTGCGGTAGAAGAGCATGTGCAGGTTCTCGTCGGCGGCGATCCTGGCCAGCAGCCGCTCGCACCCCGCGTCGCCGGACGCCCTGCCGGTGTTGCGGTGCGCGATGCGGGTGGCCAGCTCCTGGAAGGACACGTACGCGAGCTGCTGGAGCATCGTGTCGTACTCGGAGACGAAGCCGCTCTCCATGTGCCGGATGCGCGCCCGCTCCAGGGCCACCGGGTCCACGGCGCGGGTGACGGTGAGGTAGTCGCGGATCGCGGTGCCGTGCCGGCCCTCCTCGGCGGTCCAGCGGTGCACCCACGTGCCCCAGGCCCCGTCACGGCCGAACGTGCTGGCGATCTCGTGGTGGTAGCTGGGCAGGTTGTCCTCGGTCAGGAGATTGACGATGAGCGACACGCGCGCCGCTTCGGGGATCTTGGAGTCGCCCTCCTGCCACGCCTCGCCCCCGTAGATGCCGTCGAAGTCGCGGCCCTCGCTCCACGGGATGTACTCGTGCGGGAACCACTCCTTGGCCATCTTCTCGTGGCGGTCGAGCTCCGTGGCCACGACAGGCTCGAGCTCGTGCAGCAGCTCCGTCTGAGTCATCGCCATATAAGATCTTCTCCTTCAGGTTACGGTACCGTAGGTTAGGTTACCGGAAGGACAAACAGGTCAAATAGGGTGGATGTATGCGACCCAGTGTCCGTGGTGTCCTGCTCGACCATGACGAGCGGCTGGTTCTCTTCCGGCGTACGGTGCCGGGGCGGGCGCCGTACTGGTCCGTGCCCGGCGGGCACGTCGAGCCCGGGGACGGCACGCTGGAGGACACCCTGCGCCGCGAACTGCTGGAGGAGCTGGGCGCGACGGTATCGGCGGTGACGCCTCTGGTGACGGTGTCGTACCCGTGGCAGGGCGAGGTCAAGACACAGCACGTCTTCGGGTGCCGGTTGGTGTCCATGGACCCGGAGCTGCGGAACGGGCCCGAGTTCGAGGACCCGTCGCGGGGCGCGTACGAGGTGGAGCGCGTCCGGCTGGAGAGGTCGGAGCTGTTCGCCAGGAACCTGGTGCCCCAGGCGGTGGCCGGTTACCTCTCGGCCACCATCACGGCCCTGCCCCGGCTCATCGGCCGACGGCCGGGCCGAAGGGCGGATCGCCCGGTCAGGGGTCGCGGCGCAGGCGCTTGAGGTCGGCGCGGTGCTTCTTGGCGGCGATGCGGCGCTCGACGGTGCCCCGGCTCGGCTTGGTCGGGCGGCGGCGCTTGGGCGGCGGGGCGATGGCCTCGCGCAGGCGCTGCGCCAGCCGGTGCGCGGCGGCCTCCCTGTTGCGGAGCTGCGAACGGTATTCGGAGGCGGCGATGGTGATCGTGCCCGCGCCCAGCCGGTCGAGGGCCCGCGCCTTGAGGTGCGGCGGCAGCGCGGTGCTCGCGGCCACGTCGAAGCTCAGCTCCACCCGGCTGTCCGTGGTGTTGACACCCTGGCCGCCCGGCCCTGACGAGCGCGAGAACCGCCAGACCAGCTCGGCGTCGGGGATGACGACCGAGTCGTTGACGACCAGCGGGCCGGGCATGAGCGGACTCCCGTTCTCGAACGCGTCACCACCGGGCGACATGTCACCGTACAGAGCAACCGTATCCGGAGGTCGTACCCGGCCCGCAATCGCATTTTCCGCCGCCCGCGCCGCCCGTCTCGCCGGTTGACGCCCGGCTGCAAGCCAGGTGTGCCAATATCACGCCAAAGCGCGAAGTGATCACGGGGTTGGGGAGGCGCGGTGGCCGTCATCGTCGGCGTGCACGGGATCGGCAAGTACAACTACTACCTCCAGGCCGGGCGGTCCGTGCCGGGCGCGGCCGAGGCCATGCGCCGCAAATGGGACCGCTACCTCCACGCTGCGCTCGGGGGAGAGGCGCGGGCGTACTTCGCCGAGATCGCCTACTTCTCCCACCTCCTGCACGACGGCGACGGCGGCGGGGGTGGCGGCGAGGGCGGCGGCGAAGGTGGCGCGCCCGACGCGGCGGCCGCCATGGAGGCGCAGGCCCAGCAGGTCCTCGCCGACTGGGCGCGCAACCTCGGGGTGGGCGAGCACGTCACGGGGGCGCTCAAGTCGTTCACCGGCTGGCTGCTGGACAAGCTGGACGGCAGGTCGGCGGCGTTCGCCAAGCTGTTCGCGCCCGAGGTGGCCGCCTACCTCACCGACCAGGCCAGGCGCGAGAAGTGCCGGAGCGCCGTGGCGGACGTCATCCGGCGCAACCGCGCCAGGGTGGTCATCGCCCACTCGCTGGGCAGCGTGGTCGCGTACGAGGCGCTGTGGTCGGAGCCGGACCTGCGGATCGACCTGCTGCTCACCCTCGGCAGCCCGCTGGGCATGCGCAACGTGGTCTTCGAACGCCTCCTGCCCACCCCGGTCAACGGCCGCGGCCGCCGGCCCCCGGGCGTCGCCCGCTGGGTGAACGTCGCCGACAAGGACGACATCGCCGCCATCCCGCCCGACCTGGCCGCCAGCTTCACCGGCATCGACCGCGAGGAACTGGTCAACCTCGACTGGCTCGACTTCCACACCGCCGGGAAATACCTGGGCTGCCCGGCGCTGGGCCCGCATCTGCGACCATTCGTGGCATGACGTGGATTGTCTTCGACTACGGCGGTGTCCTGTCGCTGCCCCAGCCCGACTCCGACAACGCGGCCATGGCGCGGGCCGCGGGAGCCGAGCCCGAGGCGTTCAAGCGCGGTTACTGGGAGCACCGCCTGGAGTTCGACCGGGGTCTGAGCCCGTACGCGTACTGGTCGGCGGTGCTGGGCCGGCCCGTGACCCAGAGCGAGACCGCCCGGCTGGTCGCCATGGACGTCGCGTCCTGGGCCCGTCCCAACGAGGGCACGGTCGCGCTGCTCGGCGAGCTGCTGGAGTCGGGACGCGACGTGGCGCTGCTGTCCAACGCCCCCGTGTGCATGGGTGAGGGCCTGGACGAGCTGCCGTGGGTCGCCGCGATCGGCCGCCGCTTCTACAGCGGCAAGATGGGCCTGGTCAAGCCCGACCGGGAGATCTACGACGAGATGGCCCGCGAGCTGGGCGCCGACCCGTCCGAGATCGTCTTCATCGACGACCGCGAGGAGAACGTCGAGGGCGCCGAGCGGGCCGGGATGACCGGCGTGCACTTCACCGACGCCGCCACCCTACGCGCGGCGCTCCCTGACGTGGTCCTGCCCGGCTGACGTTTCCCGGCTGTCGCCGTTCACCTGCTCTTTCTCCGGGCGGGCGGCCCTCGGGCGTGTCGCAGACCGACCGATGCTGTTCACCCGCGCTTGACTCCACTGTCACGGCGGAGTCAGCGCAGGTGGACATACCTGTGAACGTGGACCGCAGAGCCTTCCTGACAGCGGCGACAGCCGGACTCCTCCTCCCTCAGCCCATGATCGCCCCGGCCGCCGGGGCGGCCTCCAGGACCCTCAGATCCGACCCCTTCTCGCTGGGCGTGGCCTCCGGCGACCCCGCTGCCGACGGCTTCGTCCTGTGGACCAGGCTGGCCGTCGACCCGCTGGGCGGCGACGGGCGCGGCGGCATGCCCTCCCGCGACGTGGACGTGGAGTGGCAGGTCGCCACCGACGAACGCTTCGCCAAGGTCGTCAAGTCCGGCACCGCCACCGCCAGGGCCCGCGACGCCCACAGCGTGCACGTCGAGCTGAAGGGGCTGGAGCCGGGACGCGACTACTTCTACCGGTTCAGGAGCGAGGGCCGCCTCTCTCCGGAGGGCCGCACCAGGACGACCCCGCAGGGCGAGACGCCGCTCAACTTCGCGGTGGCCGCCTGCGCGCACTACGAGCACGGCTACTACACCGCCTACCGCCGCCTCGCCGAGCAGGAGCCGGACCTGGTGGTCTTCCTCGGCGACTACATGTACGAGTACGGCCCCAGCGGCTACACCGCCCTGGCCGGCCGCGTCCGCACCCACACCCCGGGCAAGTGCCGGACGCTGGCCGACTACCGGCTGCGGCACGCCCAGTACAAGAGCGACCCCGACCTGCAGGCCGCGCACGCGGTCGCGCCCTGGCTGGTGGCGTTCGACGACCACGAGGTGGAGAACAACTGGGCCGGCCCCGTCTCCAGCACGGGCGCGGCGGGCTTCGAGCAGCGGCGGGCGCAGGCGTTCAAGGCGTACTACGAGAACATGCCGCTGCGCCGCGCCAGCCTCCAGGGGGCGGTGCTGCGGGTGAACCGGCGGGTCTCCTGGGGCACGCTGGCCCGCTTCCACCTGCTCGACACGCGCCAGTTCCGCGACGACCAGGCGTGCCTGGACGGCGTGCGGGCGGGCTGCGACGAACGGCTCGACACGCAACGCACGCTGCTCGGGAGCGAGCAGTGGCGCTGGCTGGAGAGCGGCCTGGACGCCTCCACCACCCGCTGGAACCTGCTCGGCCAGCAGATCATGGTGGCCCAGCGCGACTTCAAGGTCGGCCCCGGCCGGGAGGTGAACCTGGACTCCTGGGACGGGTACGCCGCCGAGCGCACCCGCCTGCTCGACTCGCTGGCCCGCACGCCGAACCCCGTGGTGCTGACCGGCGACGCCCACATGCACCACCTGTCCGAGCTGAAGCCAGACTTCGACGACCCGGACTCGCCGGTGGTGGCCAGGGAACTGGTGGCCTCGTCGATCGCCAGCGACGGCGACGGCTACCGGGACCGTACGTGGATCGCCGAGGCGCTGCAGGAGAACCCGCACATCTCCTACATCGACCAGCGGCGCGGCTACCTGATGGCGCGGCTGACCCGCGACGAGCTGTCGGTGGACTTCCGGACCCTGGACTACATCTCCCGCAGGGGAGCCCGCGCCAAGACCGCCCACCGCGTCACGATCCCGGCCCTCACGGGGGAGACCGCCGCGGGCAAGGCGGCGGCCCCCCGCACCACCGGCTGAGCGCCGCCCCTGGGCCGTTCGCCGTTCGCCGGTTGCCGGGCGCCGGGCGTCGCGGTAGCTCACGGCCCGGCTCCGTGGTCATGGCTGAGCGGCGGCCCGTTGGCTGAACGTTCGCTGGGAGCCCGCTGAGAGTCTGCTCAACCATTTTGTCCACATGGTGAGACGGACCCGCGGCAGGAGGAGGGTCCGGCCGGACTCCTGGTGGCAGGTACAGCGGAGTCCGGCCGGGGTGGCCGGCCCGGGCGGGCGGGTGGTTCCGTCCGGACCGGCCGGCTTCAGGCGCCGGGCCAGCTCCCGTCGGGGAACTCGCCCGACGTGCCGTCCGACATGACCACCTGGTCGCTCTCGCCGAGCCCCGAGGTGACCTCCACGTACTGGTCGCCGCGCACGCCCGTGTGGACGACCTTCGCCGCGTCCCGCCCGTCGGAGCGGACGGTGACCACCTGCGTGCCGTCCGAACGGCTGCGCACCGCCGCGGCCGGTACGTAGATCGCGTCCTTGGACTCGTCCGTGGTGATCGTCGCCGAGGCGGTCTGCCCGAGCATCAGCCCGGCCGGCGGCTCGTCGAAGGCCAGGGTGACCGAATAGCGGACGAGCTGGCCCTCCACCGTCGCGGTCGGGGCGATCGCCGTCACCTTGGCCAGGTAGTGCTCGCCGCTGCGCGTCGCCAGCGTGACCTGGGCCTGCTGGCCGAGCTTGAGCCGGTTCACGTCGGACTCGGTGACCATGGCCTGGACCTGCAGTTCGTTCAGGTCGCCCAGGCTGATGAAGGTGCCGGTGCCCGCCGCGTCACCGGGGGCGCCGCCGACCGAGAGCACCGTGCCGGCCGCCGGGGCCACGATGCTGGTCGCCCGTACGGCGTCGGCGGCCTCCTCGACGGCGGCCTCGGCGTGGTCCACGTTCGCGGCGGCCTGCTCCTCGCTGAGCCCGCCGCCCTGCTGCTGGGCACCGCCTCCGCCCGTGCCTCCGCCCGTGCCTCCGCCCGTGCCCCCGCCCGTGCCCCCGCCCGTGCCCCCGCCCGTGCCTCCGACTGTGCCTCCGCCTGTGCCTCCGCCGGTGGTGCCGGTGGCGCAGGAGCCCTGGCCGGTGCTGGGCTGGCCTGACGGCTTCCCGGATCCGGACGCGCTGGGCTTTCCTGAGGGTTTGCCGGTGGGGGACGGTTGCCCGGTGCTCGACGGCTTCCCGCCGCCGGGCGGCTGCCCCGTCGGGGACGTGGACGGCGAGACGGTCGACGGCGGGTTGCCGCCGGGCTGCCCGGTGCCTCCACCCGGGCCACTGGCCGTCGGGGTGGGGGTCGCGGTGACGGTGGTCGTCGCAGTGGCCGTAACAGTGGCCGTGACAGTGGCGGTCACCGTGGCCGTCACGGTGACCGTCGGCTCGGACCCGGTGGGCTTCGAGGTCGGCGTGGCCGTCGGGTGCGGGGTGGCGGTCGGGGTGGCCGTTCGCGCGGCCGTCCGCGCCGTGGCCCGCGTACCGGCCGGGGCGGTGGTGGCCTGCTCGGTGGTCTTCGCAGCGGCCTTGGCCGTGGCCTTGGCCGCGGTCTGCGTGGGGGTGGGTGTGGGGGTCTGCGTGGGACCGGCGCCGAAGTCGGCGACCGGCCGCGCGTCCACCGCTGCGCCTGCCTGCGTGCCCGCCTGAGAGCCCGCCTGGGCTCCAGCCGTCCCAGGCCCCTGGACGCCCCCGGCCGCGGGCGTCGGAGCGGCCGAGGGCGTCTTACCGGCCGCGGGAGTCGCGCCGGCGGTGGGTTTCGCACTGGCCGAGGGCGTCTTGCCGCCCCCGGTCGGTACGCAGGCGCCTCCCGGACTCCCGGAAGACCCTGTGGACGACGAGGAGCCAGGGGAACCCGAGGACCCCGAGGTCCCCGAGGTCCCTGAGGACCCTGAGGACGTGGTGGCCGCCGTGGCGGCCTCGTCCAGGGCCTCTTCTGCCGCCGCCAGGTCGGCCTTGGCCGCCGTGTACGCCTCCCGCGCCGCCCGCCCGTCGATCCTGGCCAGCACCTGGCCCTTCTTCACCTTGGTCCCGACCTTGACGTACACCTTCGTCAACGTCCCGGCGGAGCCGAAGGCCAGGTCCCGGCGCGAGCCGTCCACGGTGTTCCCCGCCGCGCTGACCGAGGCGGTGACCTGCCCGCGCTGCGCGGAGGCCAGCCGGGCCTGGATGGTGGGCGGGGCGTCGTCGCGCAGCACCAGCACCAGGCCGGACCCGGCCACGAGCACGGCGAGGGCCAGTCCGCCCAGCGCGAAAGTCGGTCTCATGAGCGGCCATCCTGACCGACCAGAGTCGCGCCAGGCTGCGAGCAGCCTCAGAGTTACCTGTGTGCCCGATTTCCGGCCAGGACGCACAGCGAACGTTCAGCTTGCTCGCGGCTGCGGCGCAGCCTTGTGTGCAAGGGTCACCGCTCGTGAAGGTGTCGATCAGGCGCAGAGCGCTGATAACCAACGGAGCACTCGCGGTGCTCCTGCTGGGCGGTGCCGGGTTCGCCTACGCACAGCTCGGCGCGGGCCCGGCCGCGGGTGAGATCACCGTGCGGACGGTGGCCGCGGGCCGAGGCTCCGTGACCGCCTCGGTGTCCGCCTCGGGCGCGGTGGAGAGCTCCCAGTCCAGAACGCTGTCGTTCGGTACGGGCGGAACCGTCGAGAAGATTTACGTCAAGGCCGGCGACAAGGTCGACAAGGGCGACATCCTGGCCTCCCTCGACGACTCCACCGCCCAGGACGGTCTCACGGCGGCCAAGGCCACCTACGACAGCGCCGTGGACGACGGGACCGATACGGCCCAGCTCTACGCGGACTACGTCAAGGCCCGCAACGCGTACCGGGAGGCCCAGCGCACGGTCGCGGCCACGGTGCTGAAGGCCCCGTTCAAGGGGACGGTCACGGCGGTGAACGGCTCGGTCGGCGGCACCAGCTCGGGATCCGGCTCGGACTCCGGTGCGGCGTCCGGCGCGGCCTCCGGAGGGCAGGGCTCGACGGGCACGGCGGCCGCCTCCTCGGGCGGATCGTCGGGCGGCAGCGGCTTCATCGAGATGGCCGACACCGCCAAGCTCCAGCTCGTCGGCACCTTCACCGAGTCGGACGTCGGCAAGCTCAAGCAGGGCCAGGAGGCCACGATCACGTTCGACGCGCTGCCGGGCGTGACCGCGACCGGGGAGGTCACCCAGATCGAGCCGGTCTCCTCCACCACCAACAACGTCGTGCAGTACCCGGTCACCGTCACCTTCAACGACGTCCCCGACGAGGTGCGGCTGGGCCAGACGGCCACCGTCGACGTCGTGGTCGGCCAGGCCGAGGACGTCGTCACCGTGCCGTCCACGGCGGTCTCCACGAGCGGCGGCCAGACCACGGTCACCGTGCTGAGGAACGGCAGCCAGGTCAGGACCCCGGTCGAGGTCGGCGTCCAGGGCGCCACGCTGACCGAGATCAAGTCCGGCGTGTCGGAAGGCGACCAGATCGTGCCCGCGACCACGGCGCCCGGCGGCACCGCGGGCAACAGCGGCGGCGGCCAGCGGCAGTTCAGCGGCGGCGGCTTCCCCGCGGGGGGCGGCGGTCCCGGGGGCGGCGGCATGCCGGGAGGCGGGCGATGACGGCCGCGGAGTCGCCGGCCGGGGAGCCCTTCCCGGTCCTGCGGGTGCGTGACCTGGTCAAGGAGTACGGCGACGGCGACGCCAAGGTCCGCGCCCTGCGCGGCATCAGCCTCGACGTCGAGCAGGGCGACTTCCTGGCCATCATGGGCGCCTCCGGCTCCGGCAAGTCCACGCTCATGAACATCCTGGGCTGCCTCGACGTCCCGTCCTCCGGCACGTACCTCATCGACGGGGCCGACGTGGGCCGGCTGGACGAGCACCAGCTCGCCATCCTGCGCAACCGCCGGGTCGGCTTCGTCTTCCAGTCGTTCAACCTGATCCCGCGCATGAGCGCCCTGGCCAACGTCGAACTGCCGCTCGTGTACGGCGGCGTCGGCCAGGCCGAGCGCCGCGCCCGCGCGCTGGCCGCGCTGGAGCAGGTGGGGCTGAGCGAGCGCGTGCACCACGAGCCGAACCAGCTCTCCGGCGGCCAGCAGCAGCGCGTGGCCGTGGCCAGGGCGCTGGTCACCGCGCCCGCCCTGCTGCTGGCCGACGAGCCCACCGGCAACCTCGACACCGCCTCGACCCAGGACGTTCTGGAGATCATGGACCGGCTCAGCGCGTCCGGCCGCACGATCGTGCTCATCACGCACGAGGACGACGTGGCCGCGCACGCCAAGCGGGTGCTCAGGCTGGTGGACGGGGAGATCGTGGAGGACCGCCGCCAGGCCCCGGTGGACGGCCCGCCGCCGCGCCTGCGCGACCGGACTCCCGACCCTGAACGAGACGGGGCGGTGGCCCGATGAACCGGCTGGAGATCCTCCGCTTCGCCCTGCGCGGCCTGCTGGCCAACAAGATGCGCAGCGCACTGACCACGCTGGGCATCCTCATCGGCGTGGCCGCGGTCATCATGCTGGTGGCCGTCGGTGAGGGCTCCTCGCAGAGCATCACGCAGAACATCCAGCGCCTCGGCGCCAACACGCTCACGATCTCCCCGTCCTTCTCGGGAGGCGGGGGCGGGGGCGGTGGCGGCGGCGGGGGTGGCATGCGCGCGCCGGGTGGCGGCGGTGGCAACACGGGGCCGCGTACCCAGGCCAGGGAGCTGAGCCTGGCCGACGCCCAGGCGCTGACGAACAGGACGCTGGCCCCGTCGGTGAAGACCGTCTCGCCGGTGGTGAACGCCTCGTCCGCCACCGCCGCGTTCGGGGCCGCCAGCCATGCGGTCGCCCAGTTCGTCGGCACGTACCCCAGCTATTTCGAGGCCATGAACAAGCCCGTCGCCAAGGGCACGTACTTCTTCAACGACGACGTGACGGCCGCCAGGAAGGTCGTGGTGCTCGGCCAGACCGTGGTGGAGGAGCTGTTCGGCGCCGTCGACCCGATCGGCAAGCAGGTCAGCGTGTCGGGCGTGCCGTTCACCGTGGTCGGCGTGCTGAAGGAGAGCGGCTCCACCGGCATGCAGGACGCCGACGACATGGCCATCGCGCCGCTGCCGACCGTGCAGCAGAGCCTGAGCGGGTTCGGCTCGCTCGGGCAGATCGTGGTGCAGGCGAGCGGGGCCGACGCCACGACGGCGGCGCAGGCCGAGGTCACGGCTATCCTCAACCAACGACACGGCATCACGAACGACAACCCCGACTACCGGATTCTCAACCAGGCCACGTTGCAGGAGACCGTCAGCGCGGCGACCGGCACCTTCACCGTGCTGCTGGGCGCCGTCGCCGCGATCTCGCTGCTGGTCGGCGGCATCGGCATCACCAACATCATGCTGGTGACGGTGACCGAGCGCACGCGCGAGATCGGCATCCGCAAGGCCATCGGAGCGCCCAGGGGCGCGATCCTGGGCCAGTTCCTGATGGAGGCCACGTTGCTGAGCCTGGTCGGGGGGTTGTCCGGGGTGCTGGTGGCGTTCGTGGGGACCAGGTTCACCATCGCCGGCATCGAGCCGGTCCTCGTGCCGTCGTCGGTCGTGCTGGCGCTGGGCGTCTCGCTGGGGATCGGGCTGTTCTTCGGCAGTTATCCCGCCAACAGGGCGGCCAAGCTCAGGCCGATTCAGGCCCTGCGCCACGAATAGGAGAAGGACATGGACGACAAACTGGATTCCTCGCCGTTCCCCGACGACCTGCGGGATGAGCTGGCCGCCCAACCGGCCAAGGGCTTCTCGAAGGTCACGCTGGCGCTGGGGGCCGGGGTCGTGCTGGTGGCCGGGGTCCTGCTCGGCATGCAGGCCGACAGCCTGTTCGGCACCGCCGAGCCGCCGCCCGGCGCGGCGGGCCAGCAGCGTCCCATGGGCGGGTACGGCCAGCAGCCGGGCGGCGGCGGCCAGCGTGGCCAGATGCCCGGCGGCGGTGGCCAGCCGGGCGGCCAGCCGCCGGGCGGCGGCGGTCAGCGCATGGGCGGGGCGGGTACCATCGGCACCGTCGAGAAGATCGAGGGCGGCAAGGTCTACGTCAAGACCGCGGACGGCGCCACCGTCACCGTGAACACCACCGACCAGACCACCGTGCAGATCTCCAAGCCCGGCAAGGTCTCCGACCTCGAGACCGGCACCTCGATCGTGGTGCGCGGGGAGCAGGGCGCCGACGGCGCGGTCACCGCCGCCTCCATCAGCCAGGGCGGTGCCCCCCAGGGCACCCAGGGAGGCGGCCCGCGATGACCGAACCCGAGGCCAGGCTGCTGGTGGTCGACGACGAACCCAACATCAGGGAGCTGTTCTCGGCCAGTCTGCGCATGGCCGGGTTCGAGGTGCTGACGGCGGCCGACGGCAAGGAGGCCCTGCGGGTGGCCGAGGAGAGCACGCCCGACCTGGTGATGCTCGACGTCATGCTGCCCGACCTGGACGGCCTGGCGGTCGCGGGAAGGCTGCGATCCCGCGGCCGCCGGGTCCCGGTGCTGTTCGTGACCGCCAAGGACACGCCGGAGGACCGGATCGCCGGGCTCGGCCTCGGCGAGGACTACGTGACCAAGCCGTTCAGCCTGGAGGAGGTCATCGCCCGCATCCGGGCCGTGCTGCGCAGGACGCGGCGCGGCACGCCGCCGCCGAACCGGCTGCGGGTGGCCGATCTGGAGCTGGACGAGGAGAGCCACGAGGTCTGGCGCGACGGTGTCCCCGTACGGCTCTCGCCCACGGAGTTCAGGCTGCTGCGGTACTTCATGCTCAACGTGGGCCGGGTGCTGTCGAAGACGCAGATCCTCGACCACGTCTGGAACGGCGACTGGCGCACCGACGTCGGCCTTGTCGAGTCGTACGTCTCCTACCTGCGACGTAAGGTCGACACGGGCGAGCGCAAATACCTGCACACCCTGCGCGGGGTCGGCTACATCCTGCGCCCGCCACGCATTTGACGCCTCCGCCATGGTCGCGCGGAGCACCGAGCCTATGAGGAGCCGCAGGAGAACAGCCGGGATGGAGAGCCTCGGGAGACACCTGTCCAGGGCGCCGCTGTGGCTGCGCCTGGTTTCGGCGACCCTCCTGCTGGTCACCCTCGCCATCACGCTGACCGGTCTGGTCGCCGTGCGGCTGCTGCGCAGCTACCTGGTCGAGCGGGTGGACCAGCAGCTCCAGACGGCCACCATGCCCCGCGAGCCGCTCCCGCCGCCGGTGGAGCCCCGCCCCGACGCGCGGCCGCAGCGCTACTTCGGCCTGTTCCACGGCGTGCTCTTGAACTCGGTCGGCGAAGTGGTCAGGACCGTCAGCGAATCCACCGAGACGCACAGGCCCGCCCTGCCCCGGCTGACCCTCGACGAGGTGATCGCGCGGCACGGGCGTCCGTTCACGGTGGACTCGCGCGACGCGGGCGGCCCGAGCTGGCGGGTCGTCGCCGCCCCCGCGCGCGACGGCGGCAGCCGGATCATGGCGATCAGCCTGGGCGACGTGGACGCGACGGTCTCCCAGCTCTTCCTCATCGTGGGGGTGGCCGGCGGCGGCACCCTGGCCGTGCTGGGGGTCGCCTGCTACTGGGTGGTACGCAGGAGCCTGCGCCCGCTGGGCGAGATCGCGAACACCGCGGACGGCATCGCGCGCGGCGACCTGTCGCGCCGGGTCCCGCTCTGGGCGGACACGACCGAGGTCGGCAAGCTCGGCCGTTCGCTCAACGCCATGCTCGCCCAGATCGAGGTGGCGGTGCGCGAGCGAGAGGAGGCCGCGGAGTCGGCCCGCGAGTCCGCCCAGTCGGCCCGGCAGTCGGCCACGGCCGCGCGGCGGTCGGAGGAGCTGATGCGCCGGTTCATGGCCGACGCCTCGCACGAGCTGCGCACGCCGCTGACCTCGATCAGGGGTTTCGCGGAGCTGTACCGGCTGGGGGAGGAGAAGGACCTGGCGGAGGCCGTACGGCTGCTGAGCCGCATCGAGGGGCAGGCGGCCCGGATGGGGCTGCTCGTGGAGGACATGCTGCTGCTGGCCCGGCTCGACCAGCGCCGCGAGCTGGCGATGCGCCCGGTGGACCTGCTCAGCCTGTGCGCCACCGTCGTGATCGACGCCCAGACGCTCGCGCCGGACAGGAAGATCGAGCTGGTACGGCTCTTCCAGGACGCGGACGACGACGAGCAGCGCGGCGGCGACGTGATCGTGACCGGCGACGAGCCGCGACTCGCGCAGGTGCTCAACAACCTGGTCACCAACGCGCTCACGCACACCCCGGCGGGCACCCCGATCCAGGTCAGGGTCGGCGTGGACGGCGACCACGCGGTGGTGGAGGTGGCCGACGAGGGGCCCGGGTTCACGCCGGAGGTGGCCGAGCGGGTCTTCGAGCGGTTCTACCGGGCCGACCCGGCCCGCAGCGCGGGCGGCTCGGGGCTGGGGCTGTCGATCGCGGCGACGCTGGCGGAGGCGCACGGGGGCGCGGTCATGGCGGAGTCGGAGCCCGGCGAGGGCGCGTTGTTCCGGGTGGTCCTCCCGGTCGAGCCGGACGAGGAGCCCCGGCCGAAGGCATAGGGGGAGGGTCAGCCGAAGGTGTAGCCGTACAGTCCCGTGCCCTTGCTGAGCCGCCGGACCTTGCCCAGTTCGAGCCCTTTTTCCCGGCGTCCCGGCGCGTACATGACCAGGCCCTGGTCCGGCGCCGCCACCACCAGGCCGTCCACCGGCGAGCGCTCGGCCGACAGCGACCGGTACCGCTCCCACCCGGGCAGCGAGGTCAGCGCCGCCCCGAAGTCCTGGCCCTCGCCCTTGATCAGCAGGTTCCCGACCCGCGTCAGCCCGCCCGACGACCGGCCCGCCAGCACCTGCACGGCCTTCTCGCCGGGCACGCCGATGGCCAGCTCGTCGTTGCCGTCGCCGTTGAAGTCACCGGCGGTCAGCGAGGCCCCGAACCGGTCGTAGTAGCGGGGCTTGCCGTCCAGCGTGTTCTGCGACCACGCCTCGGTCCTGTCCGTACGCAGCCCGGCCCGCGAACCGTACAGCACGTCCACCGTGCCGTCGCCGTAGTCCATGGCCCGCTGGTTGGCGCTGAGGCCCTCGCCCGGCACGCCGATGGCCAGGTCGGCGCGGTCGTCGCCGTTGAAGTCGCCGGTGGCGAGCGCGGCCCCGAAGTTGTCCCACTTCTCGGACGCGCCCTTGATGCCCGGCGTGCTCTGGGTGAGCAGCCGGGCGCTGCGCCGCCGTACGTCGATCACGGTGACCGAGCCCTGCCCGTCCACCTTCACGCTGTCGGCGGGCGCCCCCACGGCCAGCTCGTCCGTGCCGTCGCCGTCGAAGTCGCCGGTCGCCAGCGCGGCGCCCCACTGGTCGGTGACGCTCGCCGACTGCCCCACCCACCCCGACTTCTGCGTGATCTGGTACGGCTTGCGGCCCTTCATCCAGTACACCGTCACCGCCCCGCCCGACCGGTGACTCGGCGCGCCCACGGCCAGCTCGTCCTTGCCGTCGCCGTCCAGGTCGCCCGCCGCCAGCGCGGCCCCGAACCGGTCGCTGCCCGGCTTGGCCGGCGCCAGCTCCTGCCCGGTCACGAGCCCCTCGGGGGAGCCGTTGAAGATCTGCACGACCCCGTTGCCGTCGCCGCCCGGCACCCGCTTCCCCACGAACTCCTCCGACACGCCCACCGCCAGGTCGGCGCACCGGTCGCCGTTGAAGTCGCCCACGGCCAGCGCGGAACCGAACGAGTCGCCCGGCTCCGCGCCGTCGCCCTGGGTGAGCTTGACCTGCCTGCCCGACCCGTACATGACGGTCACGGAACCGGCCCTGGAGGAGTCGTACGGGGCCGCCACCGCCAGGTCGGGCCGGCCGTCGGCGTCGAAGTCCAGCGGGTGGCCGCCGCACGCGCGCGCGGGGGCCTGGGTCGTACCGGTGGCGAGGGGGAGGAGCAGACAGGCGGCGAGCAGCGCATTCATACCGGAAGTAATGACCAGTTACCTCGAACCAGGTCTGAACGGCACGAGAACGGCCTAGGAGGGCAGGATGCACATCGCGCTCAGCACGGACGCGGCCACCCCGCGTAACACCGTCGTGCACTCCCCGGACGCCCGCCGGACGCGCCCCGGCCACCCGCACCCCCGCCGGACACCCTCCGGCCACCTGCCGGACGCGCCCCCGTTGATCATCACTCGCCGGCGGGTCACCGGACGGGCCTTTCGGATCGGCGGCCGGGCGCGGGCGTCCGTGCCAGGATAAGCGGGTGGACGTCGATCTCGCGGACCTCGATTTCTGGCGCAAACCCCTCAAAGAGCGCGAAGCGGCCTTCGCCCGGCTCCGGCAGCGGGAGCTGCCGGTGTTCTTCCCGGAGAAGAAGGTGCCGTTCCTGCGCTCCGGCAAGGGCTTCTACGCCCTCGTCCGGCACGCCGACGTGGTCGAGGCCGGCCGCAACGCCAAGATCTTCGCCAGCGAGCCGGCCGTCACCAACCCCGAGCCGCCCGGCTGGGTGAAGCAGGTGTTCGGCGAGTCGATGGTCAACATGGACGACCCGCGCCACGCCCGCCTGCGCCGCATCGTGACCCGGTCGTTCAGCCCGAAGATGCTGGCCGGCCTGCAGAGCGACATCGAGGCGGCGTGCGCGCGCATCGTCGACGATGTCGTCCGCGACGGGCCGCGCGACTTCGTCACCCAGGTCGCCGCCCGGCTGCCCATCCACGTCATCTGCGACATGCTCGACGTCCCGCCGGAGCTGCGCGAGCGGGTCCACCGGCACGCCGACATCTCCACCGCCTACACCGGCGTGCGCCCCAGCCTGGCCCGCAGCGTGCGACTGGCCGGCCAGAACATGCTGGCCCTGCTCGCCCTGCAGCGCATGGTCATCAGGCTCGGCCACGAGCGCGTCGCCAAGCCCGCGGGCGACCTGGTGTCCCTGCTGGTCAACGCCAACCCCGACGGCGAGAGGCTCACCGACAAGGAGCTGGGCTCGTTCTTCGCGCTGCTGCTGGTCGCCGGCAACGAGACGGCCCGCAACACGATGGCCCACGGCATTCGCCTGCTCACCGAGCACCCGGCCCAGCGCGAGCTGCTGGTGAACGACTTCGACGCGCACATCAACGGCGCGATCGAGGAGATGGTCCGCTACGTGTCGCCGATCATGCAGTTCCGGCGCACGGTCACCGCCGACCACTCGCTGCGCGGCCTGGAGCTGCGCAAGGGCGACAAGGTCGTGCTGTTCTACGGCTCCGCGAACCGCGACGAGTCGGTCTTCCCCGACGCCGACACGTTCGACATCACCCGCGACAGCAAGCCGCACGTCGGCTTCGGCGGCCCGGGGCCGCACTTCTGCCTGGGGGCCAACCTGGCCAGGCAGGAGCTGCGGACGATGTTCCGCGTGCTGCTGACCCGGCTGCCCGGCATCCGTACGGTCGGCGAGCCCGACCTGCTGCTGTCGAACTTCGACAACAGCGTTCGCACGCAGGCGTTCACGTTCTGATCAGGAAGCCTGGGGCTCGACCGGGTCATCCTGGTCGTCGGCCAGGACGTTCGTCCTGAGCGTGAAGAACGTGATCAACGCCGCGACCACCATCATCACGGCGCTGATCAGCATCGCCGTCCGGAACCCCGCGTCGAACACCGGCGGGTTCTCGAACGCGTCGCCCACCAGCCCCACCAGCGGCGGCACGGCGGCCACGGCCAGCAGGCTCCCCGTACGCGCCACGGCGTTGTTGACCCCGCTGGCCGTGCCCGCGTACCGCTCCTCGGCCGTGGCCAGCACGGTCGCGGTCAGCGGCGCGACCGCCGCCGAGAGCCCCAGCCCGAACAGGAACACCGCGGGCAGCACCTGGAACGGGTACGACGCGCCGAACCCGATCGTGCTCATGGCCACGAACCCGGCCCCCGCCAGCAGGATCCCCAGCGTCATGGGCCAGCGGGGGCCGACGCGCTTGGCCACGTCGCCGGCCCTGGCCGACAGCAGCATCATCAGGATCGTCGTCGGCAGCATCGACAGCCCGGCCGCGACGGGGGAGAACCCGGACACCACCTGGAGCTGCACCACCAGCAGGAAGAACACCACGCCCATGGCCGCGTACATGATCAGTGTGACCGCGTTCACCGCCGTGAACACGTGGTTGCGGAACATGCCCACCGGCACCAGCGCGTCAGGCGACCTGCGCCGCTGCACCACCACGAACGCCACGCCCAGCGCCAGCCCCACCACCAGCGGCACCGGCGTCCCCTGCTCGATCAGCCCGTACGTGATCCCGGCCAGCGCCAGCGCCGCCAGCACCGAGCCGAGCACGTCGAAGCGCCCCGCCGCCGCCTCGTCCCTGCTCTCCGGCACGTGCCGCAGCGTGACGAACACGATGAGCGCCGCGAACGGCAGGTTGATCAGGAACGCCCACCGCCACCCGGCCGTCTGCACCAGCCACCCGCCCAGCAGCGGCCCGATCGCGCTGGCCACGCCGCCCAGCCCCGACCACACGCCCACGGCCCTGGGCCGGTCGTGGCGGACGAACGACGCCTGGATGATCGCCAGCGAGCCGGGGGTGAGCAGCGCCCCGCCGATGCCCTGCAGCGCGCGGGCCGCGATGAGGAACTCGATGTTCGGCGACAGCCCGCACAGGGCGGAGGCGACGGCGAACCAGACGGTGCCGATGAGGAAGATCGTGCGGCGGCCGTACCGGTCGCCGAGCGAGCCGCCGAGCAGGATCAGCCCGGCCAGGGTGAGGGTGTAGGCGTTGATCGTCCACTGCAGGCCGTCCATGTGCGCCCCGAGCTCCCGGCCCAGGAACGGCAGCGCCACGTTCACGACGGTGCTGTCGAGCAGCGCCAGCCCGGAGCCGAGCACCGTCGCGAACAGGATCCAGCGGCCGCGCGCCGACTTGAGCTGGACATGACCGTTCAGCGCCCCGGGACCGTGAGTCATGCGGACCATCCTCCCACCGGCCCCCAAATCGCCCACCCCGCCCCCGCCTTGCCGCCGGGCGTCACCCCCGGTGTCACCCCTCACCCTGAAGGTCGGGGCGCTCAGCCGCCCCCGGCGAGGGCCCGCAGCACGAACTCCGACACCAGCTCCCCGGTGGCCTCCACGGTCACCTCGCCGCTGATCAGCGGCACCCGTTCCGCGCCCACCACCGCCATGATCATCCGTACGGTGGCGGCCACGTCGAGCACCCGGAAGTCTCCCGCCTCGATCCCGCTCTCCAGGATGTCCGCCAGGATCCGCTGCATCGGCGCCACGTGCTCGGCCAGCCGCTGGTAGGCGTCGGGCCCCAGCGCGGCGCTCAGGTCGGCCGCCCCCGGATGCGGGTGCGCGAGCAGCCCCGCGAGTTGCAGCCGCACGAACGCCCGCAACCGATCGGCGGGCGAGGCCCCGGCCGGCAACTCGCGCTCGTAGCTCTCGATGAAGTAGTGCGTCACCCGCTCGGTGAACGCCAGCAACAGCGCGGCCTTGTCGGGAAAGTAGTTGTACAGAACGGTACGGGTGATACCGGCCTCGCCCGCCACGTCGGTCATGGAGATCGCATCGATGCCCTGCACTCTCGACAGGCGCGAGACGGCCTGCAGAATCCGGTCGCGCGTCTGGGCGCGGTGCTCACCGATGGTGGCGGCGGAGATACGGGGCATGCCCCCATGGTAGGCCGCCGCCTCCCGGACACCCCAGCAAACTCCTGCCCCAAAATAGGCATAGATGGATGAATCATTCGGTCGCTTGACTGAATGTTTCGTTCATGCTTCCCTGGCTCCATGCTCTACGGGACCCCGGCTCTCGAGCCCGCCGACAAGTCCGTCCTGGCCGAGATCGAGGACATGCGGCAAGACCTGAAATACCGGCTGGCCGAGCCCCATCGCTGGGACGGTCAACTGCGCAGGCAGTTGCAGGCGCGCGCGATTCAGGGCTCCAACGCCATCGAGGGTTACCGCGCCGGGGTCGAGGACATCCAGTCCATCATGGTGGGGGAGGAGCCCCTGGAGACCGCGCAGTCGGTGGTCAAGGAGATCGCCGGTTATCAGCAGGCGCTGACCTATGTCAGGCTGCTCTCCCGCGCCCCGGTCTTCGACTACGACGTCGGCGTGCTCAATGCCCTGAACTTCATGATGATCGGCCACCACGTGGAGAAGACTCCCGGAGTCATGCGTCCGGGCAGTGTCTACATCCGCTGTTCGGTGTCCCGGGAAGTCGTCTACGAAGGGCCGGACGCTGAGCACATCCCCGCGCTCATGGGTGAGTTGATCTCATGGCTGAATGGGGGAGACAAGGACGCGCCCAGCTACGTGAGGGCGGCGATGGCCCATTTCAACCTCGTCAACATTCACCCCTGGCGTGACGGAAACGGCCGTATGGCACGGGCCCTGCAGACGCTCGTCCTCGGCCGGGACCGAATCATGACGCCCGAGTTCTGCTCCATCGAGGAATGGCTCGGGCGGCAGCGCACCACCATCGAGTACTACGACGTTCTCGGGGCGGTCGGGCGGCGTCGGTGGAGTCCGCACGGCGACACCCTCGACTGGGTCCGGTTCTGCCTGAGGGCGCATCACATGCAGGCCCAGCGGGTGGCGGCCCGGCTGGTGGAGGCCGGTGAGATCTGGACGTACCTGGAGGAACAGGTGGACGCGGAAGGGCTCAACACGCGGTGCGTGTCGGCGCTCTACGAGGCGTTCGTGAACCGGCGGCTGAGGCGGAGCCGCTATCAGGCCGATGAGGAGCTGAGCCAGGGGCAGGCCGCCCGTGACCTCCGTGACCTGGCCGCCAAGGGCTGGCTCCAGCCCTACGGGGAGACGAAGGGCCGCTTCTACCAGGCCGGACCACGGATGGCCCGGCTCAAGGCCGAGTACGCGGAGAGAGCCACGCCGCTGCGCGATCCGTACCGCTAGTCGCGCCGACGCCAGAGAGGGCTACGAGAGGCTACGCGGGGGTCCTGACGACGTGTCTCAGTTCGGCGAGTACCTCGGTGTTGAGCTGGTAGGCGAGTTTCACCTCGGCGATCACGCGCTGCTGTTCGCGGTCGTCGAGTTCCTGACCCAGGCCGTCGAGGCGGGAGCGGTACTCGGTCTTGAAGCGTGGCAGGCTGCCCAACTCGTCGAAGATGTAGAAGTCGACGCCGCCGCCCTTGGCATAGCCGTAGATCTTCTGCAGCTCCATCCGGATGAACTGGCCGCCCGACAGGTCGCCCAGGTAGCGGGTGTAGTGGTGGGCCACGTAGCCGCCCGGCCAGTCGGAGACCTGCTCGATGCGGGCCACCAGGGTGCGGGTGGACTTCGACGGGGTGATCCGGCTGCGCCAGTCCGGGCCGTAGATCGTGGCCAGGTCGCGTTCCAGCGCCCGCTCGCGGTACAGCTCGGGGAAGACGAAGCGGCCCGCCACCGGGTGGCCGGCCAGGTCGCGGGACGCGCCGTCGAGGGCGGCGTAGGCGAAGTAGTGCTGGGCGACCATCTCGCCGTACTCGTGCGCGCTCAGCCGGCCGCCCATCAGCGCCGAGAGGTAGCCCTCGGACTCGGCCGACTCATGGTCGGCCCAGGTGGCGTTCCTCAGGGTTTCGGAGAACGACGTGGTCACGTCCCACCTCTGCTCGTGTCGGCACTTCATGACGAAGTGTCACAAACGGCGGCCTCCGGCGTCAAGCTGATGACGACACGATGTCATCAAAGTCTGCCTCCACCCTCACTTACCCAGGAACGGCGACCTCAAAGAGCGTACCCGCACGCAGCGTCACGAGGCGCGTTCGGCGTAGTGGCAGGCGGCGTAGTGGGCGTCCACGGCCTCCAGGGACGGCTCCACCTCGGCGCACCTGTCCGTCGCCTTCCAGCAGCGGGTGTGGAAACGGCAGCCCGGCGGCGGTGACACCGGGCTGGGCGGGTCTCCGGCCAGCATGATGCGGGACCGTCCGCGCAGGGCCGGCTTGGGCACGGGGGCCGCCGACAGCAGGGCCATCGTGTACGGATGCGCCGGCGCCTGGTACACCTCCGCCGCCGGTCCCATCTCCGCCAGCCGGCCCAGGTACATCACCCCCACCCGGTGCGACACGTGCCGTACCACGGCCAGGTCGTGCGCGATGAACACCAGGGCCACCCCGAGCGTCCGCTGCAGCTCCGCGAACAGGTTGACCACCTGTGCCTGCACCGACATGTCCAGCGCCGACACCGGCTCGTCGCACACGATCACGTCGGGCTCGGTGGCCAGCGCCCGCGCGATGCCGACCCGTTGCCGCTGGCCGCCGGAGAACTCGTGCGGGAAGCGGTTCATCCGGTCGGGGGACAGGCCGACCAGCGACAGCAGCTCGCCGACCCGGTCCCGCATCGCGCGGGAGTCGCCGGCCAGGCGGTGCACGCGCAGCGGCTCGGCCACGATGTCGTGAATGGTCATGCGCGGGTTGAGCGACGTGAGCGGGTCCTGGAAGACCATCTGGACGCGCCGCCGGATGTCGCGCGGCACCCCGCCCCGGCTGAAGAACGGACGGCCGCGGAAGGTGACCTCGCCCTGGTCGGGACGTTCCAGGCCGACGAGCATCCGGGCCAGCGTGGACTTGCCGCAGCCGGACTCGCCGACGATGCCGAGGGTCTCGCCGGGGTACAGGTCGAGGTCCACGCCGGCCACCGCGCGGACGGCCCCGCCTCTGGAGAGCAGGCCGCCGCGGTAGGTCTTGTGCAGGTTCGAGGCTTTCAGCACCGGTTCTCTGGTGGTCCCAGAGGGGGTGTCAGGTGAGGGCGCCATCGAGCATCTCCTCCGAGTGGTGGCAGGCCGCGTACCGGTCCGAGCCGGTACGCAGGATCGTCAGCGGCGGCCGGGTGCGGCCGCAGATCTCGCTCGCCCGGTCGCACCGCGGCGCGAACGAGCAGCCCGGCGGCACGTCCGCCGGGCTCGGCGGCGCCCCGGGGATGGCGCGCAGCTCCGAGGCCGGGCTTTCCAGGTCGGGGATGGCGGCGAGCAGGGCCGCCGTGTACGGGTGCGCCGGCCGGTCGTACAGCTCCCCGACCTCGCCCCGCTCCACGATCCGCCCCGCGTACATGACCGCCACCTGGTCGCTGACCTCGGCCGCCACGCCCAGGTCGTGCGTGATCAGCAGCACGGCGGTGCCCAGCTCGCGCCGCAGCCGGTCGATCAGCTCCAGGATCTGCGCCTGGACGGTCACGTCGAGCGCGGTCGTCGGCTCGTCGGCGATGATCAGGTCCGGCTCCAGCGCCACCGCCATGGCCACGAGGATCCGCTGCCGCATCCCGCCCGAGAACTGGTGGGGGTAGTCGCCGATGCGCCTGGCGGCGGCGGGGATGCCCACCAGGTCGAGCATCTCGATGGAGCGCGCCCTGGCCTCCTTGCGCGACAGGCCGCGGTGCACCCGGTACAGCTCGCCCATCTGGTCGCCGATGCTGAGCACCGGGTTGAGCGCCGACAGCGCGTCCTGGAAGACGAGCGTCATCTCGCTGCCGCGCAGGGACCGCAGCTCGTCGGCGCCCATCGCGAGCAGGTCGCGCCCGCCCAGCCTGGCCGCCTCGAAGCGCACGTGTGCGCCCGGCTGGTCGAGCAGGCCCATGACGGCCTTGGCGGTGACGGACTTGCCCGAGCCGGACTCGCCGAGCAGCGCCAGCGTCTGGCCGCGCTCGATGGTCAGGTCCACTCCGCGCACCGCCGGGATCTCGCGCCCGTGGGCGGTGAACGTGACCCGCAGGTCGCGTATCTCCAGCACCGGTGGCTCGCTCACCGCACGCCCTCCTTGACTGTGACGAAACTTGGCGTTTACAAGGTCTCCGTTGCCGGAAAGCAACTCGAATATTGTCTTTAGCGCCCGATACTGGCAAACTTCCCGCAATCGGACAAGAGGGGTTACCAGATGCTGGAAGCAGCCAAGGGTTACAAGGGCTACCGTTCGTACGAATATCTGGAGGCGGGCGTCGACTACCGCCGCTTCGACCTGTCGCCGGAGCTGGGGCGGGTCCCGGCCTACCAGGGGCCCGCGCTCACCGCCGAGCAGACCGAACGGGTACGCCGCCTGCTCACCGACAGCCTGGTCGTCTCCCTGCACGACCACCCGTCGGTCTTCCCCGACGACATCCGCGAGACCGTGGACTACAACCGCACGGCCCGCCACCACACCGGCTACGAGGGCCTGGCCCGCTCCGGCATGACCGTCGTCTTCGACAACCTCATGGACGGCACCTGCTGCATCACCAGCCAGGCCGGCTGGAAGTGGAACGACGTCGTCGCCGACATCGGCATGCGCCTGTCGGACCTCGCCCATCAGGACTTCCTCATCAAGGTCGAGCGCCTGGCCGACGTACGCGAGGCGCATGCCAGCGGTCGCATCGGCCTCGTGCTCGCCCTCGAGGCGGCCACCATGATCGAGAACGAGGTCGACCGCGTCGACATGCTGTACGGCTTCGGCGTACGGCAGATGGGCATCGCCTACAGCGAGGCCAACACCCTGGGCGGCGGGCTGAAGGAGCGCGGCGACGGCGGGCTGACGCTGTTCGGCGAGAAGGCCGTGCGCCGCATGAACAAACTGGGCATCGCCATCGACGTCTCCCACTCCGGCGACCAGACCTCGCTCGACACGATCCGCCACTCCACCAAGCCGATCCTCATCACCCACGCCGGCGCCCGCACGGTCTGGCCCACCAACCGCATGAAGCCCGACTCCGTCATCAAGGCGGCGGCCGAGCGCGGCGGCGTGATCGGCCTGGAGGCGGCCCCGCACACGACCCTGTCGCCCGACCACCCCCGGCACAGCCTGGAGTCGGTCATGGACCACTTCACGTATTGTGTGGAACTGGTCGGCATCGACCACGTGGCGTTCGGTCCCGACACCCTGTTCGGCGACCACGTCGGGCTGCACGACACCTTCGCCGAGCACCTGTCGCTCAACGAGGCGCACGCCGGCGTCGCCTACGAGAAGGTGCCGTACGTGGACGGCCTGGAGAACCCGGCCGAATGCTTCTGGAACATCATCGCCTGGCTCGTCACCCACGGTTACTCCGATGACGAGATCACCAAGGTCGTCGGCGGCAACGTCATGCGCGTGCTGGAAGAGGTCTGGATCTGATGAGACGTGCAACCCTGCTCGCGGCCCTGCTGGCCGCCGCTCTTACCGCGTGCTCGCCCAGCGTGCCGGGCCAGTCCGGCACCCAGGCGAGCGGTTCGCAGGCGCCCGCCTCGGCCGACCGGCTGACCATCGGCACCACCGCGGACGTGGTCAACTTCAACCCGTTGGTCGGCAACAGCCGTACGGACTCGTGGGTGACCAATCTCATGTACCCGCACCTGACCCAGATGGACTCCGCGGGCAAGCGCGTCCCGTACCTGGCCACCGAGTGGTCGTACTCGGAGGACGGCAAGACCGCCACGGTCAAGCTGCGCGACGACATGAAGTGGTCCGACGGCAAGCCCGTGAGCGCCGACGACGTGGTGTTCTCCGTGACGGCGGTGCAGAAGGAGAAGTTCGGCGTGGTGGCCGGGCTCATCACCGCGCTGGACAAGGCCGAGGCCGTCTCGCCGACCGAGGTGCGCTTCAACCTGACCCGCCCCGACGGCACCTTCCTCGACAACGTGGGCTTCTGGCTGCCCGTCGTGCCCAAGCACGTGTTCGAGAAGGCGCCGAGCGTGCAGAAGTTCGCCAACGACGCGAACTGGGTCAGCGCGGGGCCGTTCAAGCTCACCAAGGTCGAGCGCGGCCAGCGCTACATCATGGAGCGGGTCGACGACTTCGGCCCCGGGGCGCCCACGGTCAAGGAGATCGTGTTCCGCGTCTTCCCCGACGTGAACACCGAGGTCCTGGCGCTGCGCAACGGCGAGATCGACCTGATCGGCAACGTGCTGCCGCCCGCCACCGCGACCGAGCTGAAGAGCGACCCGAACGTCAAGCTGGAGCAGATCCCGTCGCTGGGCTGGGCGCACCTGCAGTACAACACCAAGCGCAAGCCGCTGGACGACGTCCGCGTCCGCCAGGCGCTGGCCCACGCCGTCGACTACGAGGCCATCAGGAACATCGCGCTCAAGGGCTTCGCCAAGTCGTCCAACTCCAGCGTCCTGACCCCGTCGCTGCCCGACTACGCCGACCCCGCCTCGAAGGAGTACGTCTTCGACCCCGAGCTGTCGAAGAAGCTGCTGGCCGAGGCCGGGCAGTCGAACCTCAGCCTGAGCATGATCTACGACCAGGCCGACCCGAACATCGCCCGCTGGGCCCCCATGGTCCGCGACTCGGCGAAGAAGGCCGGGATCACGATCAAGCTCCAGGGACTGGAGCGCAACACGTACCTGGACAAGACGTTGAAGCGCGACTTCGACATCTACGCCGGGTCGTGGGCGGTCATGGACAACCCGCCCGCCAACCTGGGGCTGGCCTTCAAGACCGGCGGGTTCATCAACTACGCCCAGGTCAGCGACCCCAAGCTGGACGACCTCATCGACCAGGCGCAGCGCGCGCTCACCCAGGAGGAGGCCAAGGCGCCGATCCAGGAGGCCGCCCGGATCATCCGTGACCAGGTCTACGACAACGTCCTGTACGTGGAGACGTTCAACATCGCGCACTCCACGAAGTGGACCGGGTTCCGGCCGATGCCCAGCGAGCTGCTGTCGATCCTGAACCCGCTCTCCCTCGCCTCGGCCAAGCCGGCGGGCTGATCGCCATGCGCTTCGTCGGCCTCCGGCTGGCCCGCGGCCTGCTCACCCTGTGGTTCGCGGTCACGGTGACGTTCTTCCTGGTCCGCCTGCTGCCGGGCGACCCGGTGCTGGCCGTGGCCGATCCGAACATGACCGAGGAACTGCGTCAGAAGCTGCTGGCCGACTTCGGCCTGGACCAGCCGCTCGGCGTCCAGTACCTGGACTACCTCGGCCAGTTGCTGCAGGGCAACCTCGGCATGTCGTTCCGGCAGTCGATCCCCGTGACGACCGTCCTCATGGAGCGGCTGCCGTGGACGCTGATCCTGACCGGCTCGGCCATGGTGGTGACGATCGTGCTGGGCATCCCGCTCGGCGTGCTCGCCGCCACCAGGGCCAAGGGCTGGCTCGACCGCGTCATCCAGCTCACCGGCGTCACCGCGCAGTCGTTGTTCGTGCCGAGCGTGGGCATCTTCCTGATGTACGTGCTGGGCGTGTGGCTGGGCTGGTTCCCCATCGGCGGCGCGGTCGACCTCGACGCCACCGGCCCCGCCGCCACCCTCAGCATGCTGCACCACCTGGTGCTGCCGTGCCTGTCGCTGGTGTTCATCCAGCTCGGCGGCTACGTGCTGACCATGCGGACCACGCTCATCGAGGCACTCGGCGAGGACTACGTGTCGCTGGCCAAGGCCAAGGGCGTGCGTCCCGGGGCCGTGGTGTGGAAGCACGCCCTGCGCAACGCGCTGCTGCCGACCACCACCATCGCCGGGCTCCAGCTCGGCACCCTGGTCGGCGGCGCGGTGCTGACCGAGACCATCTACGCCTACCCGGGGATCGGCCGCGCCATCTACGAGGCGGTCGGCCAGCTCGACTTCCCTGTGCTGCAGGGCGCGTTCGTGCTGCTCGCCGCCGCCGTCGTGGTGGCCAACCTGATCACCGACGTGGCCTACGGAATCCTCGACCCCAGGGTGCGCACCTCATGACGGCATCCGTGACGGCCGCGGCCGTCGAACTCACCCCACGCCAGCGGACCTGGGCGTCCTTCCGGCGCAACCCGCTCGGCGTGGGCAGCGCGATCGTGCTGACCCTGATGGCGCTGGTCGCGCTGCTCGCCCCGCTCATCGCGCCGTTCCCCGAGGGGTACGGCACCGACACCTCCCAGCCGCCCTCGGCCGCCCACTGGTTCGGCACCGACGACATCGGCCAGGACGTCTTCGCCCAGGTCGTCTGGGGCACCCGGGTCAGCATGGCGGTCGGCGTCAGCGCGTCCGTGCTGGCCATCGTCATCGGCCTGCTCATCGGCGTCAGCGCCGCCTACTTCCGCCGCCTGGACACGCCGCTCGGCGTGCTGGTGGACCTGTCGCTGTCGTTGCCCGTGCTGCCGCTGATGATCCTGGTGGCGGCGCTGGCCGGGCCCAGCGTGCGCACGCTGGCCGTGGTGATCGCGCTGTTCAGTTGGCCGGAGGTGGCCCGCGTGGTGCGCTCGCAGGCGCTGGCGATCGTGCCCATGCCGTTCGTGGCCGCCGCCAAGGTCGTCGGCGGCTCGTCGCTGTGGATCGTCCGCAAGCACCTGCTGCCCGGCGTGGTGCCCGTGGTCGGCGTGTCGGTGGTGCTGACCACGTCCCGCGCGGTGCTGGCCGAGGCCGGGCTGTCGTTCCTCGGCCTGGGCGATCCCAATAGCTGGTCGTGGGGCACGATCCTGCACAAGGCGCAGCAGTCGGGCGCGCTGGCCTCCGCCTGGTGGACCACGCTGTTCCCGTCGCTGGCGATCCTGCTGCTGGTGCTGTCCACGACCCTCCTGTCCGTGGCCTACAACGACGCTCGCAACCACAGGAGCGATTCATGACCTTCTCCCAGAGGCTGCCCGGCTCCTTCTACGCGGGAGCCCTCGACCGGGTCAGAGCCCGGATGTCCGAGGACGGGCTGTCGGCGCTGCTGCTCGACGACCCGCTCGACGTCGCCTACCTCACCGGCTTCCACCACTTCCCGAACGAACGGCCGGTCGCCTGCTGGCTGCCGCTCGACGGCGACCCCGTGCTGCTCGTGCCCGAGCTGGAACGCGAGTACGCCCACGACCAGCTCGCCAGGGCCGAGATCGTGGCCTACCCGGAGTTCCCCGGCCTGCGGTCGCCGTTCGCGGTGCTGGCCGGGCACGTACGCGTCCCCGACCAGGCCGCGTACGCGTCCTCGACCGCCGTGGGCCGGGCGAGGGCGCTGGCCGAGGCGTTCCCCGCGACGCGCTGGAGCGTCTCCGACGCGGTCGGCCGGGTGCGCCTGCGCAAGCTGCCCGAGGAGATCGCGCTGCACGAGGAGGCCGCCCGCATCGCCGACCAGATGATCGAGGCCGGGGTCGAACTGGTCAGGTCGGCCGTCGAGTCCGGCGGCGCGCTGCCCTCGGAGACCGAGCTGGCGGGCCACGTCATCGCGCACGGCTCCCGCCTCATGTACGCCCGCCACGAGGACGTCGTCGTGGTGCCCATGCTCACCGGCGGCCTCGTCTACGGCGGCCCCAACTCGGCCCAGCCGCACCGCCTGCCCGGCGGCGACCGGCTGCGGGCGGGGGAGACGTTCATGCTGTCGCTCGGCTGCGCGGTCGGCGGCCGGTTCGTGGAGAGCGAGCGCACGTTCGTCATCGGCGAGCCCACCAGCCGCCAGGCCCGCTACTACGAGGTCGTCCGCGAGGCGCAGGAGGTCGGCACCGAGGCGCTCGTCCCCGGCGTCACCTGCGAGGAGGCCAACCGCCGCTGCCTGGCGGTCATCAAGGAGGCCGGGTACGGCGAGCACCTGCGCCACCGGCAGGGCCACGGCATCGGCCTCGGCTTCCACGAGCCGCCCTGGCTGTCGGACGGCGACGCCACCGAACTGGCCCCCGGCATGATCCTGTCCAGCGAGCCCGGCGTGTACGTGCCCGGCCACGCCGGATACCGCATCTCGGACACGGTGCTGGTCACCGAGTCGGGGCCGCGGCGGCTGACGGCGTACCCGCGCGAGCTGACCGACGTCATCATCTGAACCCCCTGCACTTCCCGAAGGAGACAAGCGCTTGTACGTCGACATCAACGGCAACCGGCTCAACGTCGAGGTCCTCGGCGAGGGCGAGAACGTGATCATCGCCCACCACGGCGCGCCTGGACTCGGGTCGCTCGCCGAGCCCAGGGCCTCCTTCGGCCGGCTCGCCGACGCCTACCGGGTGGTCGTCTTCGACGCCAGGGGCTCGGGGAGCAGCGGGCTGACCGGCCCGTTCTCGCACGAGCAGTGGGTGGCCGACGTCGAGGCCCTGCGCCGCTGGATCGGCGTCGAGCGGGTGGTCATCGCCGGCGGCTCGTACGGCGGCTTCATCGCCATGGAGTACGCCGCCCGCCACCCCGACCGGGTCAGCGCCGTCGTGCTGCGCGACACCTCGGCCGACAACGCCAACCAGGAGCTGGCCACGCGCAACGCCGCCGCCTCATCCCGGGTGGCGATCGACCGGGACAAGCTCGACCGGATCATGTCCGGCACCGTCCGCGACGACGACGACCTGCGCGACTGCTGGCGCGAGATCCTGCCGCTCTACGACCACGACTTCGACCCCGTCAGGGACCGGGCCAAGGTCGAGCAGCGGGTGGCCGCCACCCCGTACCACTACGAGACGCACAACTACGCCTTCGCCGTCAACCAGCCCGCCTACGACATCAAGCACCTCCTGCCCGGCATCACCGCGCCGGCCCTGGTGACCGTCGGACGGCACGACTGGATCACGCCGCCCGAGTGCAGCGAGACCATCGCGCGCCTCATCCCCCGCGCCGAGCTGCGGATCTTCGAGAAGTCGGGGCACTCGCCGCAGGTCGAGGAGGCCGACCTGTGGGAGGCCACCGTCCGCACGTTCCTCGACGGTGTGCTCGGCGGCGCGCTCGGCGAGGTGCGAGCACGGGGCTGAACGCGCGATGATGCCCCCGATGGAAGATCTCGATGACCTCGACCGCAAGATCCTCGCCGCGCTGCACGTGAACGGCCGGGCGAGCTGGACCGACCTGGCCCAGCTCCTCGGCATCTCCACCACCACGGTGGCGCGGCGGGCCCAGCACCTGTTCGGCGCGGGGCTGGCCAGGGTGGCGGTGCTGCCGCACCCCGAGCACGAAGGGCCCGTCGACCTGTTCGTCGTCCGGCTGACCTGCGCGCCGGGCAGCCAGCTCCGGGTGGCCGGGGTGCTCGCCCGGCACCCTGGCACCCGCTACGTCGCCATCCTCACCGGCGGCTACGACGTGGTGTTCGAGCTGGTCGTCCCCAAGAACGGCGACCTCTACTCGATGCTGGTCGACTTCGTGCACTCCGTCCCAGGGGCCCAGCAGAGCAACGCCGACCTGGTGCTGCACACGTACAAGGTGAGCTACGACTGGAGCGTGCCCGTCCTGGGGGAGCACGCGGCGGCGTTCGCCGGGCGGCGGCCCGTCCACGTCTGCGAGCGCGGCCACCTCGACGACGTCGACCGCGAGGTGCTGGCCGCGATGCGCGAGGACGGCCGGGCCAGCTTCCAGTCCGTCGGCCGCCGCCTCGGCATCAGCGAGAGCACGGCCCGGCGGCGGCTGGAGGCCATGCTGGAGCGCGGCTGCGCCTCGGTCACCACGTTCATCCCGGCCGCCGCGCTCGGCTACGAGGCCGAGATCCTGTTCTGGCTGTCGGTCGAGCCCAGCATGCAGGACAGCGTGGCCGAGCAACTGTCGCACGAGCGCGGCGTGCGGATGATCGCCTCCATGCTGGGGCAGGCGTCGCTGTTCTGCGAGGTGATCGTGCCGACCACCGCCGACCTGCACCACTTCACCTCGCGCACCCTGGCCGCCGTGCCCGGGATCCGCTCGTGGACGGCCGGCGTCCAGGTCCTGACGGTCAAGCGCGGCTTCCTCATGGTGCCGTGGGCCGAGGACCGGATCGCGGCGGCCCTGGCGGACGCGCCGCAGTCGTAGCGCGCGTGTAGCGGTGCTTGGCGCCCGGCGGGAAATACTCCGGGTCGCCCGCCTCGCGCAGCCGGACGAACGGCATCCGCTGCCCCGGCGGCACGTACGCGGCGAACTCGCTGTTCAGGCGGAGCAACTGGCCGAGGATCGACTCGCCCGCCGCCTGGGCGACCTCCTCCGAGGGCTTCTCGCCGGGCATCAGCTCCACCGTCACCACCAGGTGCCGGTCGTGCCGCTCGTCCTCGGCCACCTCCAGCACGAACTTGCCGGTCACCGACCCGCTCACCTCCGGCTGCTCCAGGCCGACCGCGATGTTCTCGGGGTAGACGTTCGCGCCGTAGTAGGACACGGTGAAGTGGCTGCGGCCGAAGACGTACACGAAAGGGCGCTCGGGGCCGTCCGCCTCGGGCCGGTGACCGCGGTCCCTGACGAACCCCAGCAGGTCCCGGTACGGGAGCACACCGCCCTCGTCCGCGATGTGGTAGCGGATCAGCGGCACGCCGTTGTCGCCCGAGAACAGCAGCGTGCCCTGGTGCTCCTCGAAGAAGCGGACCCGCGGGTCGTACTGGACGAGGGTCGGCAGGCGCGACTCGCCAAACAGCTCCCTGGCCGTGCCCGGCCGGGCGGCCAGGAAGCGGCGGATGCCCACCGACAGCGCCGTCTCGTTGGCCAGGACGCCCGCGTCGGCGGTGCCGTACAGGGAGGCGATGCCGCGTACGGGGTCGGCGATCCCGGCCCGTTCGGCGACCAGCGCCCGCCACTCCTCGCTGAACACCTCGCCCGCCGTGACCAGCTTGACGTTCCAGTCGGCCCAGGGGAGGTCCTCGGTGTCGATGACGTTCTTCAGGAACGGCGGGTAGCCCAGCAGCACGACCTGGTCGAAGTGCGGGGCCAGCTCGGGGATCACCCGTCGGATCTCCCGCCGGTCGGTGCCGGGGGCGACCACGGTGATCGGGTAGCCGCGTTCGGCCAGGTGGCGGCAGCAGCCGACGGTGAACAGGCCGCCCACCCAGGTGCCGAGGGCGAAGCAGACCACGGCCAGCGTCCGCCGCTCGCGGGCGCCGAAGGAGTCGCCGAAGACCTCCTCGAAGCGGTCGGCGATCACCCGCTCGTCCGCGACCGAGCGCGGCCAGAACGACGGCGTCCCCGTGGACCCGGAGGAGACGGCGATCATGTCGCCGATCACTCCGTTCCTGCACAGGTCGGGGAGGGGGTGGCGGAGGGTGTAATTGTCCTTGGTGGTCATGGGCAGCCGGGCGAAGTCCTCCGGCGTCACGACCTTCGCGGGGTCCACCTGGTGCTCGTCGAGGAACCTGCGGTAGGCGGGGACGGTGGCAGCCACCTCGTGGAAGAGCTCAACCGGGTCCATCCGCCGACTGTACGGCGCGGGCGCGGGCCGGGGAACGACCCCGGCCCATTCCCCGGTCGATTCCCCCGGCCATTCCCCGGCCTCTTGCCCGGCAGTCTGCATGGTCCTTCGCCTGGCCCTTCGCCTGGCGCTTCGCCCGGCCTATTCGCCGGGGCGGACCAGGCCGCTCTCGTAGGCGTACACGATGGCCTGGGCACGGTCGCGCAGCCCGAGCTTCATCAGCACCCTCCCCACGTGCGTCTTGACCGTCTGCTCGGCCACGAACAGCTTCTCGGCGATCTCCTGGTTGGACAGCGCCTGCGCGACCAGCATGAGCACCTCGCTCTCCCGGTCGGTCAGCTCGTCGAGCCGTCGGCCCGCCACCGGCCGGGACGTGCCCAGCCGGGCGAACTCGGTGATCAGCCGCTTGGTGATCGCCGGGGCGATGAGCGCCTCCCCGGCCGCGACCACGCGTACGGCCTCGGCGAGCTGCGCGGCCGAGGCGTCCTTGAGCAGGAACCCGCTCGCGCCCGCCCGCAACGCCTCGTAGACGTAGTCGTCGAGGTCGAACGTCGTCAGGATGAGCACCTTCGCGCTCTCCTGGCGGGCGAGCAGCTCCCTGGTCGCCTCGAGGCCGTTCATGACGGGCATGCGCACGTCCATCAGCACCACGTCGGGGCGCAGCTCGGCGGCCCGCTCGACGGCCTCGCGCCCGTCGGCCGCCTCGCCCACCACCTCGATGTCGGGCTGCCCGCTCAGGAACACCGTGAACCCGGTGCGCACCATGCCCTGGTCGTCGGCGATCAGAACCCGGATCAACCGCCCTCCCTCTCCGCGATCGGCAGGCTCACGCGTACCTCGAAGCCTCCGCCGGGAACGGGCCCGGCGTCGAGCGTGCCGCGGAGCAGCGCCGCCCGCTCCCGCATCCCCACCAGCCCCTGCCCGCCCTCGCGCGCCGCCGCCTGCGCGGCCCTCCCGCGCGGGGCCGCCGGCTCGGTGCCCGGTCCGTTGGCGATGCGCAGGCGCAGCTCGACGTCGGTGCGGGTGACGTCGACCGCGACGGTGGCGCCGGGCGCGTGCCGCATCACGTTGGACAGCGACTCCTGGACGATCCGGTAGGCCGACAGCTCCACCGCCGACGGCAGCCCGCCCGGTGCGCCGCCCTGCTCGACACGCACGGCCAGCCCGGCGGCCCGCGCGTTGGCGACCAGCTCGTCGATCCGGTCGAGCCCCGGCTGCGGCGCGGTGTCGGTGCGGCCCGCCGGATCGCGCAGCACGCCCAGCACCTGGCGCAGCTCGGCGATCGCCTCCAGCGACAGGCCCCGGATCTCGGCCAGCCCCGCTTCGAGCTGGGCCACGTCGCCCGCCGCCTTGAGCGGCACCGCCTCCGCCTGGATCGCGATCACCGACATGTGGTGCGCGACCACGTCGTGCAGCTCGCGCGCGATGCGGGCGCGCTCGGCCAGCACCGCCTGCGCGTTCTCGGCCTCCCGCGTGCGCCGCTCCTCCGCCACCAGTTTCTCGGTGGCGCTGCGCCGGACGCGTACGTTGTAGCCGAACAGCGCCGCGACCGACACGATGACGGCGATGAGCGGCATCGAGTTGGGGTGGATGATCCAGGCGGCGAGCACGGTGAGCACCCAGACGGCCACCGTCACGCGCCGTTCGCAGCGTACGGCGACCGAGTAGAGGACCATCAGGTAGGTGACGATCGCCGGCAGGAGATAGGGCGGATCGCCCTGGACCAGCCTGACGTTGACCCAGACGACGAGGGGCAGCGCCACGAACGCGACCCGCCAGGCGGCCAGCGGCCAGCGGTGCCGCAGGGCCAGGGGCAGGCAGGCGCCGATCGCGGTCAGGTAGACCACGGACTCGGCGATCGGGCCCGGCCGGGTGCCGCCGAGCGCGAGCGCGCGGGCGGCGTCGAGGTTCCAGTCGAGCACCATCGACAGGGTGAGCCCGTAGAGGAAGACCGCCAGGGCGAGATCGGCGAGCTGCACCAGGTCGTAGGTCTGGAACGGCAGCAGGCGGCGAATGCCGCGCGGCACCCGGTGCCTCAGGCGGGGCACGGGCCGGTGGGGATCGGCCTCGCCCCGGAACAACGCCAGCTCGACCGGCCGCAGCCCCACCAGGGCGGCCTCCCGCACCCGCTCCCAGCGGCGTGACGCCGGGGCCTCACGCCCGGCGTCACGGCCTCCGCCCCCGGCCGGGTGGGGCCGGGCGACCGAGCGGCCGAGCCCACGGGCCCATCGGACGAGGATCACCTGGCCGAGCTTACGTCGGCGCCCGGCGCCCGTCGTCACACCGGGGTCTGATCCCGGCCCTCACCCTCAGGTAGCACTTACACGATTACGATCGCCGTGAGCGAACATCGGCAATGAAGGGAACAACGGGCGGCTCCAATGAATTGAGTCGGTATAACTCAACCCTTTGGAGTTCGCATGAGTGAGAGCTTGATCCTCCCGGTCCTGCCGCTCGACGACGAGGTCGTCCTGCCGGGCATGGTGGTTCCGCTGGACCTGTCCGACTCCGAGGTGCGCGCTGCCATCGAGGCGGCCCGTGCATCCGGTGGCAACAAGCCACGGGTCCTGCTCGTTCCCCGCGTCGACGGCCGCTACGGCGCGATCGGCGTGCAGGCCGTCATCGAGCAGGTCGGGCGGCTGCCGGGTGGCGAGCCCGCCGCCGTCGTGCGCGGCGTCAACCGCGTCCGCGTGGGCACCGGCACGACCGGCCCCGGCGCCGCACTGTGGGTCGAGGCCGACACCATCGACACCGCCGCCGTGGGCGAGCGCGCCCACGAGCTGGCCAAGGAGTACAAGGCCCTGGCCACCACCATCCTGCAGAAGCGCGGCGCCTGGCAGGTGGTCGACCAGGTCAACCAGATCGACGACCCCTCACTGCTGGCCGACAGCTCCGGCTACACCCCGTGGCTGACCACGGCCCAGAAGGTCGAGCTGCTGGAGGCGGCCGACCCGGCCGACCGGCTGGCCAGGCTGATCGAGTGGTCCCGCGAGCACCTCGCCGAGCTCGACGTCGCCGAGACGATCCGCAAGGACGTCCAGGAGGGCATGGAGAAGCAGCAGCGCGAGTTCCTGCTCCGCCAGCAGCTCGCCGCCGTCCGCAAGGAGCTGAAGGAGCTGAACGGCGACTCCGCCGAGAGCGAGGAGGAAGACTACCGCGCCCGCGTAGAGGCCGCCGACCTGCCGGAGAAGGTGCGCGAGGCCGCGCTCAAGGAGGTCGACAAGCTGGAGCGGACCTCCGACCAGTCGCCCGAGACCGGCTGGATCCGCACCTGGCTCGACACCGTCCTCGACCTGCCGTGGAACGAGCGCACCGAGGACAACTACGACATCACCGGCGCCAGGGCCGTGCTCGACGCCGACCACACGGGTCTCGACGACGTGAAGGACCGCATCATCGAGCACCTGGCCGTGCGCAAGCGCCGCCAGGACAAGGGCCTCGGCGTGGTGGGCGGCCGGCGCAGCGGCGCCGTGCTGGCCCTGGCCGGCCCTCCCGGGGTCGGCAAGACCTCCCTGGGCGAGTCGGTGGCCCGCGCGATGGGCCGCAAGTTCGTCCGCGTGGCGCTCGGCGGCGTCCGCGACGAGGCGGAGATCCGCGGCCACCGGCGCACCTATGTCGGCGCCCTGCCCGGCCGCATCGTGCGCGCCGTCCGCGAGGCCGGCTCGATGAACCCGGTCGTCCTGCTCGACGAGGTCGACAAGGTCGGCTCCGACTACCGCGGCGACCCCACGGCCGCCCTGCTGGAGGTGCTCGACCCGGCACAGAACCACACGTTCCGCGACCACTACCTCGAGGTCGAGCTCGACCTGTCCGACGTGCTGTTCCTGGCCACGGCCAACGTCCTGGAGGCGATCCCCGGGCCGCTGCTCGACCGGATGGAGATCGTCACCCTCGACGGCTACACCGAGGACGAGAAGGTCGCCATCGCCCGCGACCACCTGCTGCCCCGGCAGCTCGAGCTGGCCGGGCTGACGGCCGAGGAGGTCACGGTCGAGGACACCGCGCTGCGCAGGCTGGCCGCTGAATACACCCGCGAGGCCGGGGTCCGCTCCCTGGAGCGCTCGATCGCCAGGATCCTGCGCAAGGTGGCGGCCAAGGACGAGCTGCCCGTGACCGTCGGCGACGACGACCTGGTCGGCTACATCGGGCGGCCCAGGTTCGTGCCGGAGTCGTCGCTGCCCGAGGCCACCCAGCGCACGTCGGTGCCGGGCGTGGCCACCGGCCTGGCCGTCACCGGGGCCGGGGGCGACGTGCTCTACGTGGAGGCGTCGCTGGCCGACCCGGAGACGGGCGAGACGGGGCTCACGCTCACCGGCCAGCTCGGCGACGTGATGAAGGAGTCGGCCCGGATCGCGCTGTCCTACCTGCGCTCGCACGGCGCGGAGCTGGAGCTGCCGGTCACCGCGCTGAAGGACCGTTCTGTGCACGTGCACTTCCCGGCGGGCGCGGTGCCGAAGGACGGGCCGTCGGCCGGGGTGACGCTCACGACGGCGCTGGCCTCGCTGCTGTCCGGGCGGCAGGTCCGCGGCGACGTGGCCATGACCGGCGAGATCTCGCTGACCGGGCGGGTGCTGCCGATCGGCGGCGTCAAGCAGAAGCTGCTGGCCGCGCACCGGGCGGGCATCACGACCGTCCTCATCCCGGCCCGCAACGAGCCCGACCTCGACGACGTGCCCGAGGAGGTGCGCGGCGAGCTGACCATCCACACCGTCAGCGACGTGCGCGAGGTCCTCGACATCGCGCTCACCCCGGCCCAGGTCGCCTCCTCCGTGGCGGCCTGACCTGCCCGTCTCCGAGACGAGTCTCCCGGACGACCGCCCCGCCGTACTCGCCCTTCCCAGGGGTGCGGCGGGGCGGTTTCGTGCGTGCCGCCGGACCGGTGACCCGGATCACAAAAAGATCGGGAATAGGGGGATCTTGCCGGATCGTTGGCAACGGCGTGAACGAGGCACCCACACCGGGCTATGTGCTGCGCAGGCTGAGCCACCTGCCGTTCCACCCTGGCACGCGCTGACCGGAGCGCCCTGTCTTCCGGTGATGTACGTTCGCGCGGCCCGTGGTGGCCGCCCTCAGTCGTGGGGATTATCCGTGATCCAGGCTTCTGGCCTGCGCAAGCAGTACGGCACGACCGTCGCCCTGGACGGCGTCGACCTGCACGTGCGCGAAGGCGAGATCTACGGCGTGCTCGGTCAGAGCGGCGCCGGCAAGAGCACGCTCCTGCGCTGCGTCAACCTGCTCGAACGCCCCGACGCGGGCACCGTCACCGTCGCGGGCCAGGACCTGACCGCGCTCGGCAGCCGCGAGCTGAACCGCGCCAGGCAGCGCATCGGCATGATCCACCAGCACTTCGCCCTGCTCTCCTCGCGCACGGTGGCCGGGAACGTGGCCTTCCCGCTGGAGGTCATGGGCGTGCCCAGGGCCGAGCGCGAGCGCCGCGTCGGCGAGCTGCTGGAGCTGGTCGGCCTGGACGGGCGCGGCAAGGACCACCCGCACCAGCTCTCCGGCGGCCAGAAGCAGCGTGTCGGCATCGCCAGGGCGCTGGCCGGCGAGCCCGCCGTGCTGCTGTCCGACGAGGCCACCTCCGCCCTCGACCCGGCCACCACGCAGTCGATCCTGGCCCTGCTCAAGCGGCTCAACACCGAGCTGGGGCTGACGATCCTGCTCATCACCCACGAGATGAACGTGGTCAAGAGCGTCTGCGACTCGGTCGCCATCATGGCGCGGGGCCGCGTCGAGGAGTCGGGCGCCATCGCCGACCTCATCAGGACGCCCGGATCCCGCCTGACCAGGGAGATCTTCCCGCTGCCCGAGCCCGCGCCCGCCGGGTCGGTGACGCTGACGTTCACCGGCGACCCCCGGCAGCCCGTGGTGTCGGAGGTGGCGCGGAAGTTCGCCGTGGACGTCGGCATCCTGGGCGGCTCCATCGAGGACCTGGCCGGCGGCCCGGTCGGCCGCCTGCGCGTCACGCTGGACGGCGCCGAGCGCGCCGCCGCGCTGGCGTACCTGCGTGATTCCGGGCTGATCGTCGAGGAGGCCGCGTGACCTGGGAAGAGATGCTGCCGCTGCTGGGCCCGGCCACGCTGGAGACGGCGCAGATGGTCGGCTGGTCCGCGGTGTTCACGCTGCTGCTCGGCCTGCCGCTGGGGGTGGCGCTGGTGGTGTTCGACCGGGGCGGGCTGCGGCCGGCGCCGGCGCTGAAGTCGGCGCTCGGGTTCGTGGTCAACGTCGGGCGGTCGCTGCCGTTCATCGTGCTGATGATCGCGATCATCCCGTTCACCCGGCTCGTGGTCGGCACCACCATCGGGACCGCGGCGTTCGTGGTGCCGCTGACCGTGGGCGCGGTGCCGTTCTTCGCCCGGCTGGTCGAGACCGCGCTGCGCGAGGTCGGCACCGACGTCGTGCAGGCCGCCCAGGCCATGGGCGCGAGCCGGACCACCATCGTGCGCAAGGTCCTGCTGCCCGAGGCGCTGCCCGGCCTGGTCGCGGGCCTGACCGTGACCGTCGTCGCGCTCATCGGCTACTCCGCGATGGCCGGCACGCTCGGCGGGGGAGGGCTGGGCGACCTGGCCGTCCGGTACGGCTACCAGCGGTTCGAGACCCTCCTCATGATCGTCACCGTCGTGCTGCTGCTCGTGATCGTGCAACTGCTCCAGAGCCTGGGCGACTGGGTCGCCCGGCGCCTATCACATAAGTAAGGAAGATCATGCGTATTCACCGCCTTGCGGGTGCCGTCGCGCTGGCCCTGTCGCTCGCCGCGTGCGGCACGTCGCAGTCCGCGACCGGGACCGCCGCCGAGACCGCGGCCGGGACCACGGCCGCCGAGTCGGCCGACACCGTGCTCAAGATCGGCGTCAGCCCCGTGCCGCACGGGGAGATCCTCGACTTCGTCAAGCAGAACCTGGCCCCGACCGCCGGGCTCAAGCTGGAGGTCGTGGAGTTCACCGACTACGTGCAGCCGAACGTGCAACTCGACGAGGGTCGGCTGACGGCCAACTTCTTCCAGCACAAGCCGTACCTCGACGACTTCAACGCGAGCAAGGGCACCAAGCTGAGCTTCGTCACGCCGGTGCACCTGGAGCCGCTCGGCCTCTACTCCAAGAAGATCACCAGCTTGCCTGCGCTGGCCTCCGGGGCCACCGTGGCCCTGCCGAACGACGCCACGAACCTCGGCCGCGCGCTCAAGCTGCTGGCCGACAACGGCGTGATCAAGCTCAAGGACGGCGCCGGCACCGCGGCCACCGAGCGCGACGTGGTCGAGAACTCCAAGAACCTGCAGTTCAAGCCGCTTGAGGCGGCGCAGCTCCCGCGCTCTCTGGAGGACGTGGACGCCGCCGTGATCAACGGCAACTACGCGCTCGAAGCCGGGCTCAAGCCCGCCACGCAGGCGCTCGTGCTGGAGAAGACCGAGGGCAACCCGTACGTGAACGGCCTGGTCGTGCAGTCGGGCCACGAGCAGGACGCCGGCATCGTGACCCTCGGCAAGCTCCTGCAGGACCAGAAGGTCAAGGACTTCATCAAGCAGAAGTACGAGGGCTCGGTCATCCCCGCGGAGTGACCGGCTCGCCCTTCCCCTGCCAGGACCGGGGTTCTGGCGTGGCGGCCGACCAGCCGAATACTGTTCTGTCATGTATCCGGGAGCCATCGCAGCAGTCACCCCCGACAAGCCCGCTGTGATCATGGCGGGCTCCGGGCAGGTCGTCACCTACCGCGAACTGGACGAGGAGTCGAACCGGCTGGCCCACCTCTTCCGCGAGGCGGGGCTGCGGCCGGGCGACCACGTCGCCTTCCTGCTCGCCAACCACCCCCTGTTCCTGGCCGTCGCCTGGGCCGCGCACCGCTCGGGCCTGTACTACACCCCGATCAGCTCGCGGCTGCAGGCCGACGAACTCGCCTACGTCGTCGGCAACTGCGGCGCCCGGGTCTTCATCTCCAGCGCCGCCCTGGTCGGCCTCGCCACCTCCGTCACCGCCGCCACGCCAGGTGTGGAGCTGCGGCTCATGCTCGACGGCGTGGCCGACGGCTTCGAGCCGTACGCGGAGGCGGTCGCGAAGCAGCCCGTGACCCCGATCGTGGACGAGTGCGCGGGCGCCGACATGCTCTACTCCTCGGGCACCACCGGTCGCCCCAAGGGCGTCAAACCGTCCTCCGCCCACGGCCCGCTCGACGAGCCCGGCGCGCTGTTCAGGCTCGTCCAGGGCCTGTTCGCGCCCTCGGGCGACAGCGTCTACCTCTCGCCCGCGCCGCTCTACCACGCCGCGCCGCTGCGCTACTGCCTGACCTTCCAGCGGCTCGGGGCCACGGTGGTGGTGATGGAGCGCTTCGACCCGGAGCGCTACCTCGCGCTGGTCGAGCGGTACCGGGTGACGCACACGCAGCTCGTACCGACGATGTTCATCAAGATGCTCAAGCTGCCGCCGCAGGCCCGGCAGCGCCACGACCTGTCCTCACTCCGGTACGCCATCCACGCCGCCGCGCCCTGCCCCGTCCCCGTCAAGGAACAGATGATCGACTGGTGGGGCCCCATCGTCCACGAGTACTACGCGGGCACCGAGGGCAACGGCTTCCTCTACGCCGGCCCCGAGGACTGGCTGGCGCACAAGGGCACGGTCGGCCGCTCGCTGCTCGGCACCGTGCACGTCTGCGACGACGACGGCGAGGACCTGCCGCCCGGCGAGCACGGCACCATCTACTTCGAGAACGGCGCCCGCTTCGAGTACCACGGCGACCCCGCCAAGACCCGCGCGGCCCAGGACCCGCGCGGCCGGGGCTGGACCACGCTGGGCGACATCGGCTACCTGGACGAGGAGGGTTTCCTGTACCTCACCGACCGGCGCTCGTACATGATCATCTCCGGCGGGGTCAACATCTACCCGCAGGAGGCCGAGAACGTGCTGTCGGTGCATCCGAAGGTGGACGACGTGGCGGTGTTCGGGGTGCCGGACGAGGAGATGGGCGAGCAGGTCAAGGCCGTGGTCGAGCTGGCGTCCATGGACGAGGCGGGGCCGGAGCTGGAGGTGGAGCTGATCGCGTACTGCCGGGAACGCCTGGCCCACTACAAGTGCCCTCGAACGGTGGACTTCCGCCCCGAACTGCCCCGCCAGCCGACAGGCAAGCTCTACAAGCGCCTGCTCAGAGACGAGTACTGGCCCGCGGAGAAGCAAAATCCAGGAAATCGCTTTTGAGCTGGAGCAAGTCGGGCGGGAACTCGTGGTCAGCCCTGGTGGAGCCGCCCCGTTCACGTGGTTCGGAGGGATCTTGAACCGTACACGTGCGCGATCTGCGAGAGGGCTCGCCGAGACGTGGACACATGTTCAGCCCTCCGCTCGGGAGCGGGCGTGGCGGCGGCTGTACGCAGAGCTGCGATCAGCTCGCGGGTCCGGCCGGGCAGCGCGTCCAGGATGTCAGCCAGGTCGCCGGCGCCTTCCGAGGAGAGGTCCCGTGTGCGCGGGCACGGGTGAGCCGGACGACGTGCGGGTGCCTCTCCACCCTGTACCGCAGCCTGGCCAAGGAGCGGGTGGCCGCTCGCGACCACGTTGCGCTGTCCGCCATGGTCCAGGGCGGCGACTGGGCTGGACATCCTGCCGATTGTCAGAAGGGTGGCCTCGCAAATCGATGCCGCGGAGTAGGTCCGTCAGCGGAACGGCGCAGGTTCTTACGCGCCGCCATCAGCGCTGACGACCCACATGAACGAACGGTCGAGCTTGCATGTTTCGCGCGCGAATGCACAGTGCTTAGTTGCTGGGTTCCGCAGGCCGGGTTTCGGGTTCGGCGACCCAGCCGGCGGTCAAAATGAGGTGGCTTCGGCGGTCAACAGCGAGGAATCCGAAGGGATGGCTGAAGTCGAGGTCGATGTGTTTGACGCGGTAGGGAGGTGGTGGGCCTATTCCGCCTGCCACAGCGCCGAAGGCGGTGATAGCGGCGGCCTCGAAGCCGGTGGCTTGGAAGGTGGCGACGACGTTCTGCTGAGCCTGGGTGACGGCGAGGGGCTGGGGGCTGATGCCGGGGAAGTGCCCGCGGCTCGGGTCGGTCACCGTTGCCAGGCCGAAGACCTCGGGCAGGTCCAGCAGGTCGTGCGTGGAGGCGATGGTGAAGCGCGGGACCCTGACGTTCAATACGTCGTCAGGGGCAGGCTGCGGACATGACGGACTGTTACCCCGGGCCCGGGGCTGCCCGAAGGCAGGAGGCCGGTTGGGATGGCGGGGTGATGTCCGGCCAGTACGTCGATAGCGGCGGTGAGGACGTCGCCGGGTTTGATCGAGTTGCCTCCGAGAACAAGATGGACATCGAGTCCGCCTGTACCCATGACGCGAAGCAAGGTCAGCGGGCCGGCAGGGGTATCAGCAACCCTGGCACGGTCGAGGATGCCAGTGCGACGGTGTAGGACATGAATCTCACGTCCGGCCCACGGGCCGGCCTCGAACAGGTCGATGTCATCGGAGAACGGGCGAAGCCATTTGGTGCGAACGGTCAGCGCCATGGCCAGGACAAGGAGCACTCGGTCGGTCAGATGAAGGGGCATGGCGGGAACGAGCCCGCCAGTTTGTTCATTGGCCCAGGCGTCGAGTCGGAGTTGGTCGGCGGTGGGGTCCGAGGTCAGTTCGCCTTGCATGCCTGGGGGAAGCGTGGTGAGCCAGGCCCGATGCAGGGGCAGGTTCGGCCTGGACCACAAGCCCAGCGCCGAGCGGATCGCCGTGGATCTGTCCATGATCGACAGCACGGCTCGGGCCGCCTGGGATGAGGTGGCGGCGTCCATCCCGACGGCCTCCTGCAGTTCCCTGCGTCCCCGTCCCTCGGCGGCCGATGCCAGGTGGGCCAGCAGCGGCCAGGCGCCTGCCCCGGTCATCACGACCGACTCACCCGAACAGGTGTGCACCCATCGGGCGGTCAGCGTGTTCACCGCGGTCACCGAGTCGTGCTGGTGCTGCGAGTTCATGCAGGTGACCGTATAAGAGTCAAAAGTCTTGGGCGAGGAGATTTCTGGCCTTGAGGTACGCCAGGGGTGCCCGCTCGCTGCGGGCGGCCCGCTGCCGCTGAACCAATGGAATCATCTGGCCGTCACCTATAACGGCACAATAATCACCCTGTACCTGAGCCGCAGAAAATAACGCATGGGGCGGACCCGGTCTTATTATGTATACGGTCGAAGGTTGGACGGGAACGCCTTCTTCATCCGCCTCTACAGCAAGGAAGGCGTCCGGCAGAATCATTGATCCGGAGCAACGGAACAAGCTTCCATTCGTATTGGATGCAGGGTGTGGTCTCGTTCCGAAGACCGCGCCCTGCATTATCAATGAAACGTGCGGAGCGTGAATGTCGCAACTTGTCGATCGTCTCCACGAGACCATCACGGTGGAGCGGAGTCAATTCATGCTGAGAGATCAGGACGGTACCTTGGACGACCCGCCGGGCTGGCCTGGTGTGGAGGAGGTTTCGGCGCGTCTCAGCCAAGCCTCCTGGTTCGAGGCGACCTTGAATTGGGCGGTATTTCTGAGCAGTGACGGATGGCATGAGACCCAGGTTGTCCTGGAACTGTGGGATGGTTCCCCTCCCGATGCCACCGGTTCCTGGGAAAGGAGTAAGGTGGCCCCTTTTTATTCCAGTTCCGGTCTCGTCTACTTGAGCAGGCTATACGGTAGCGGGCCCCCGCCTGCGCCCTTGGATCTGCGTAGAGATGCCGACGAATGGAATATCAGGGCAAGTCGTCGTCCGGGCGAGGGCTGGATCTGGCCAAAAGAAGACTCTCCTCCGCAAGGCGTTGAGGAGTGGTGTATTCAGTTCTGGCCCCTACGAGGCCGGGTCGCTGATCTTACGGATGCTCCTCGTAGAACAGCGGACTCCCCAAGCGTCGAGAGGTACCTCAAGACTCTATCCAGGATTGGAGCCTGACGCTGTAGGTTTCGCGGCTCCAGTATCGACCTACACGACTCTTTTGAGTGCGCCACACCTCCGGTTATGCAAGGCCGCCTCATCGTTGAGGCTCCTATCGAGGTGGTTAAGGGCGGTGTCGGGCGAGCACTCCCGCTGACCAGCACGAACACCATCGCCTAGTGTCATGCGCCTCATGGCGCACCGGCTTTGGTGTAAAGCTCGGTGACGTGGCGTTCAGTGACGTCATGATCGGTGCGATCGGCCACGATTTCGGCGTGCCGTTGTCGGCGGAACGCGAGGGCCAGGGTGATGGCGGCACCTACCCCTGCCGCAGCGGCGGTCACGGTCCGGATGATCTCATTGCGTGCGCTGGCAGCCACACCCCGGGTCCTGGATCGGGGGCAAGCCGGGACCCACGGCGACGTCCGCCGATGGCCCGGGGCCGGGCGCGTACGGCCGGCTACGGTCGGTGATGGGTTCGAGGTGCACTGGGGCCTGACCGGAGCAGAAGCGGTGTCGAACTCCACGCGCCGACCGGCAACAGGCATCTAAGCGTTTACTGGCGCTACTGACTCGCACGGCGACACGATCGTGTCACCCAGGGCAGTTACCAGGACGAACATGCCCTCACTGCGTGATCTTTCCTGTCATTACTGAGGACGGGCTACGCCCAACTCGTATTCGTTCCAACCTGCAGACGGCAACATCCGCACTCCCTGGCTCGCCAGGCGGAGTGCCCCCTCGGTGTAGCAGTGGTTCTTGTATTCATGCCGGGCCTGGGAGATCGGATTGACGACCCATGCCCCCTTGCGCATGGAGGCGGCGGCCTGACGGCGAATTTTTCGCCACAGAGCGAGCTCGGCATCCTTTTCGGTCATCGCTCCGAGAAAGGACTCGCGCAGCGCATCCGCTGAGCGTTCTCCGATTTCAATCGTCAACACGTCAGGATTGCGGCGGTAGAACTCCTCCGATGATGAGGCCTCCAGAACGGAGGTGGCCGGAGCGAGATAGAGCCGATTGACTTCGGCGACCGCTGGCGACTCCGGGCGCAGGTCCTCGGCTGCTATCGGCCTCACCCGGTCCGTGCCGGCCCTTTCACCAGCGACTTGCAGATGCATACTTTGAGCCCACGACCTGGCGAGCTCGACTATCTCGCCAGGCTCCGCGTGGAACTGCAGTGATACTTTGGCCACCTGATGCCCTAATTGTAAGGTACAAAATGCATCTCTAGTCCGATTCCCTCGAGATCGCGCTCGCCTTGGAGTGCGGCTACGGCGGGGTATTCGCGGGCGATGATGCTCTTTTCGAGCCGCCCGACGACGTCGAAGAGCAACGCGGCTGTCTCGTCGTTCATGTCGCCCTCCGAACCCTGCGCTCCCCCAGAGCCTTTCACGAAGGGGTGAGGTGCGGCAGCGTGAATGGCACCGCACCTCAATCAGGGTCAGGTGGCCTTGCTCAGGAGCGGTCGGTGCAGGACTGCCTCGAGAGTCCGCGGGGTGCCGAGGTCGAGGTCGTCGACGCCACCGGTGGCCATGCGGTGCATGTTGTGCTCCGCTCTGGCCGCGCCGCGGACGGTCTGCTCATGGTGGGTGAAGGTGTTCACCGCCTGGACGACGCCGAAGCCGTGCCCTGCCAAGGGCGGACGCGCTGGTCATGGTTCCACAGGCGCGCAAGGGCGTGACGCTTGCTCTCGGCAAGGGTGCGCTTGCGACCGTGCTCTGCGGGGACGGGGGTGTGCTTGTCGAGGAAAGTGCTCCAGTCCTTCCGGGACACCTTGATCTGGCACAGTCGTCGGACCTCGGCGGCGAAGCCGCGGCGTTGGTCACGTCTCCCGCAGGCCAATGGGTTCCCGCGCCGACCACGCCCAGCGCCGCCTGAGCGGCGGTGCGGATGGGATGCTCGAACGCGTCGCTCCAGAATGCTCCTGTGGTCCACCTTTCATGCCGTCCTTTAGGACGCGGGGGTGGTGCAGGTGGGGGTAGGGGTAGCGGCGGGCCACGTGCAGGTTCGCGCGGGCCGGCTGTCGATGACGAGGTTGAAGGGCTGGTCGAGACCCGCGGCTGGGAGCGCTGGCGTCGCCCTTCGGCCCTCTGGTGACTGCGGGATGGGAATGCGGAAGGACGGCCCGCATCTGGCGGGATCGGCCCGGGGACTGAGGACCGTGCTCGGGAGCGTGGCTCGCAGTTATGAATCAGTTAGCGGCACCATCTGGTGTCGCCTTCTCCGGCTACGGCAGAATCCGCCGCTGTGACCGATGAGAAGATCTATGAGCAGCAGTTGAACGCCGTGATCCGCGAGGCCAGTGGAGGAACCTGCTCGAGCTTCTGGTCGTCATCGTACGGCAGGCCGTCAGCGCGGCGATCGTGTGCGCCGCGATCGGCTTCCTGTTCGACCTAGTGGCCCGTCACGCAACCTTGGCCGGGTAACTGGTCCAGCTTCGGATGGGTGAAGTGGCGGCGAAGCTGGTCTTCGGTTGGGCACGGGCGTT